>JALYGE010000001.1 GCA_030777225.1 Actinomycetota bacterium
GCGCTACGAGCCGTGGGAGCGTCCCCCCTACCGGGAATTCGAGAAGAAGGTGCTTATATTGGGCGGCGGGTTCGGGGGTTACACAGCGGCCAAGACGCTCTGCAAGCTAACTAGAGACCGCGATGACGTGGGAGTGATGCTCCTCAGTAGGGAGAATTACTTCACATTCTGGCCTATGCTCGCGGGAGTAATAAGCAACGACATTCAGATCCATAACGTAGCCCAACCACTGCGGCGCTCGCTGATCGATGAGGGGGCCAGCTTTCGGAGGGCTGAGGTCGAGGACATAGACTTCGAGCGGCAGGTCGTGAAAGTCACCGGTAAGACCGCCGAGGAAGTAGAGGAGCCCTACGATCAGGTGACCACCGATGAAAGGGAGATTCCCTACGATCATCTGATTATGGCTCTCGGCGGAGAGCCGGCGTACTTCGGCATACCAGGAGTTAAAGAGCATGCCATAAGTATGAAGGGCATACACACGGCAGAGCGGATCCAAAGCCGGGTGATCGAACGTTTCGAGCAGGCTACCCTGGCCCGGGGTGATGTGCCGCAATCAAAGCTGACCTTCGTTATCATCGGCGGCGGCGCAACGGGGGTCGAGACGGCCTCTGAGCTGCATAGCCTGGTGCATGACGTACTCGCTCCAGACTACCCGAACATAGACCCTCATGGGGTCCGAATCATCCTGGTGGACCGGAACGAGCAGATCCTTAAGGAACTCGACCCGGCGCTTCAGCGAACGGCCCGCAAGAAGCTGGCCGACCTGCGCATAGAGGTCATCAATAACGTCGGGGCCGAGGAGATCACCGCTGAGAGGGTAATCCTGGACAACGGTCAGGAGATAGAGTGTGAGAACGTCATCTGGACCGCTGGGGCCCGGGCGAGCGTGACGCTGGAGGAACTGGAGGAACTGCCCTCGGACACCAGAAAAGGCCTGGAGGTTGACGAGTACTGCCGGGTAAAGGGTTTCGACAATGTGTGGGGCATCGGCGACTGCGCGGCCAACGTGAACAGCAAGGGAGAGCCGATCCCACCCAACGCCCAGGCCGCCGCCCAGGGAGGCGAGTACGTCGCCAAGAACGTTCTCGCCGCCATAGACGGCAAGGAGCTGCAGCCCTTTGAGTACAGGGCTTTAGGTCAGCTAGTGGAGATGGGCAGCCAGTTCGCCGTAAACGAGGTAATGGGCGTGAAGTTCAGCGGGCTCATAGCGGCGCTCTTCTGGCGGGCGACCTACCTGTTCAAGACCGAGAGCCCTCAGAACCGGGCCCGGATAGCCACCGACTGGATCCTGGGGCTGTTCTTTCACCCTACCGCGACCCAGATAAGAGGTGAGGGTTAGCTCAGGGTTCGTCTGTGAGCCACAGCACCTCGTACGGTGCCAGCCTGAGGTCGTTACCCGTAATCGGGATTAGGCTCCCGGTGATACGGTCGAAAGGGTTCTCGATGCCCTGCGAGCGGGGCAGGTCTGCGCTGACGTACTGCTCGTGCTCGGTGAAGTTGTACACCGCGACGAGCGGACCTAAAGGGTGGGGCCGGACGAAAGAGAAGATCCTGGGGTGGTAAGGCTCCAGCACATGGGTCGGCGTCGCGGCGTGCAGGTGCGGCGTGCGCTTGCGGGCCTCGATCAGGACCCGCACACCCGTGAAGATCCGGTGCTCCACCGTCCCCGGTTCTTCGCGCCGGAGGGCTTTCTCCCAATCCATCGGCGGGCGGTGGGTCCAGCGGTTATCCGTGGCTTTGTCCGGCTCTTCGAGGTAGGAGAGATCGTTTAGCAGGCCGAGCTCGTCGCCCATGTAGATGAGGGGTACGCCGCTGTAGCCCATGATGAGGGCGTGCCCGAGCAGGATGCGCCGGATGCTCAGGTCTATGAGCCGTTCGTCTCCGCTCTCCAACGCGGCCTCTAACCCGGCGAGGCTCCCTGTAGACCCGCTGATGCGGCGGTCGCCGGTGGCGGGGTTCAGCTCGTAGACGAGCCCGCGGGCGTGGCTGCCCGGAAAGTCCCCGGAGTAGTAGTGGCTGAGGAAGAGCCGGTGGGCCGCGCCGTCGATGCCGACCTCCGCGGCGTCCTCCTCGGTGATCGCCCATCCGATATCGTCGTGGCCCCGGATGTAGGTCCCCCAGGCGGTATTGGACGGCTTCTCGGGGAACTTCCGCAGGACGTTGGTCATCAGCGGCGTCTCGCGGCTGGCGAGCGAGGACCAGAACTGGACCATGAGGCTGTTGTGGTAGGCGAGGTCCGACTCCTTACCGTACCGGCTGTGGGTGCCAAGGTAGTGGATGAGGTCGTGCGGGGCGACGATAGCCTCCGCCTTGTGGGCGACGGCGGGCGTGGCGATGCGGGTGCAGGCCCGTAAGGCTTGCAGGATGTCGTGGGCTTCGGGGAGGTTTTGGCAGTTCGTTCCGGAGCGTTTCCATATAAAAGCCACGGCGTCGAGGCGGAAGATCTCCACCCCCCGGTTCGCCAGGTAGAGCATTACGTCCGTCATCTCCAGAAAGACCTTCGAATTGGACCAGTTAAGGTCCCACTGGTAGCCGTTGAACGAGGTCCACACCCAGCGTTCCAGGTCTTCGTCCCACATGAAGTTACCGGGCGCAGTCTCCGGCAACACCTCCGGGAGCAATTTTTCGTACTCGTCGGGTATCGTCCGGTTGGGGAAGGTATTGAACATCTCCAGGTATTCCTGCTCCCCGGCGCGGGCGCGGACGGCCCATTCGTGCTCGCGGGCGCAGTGGTTGAGCACGAGATCCAGGCACACGCTCTTGCCCCGCGACCGGAGGACCGCGCACAGCTCTTCGAGATCCTCCATCGTGCCGAGTGCCGGGTCTACGTTCCGGTAGTCCTTTACCGCGTAGCCACCGTCGTCGGGTCCAGGGCGTTTTTCGAGCAGTGGCATCAAGTGCAGGTAGTTGACGCCCAGTTCGTCTAGGTAGCCCAGGTGCTCTTTTACGCCTTGCAGGTCTCCGGCGAAACGGTCCACGTAGAAGACGTAGCCGATCCTGTGTTCGTTCTGGAACCATCCCGCGCCGAGACTGCGTTCCAGGTCCAGCAGCTTCAGCTCTTCTGGACGGGCGGCGTAGGCGGCGGCGACCCGTCGCACCAGCCGGTAGAGAAAGTCCTCGAAGTCATCCCGGCTTCCGTAGGGTGGTTTCAGGCCGCTGTAGAGATCTCTCCAGTACCGCCCCAGGCGCGTCAGGAAGATGTCCTGGTCGCGGCGGGGCAGGGACGAAAGTTCCGCCTGCGCCACGGTGGCCGCTCGCTCGAAGAGGCTGCGCTCTTCTCTGCTCATGTAGAGCAAGTCTTGCATCTTATTGGGTGTACTTGCCATCTGACGAACCTTTATAGCAGAATGCCGTCTTGCTGTGGACGTAGAAAAGACAACCGGCTACAACGTGCGGCTCCTGATCTCCTGTCCGGACAGGAAGGGGCTCATCTCGGCTATTTCGTCGTTTATTGCGATGCACGACGGCAACATTCTTTCCGCCGACCAGTACGTTAGCGATAGCGGGACTTTCTTTATGCGCCTGGAGATCGAAGGCGACGGCTTCGGCCTGGAGCGGGAAGAGTTCGGCGCGGCCTTCGCCCCGCTCGCCCGCCGACACGACATGAGCTGGCGCATAAGTCACACCGACGCGCCGAAGAAGATGGCGATCCTGGTCTCCCGCTACGACCACTGCCTTATAGACTTACTCTGGCGCTGGGATGCCGGGGAGCTCGACGCCGAGATACCGCTCGTCATCTCCAACCACCCGGACCTGGCTTCGCGGGCGGAGATCTACGGTATTCCCTTCCACCACCTGCCAGTTACGAAGGCGACGAAAGACGAGCAGGAGTCGCGAATGCTGGACCTCCTGACGGACCACGAGATAGACCTCGTGGTGCTCGCCCGCTACATGCAAATCCTCTCCCCGAAGGTCGTGAATGCCTATCCGGACCGGCTCATCAACATCCACCACTCATTCCTCCCGGCTTTCGTCGGGGCCGACCCTTACCGGCGGGCGCATGAGCGGGGCGTCAAGATCATCGGCGCCACTGCCCACTACGTCACCGAAGACCTCGACGCTGGTCCGATAATCCAGCAAGACGTATCCCACGTAACACACCGGGACACCGTAGACGACCTGGTACGACAGGGCCGGGAGATAGAGCGCCGGGTACTCGCCCGCGCCGTCCGCTGGCACCTGGAAGATCGCATCCTGGTAGATGGCAACCGGACGGTCGTGTTCGAGTAGGGGCTTCTACGGCTCCCGTTCGGGGCTCGACGAAAACCTCTCACCGAGAAGACCTCCAGCGTACCCAAAGTCGGAAAGATCAGGCTGGTTGACGTGGTTATTGTCGTCAGCACGGCACCTATCAGGATTACTCTAAAGCTGTGTGAGAAGGTAGATAATGGGGCTTGATCAGCAACACAGCCGGTTTCTGGAGTCCCTTTATGTTCTCATCTTATGTTCTCACCTCTCCGCCTGTATCCCAGCGATCTTTCAGATCACAAAT
>JALYGE010000002.1 GCA_030777225.1 Actinomycetota bacterium
CTTCTAGAGTTTCCAAGTGCGAAAAGTTGCCCGCCTATTGGCGCGGCCTCTTAGCCACTTAGACGAGAAAAACGTAGCTAGTGTACTGCCGAAGTAAGGAACAGCGCTTATCGAAGCCAGCACGAGCGGATCTTTGTTGACAAGCTCAGTCATGAGCTCGTCAACTCTTGCAGGTAGATTTTGTTCTTCCATAAACCTCTGGTGAACCCTTCCTCCAGCTTGCTATGTCGCTACAATTCTATGTCACAAGCTTTGTGACATAGAACAAGGCTACGTGGCAGCGACTGATACTGCATTCGTTAGTCGAGCCTTTTGCTTAACATCGTTCTTCGAGCGGAACCCAACTCCGGTCTTCGGGGCCGACGTAGATAGATTCCGGACGGATGATCCTGTCCAGTTCCCGCTGCTCTAGGCAGTGGGCAGTCCAGCCCGCCGTCCGGCCGATGGCGAAGGTTGGGGTAAACAGCTCCGTCGGGAGGCCGACGCCGTGTAGCAGCAGCGCGGTGTAGAACTCTACGTTGGTCTGCAAATTGCGTCCCGGCTTGTGCTCTTCGAGCAACGCTATAGCCGTTTTCTCGACGTGTAACGCCAGTTCGTAGAGGTTCGTGTCGCCCGCGTTCTCGTACAGCCGCTTCGCCGCCGCTGCGAGTACGTTGGCCCTCGGGTCGCGGACCTTGTAGATGCGGTGTCCGAAGCCCATGAGCTTCTCGCCGGCCTCGATCTTCTCTCGTAGAACGGGCTCGGCTCTGTCTTTCTCGCCGATCTCGAAGACTGCATCGAGCGCCGGTCCTGGGGCGCCGCCGTGGAGCGGTCCTTTTAGGGCTCCTATCGCGCCCACGATCGCCGAGACGATGTCGGAGCGGGTTGAGATGATGACGCGCGCCGCGAAAGTCGAGGCGTTCATGCCGTGATCCACGACCGTGTTCAGGTATGTCTCCAGGGCGCGGGCGCGCTCGGTCTCGGGGACTTCTCCGGTAAGCATGTACAGGTAGTTCTCAGCATAGCCCAGATCCGGATTAGGTCCGACAACCTCCTCTCCGTTCGACATCCGCCAGTAGGCCGCCACGATCTCCGGCGCCCGCGCCACAAGCATGAGCGCCTGATCGAACCCGGGCTCTTCGAGCGGATTGCCAGACGCTCCCAGGCCGGCGGTCCCCACCCCCATCCGCAGCGCGTCCATTACGGGGACCCTCTCTTTCGCCGCCGCCCTCAAGAGGTCCAGCGTCGCCTCCGGCAATCCCCATTTATTGGACAGTGATCCGCGGAAGTCTTTCAACTCTCCGGCTTCGGGCAGGGTGTCGTGCCAGAGCAGATGCACGACCTCCTCGAAAGACGCTCTGGTAGCCAATTCCTCGACGAGAAAACCCGCGATTACAAGCTCCCCGTTCTTGCCGTCTACCTTGCTGAGCCGGGTCTCCGCCGCCACCACATCCTGTAAACCCGGTACGAATTGGAATGTTGGATCTTCTTTCATGAGCCTTCCTTCTATCGCACGTCTTCACAGTATCGTAGGTGATCGAAGATTATTTATCAATGTTGATTTTAAAATCAATATAAGGTACTCTGGTTGGGAAGGCGAGGTGAGGGAGTCTGGTTTGGAAGGTGGTTCGGGATGAGTGAGGGCAAACCTTATCTGAGCGCTCGCGAGGCGGCGGAGGAGTTGGGTGTTAGCCTGCCGACCTTGTACGCCTATGTGAGCCGGGGGATGGTGCGGTCGGAGGCGGTCGGGGGAAGCCGGCGGAGCAGACGCTACCATGGTGAGGACGTGCGGCGGCTCCGGGAGAGGAAGGAGCGCCGGAGGGACCCGGAACGTGTTCTAGGGGACGCCTTGCGTTGGGGGGCGCCGATGTTGGAATCCGGTATCACGCTGGTCGCCGACGGACGCATCTACTACCGGGGGTGGGAAGCGCTGGAGCTCTCCCGGAACCGGAGCATCGAGGAGGTTGCAGCTTTGCTGTGGACCGGCGAGCTTCCGGACGACGTCTCGGAAATATTAGGGTCAGATGCTCTGGTCGAGCATCTTCCGGTAGAGAGAAGCCCCGCCATCCACCCGACGGCGTTGGAAGGGCTACAGAGCCTGCTACCGCTCGCGGCTGTGGAAGATCCGGTCGCCTATGACCTGCGTCCTAGGGCGGTCGTAAAGACCGGGAAACGCATCCTGCGCTTGATGGCGAGTAGTCTCGCCGGTGGGATCGGGGATGACAGCATTGCGGGTATTTTGCAGAAAGGCTGGATACCGCAGGATCCGGAGTCCCGGCGGCTCCTCGACGCCGCGCTCATTGTCTGCGCCGACCATGAGTTGCCCGTTTCGACGTTCGTCGTTCGCTGCGTCGCCTCGTCCGGGGCCACGCCTTACGCCGCGGTTACGGCGGGCCTCTCCGCGATGCAAGGTGTGAAGCACGGGGGCCAGATCGAGCTGGCGGAGAAGCTCTTGCAGGAGGTCGAGGCTTCCGGGAATGCGCGAGAGGTGTTGGAGGGCCGCTTGAGGCGTGGGGAGAGCGTGCCCGGTTTCGGACACCGGCTCTACCCCGACGGAGACCCGAGAGGGGCGGCGCTGATCCGGCTGTCAGAGGCTGCTCGCCCGGAGTCCGATGCTGTGGAAACGTCCGCCGCCACCTCCGAGGCGGCGCTGAAGCTGTTGGGCGAGCGTCCGACCGTGGACCTGGGACTGGTGACGCTGGCCCGCGCCCTGGAGTTGCCGCCGGGCGGGGCGCTCGCGCTGTTCGCCCTGGGGCGGACCGTCGGTTGGATCGGGCACGCCATCGAGCAGTACGCCGCCGACACCCTCATACGCCCCAGAGCACGCTACGTCGGGGAGCAGCCGCGAGGCTCAGGCTAGTAATGTCCCCTGGCAGGGCGAGGCGCTATTGGAAGGCTGCGACGCCGGCCTCCGCCGCCTCCTCGTCCTGGTCTACGGAGCCGCCGCTAACGCCTATGGCGCCGACTACCTCACCGTCGCGCACGAGCGGGAGTCCGCCGGCGAAGATGACGATCCGGCCTCCGTTGGTCGTGTTGATACCGAACAGGGGCTGACCGGGCTGAGCCATCTCCCCAATCTTTCTGGTGGAGAGCCCGCGGCCGGCCGAGGTGAAAGCCTTGTCTATGGCGATGTCGATGCTCGCCACCCACGCGCCGTCCATCCGCTCGAACGCCAGGAGGTTCCTGCCGGCGTCCATAACCGCGATGTTCATCGGCTGGCCGATCTCCTCGGCCTTCCGCACGGCGGCTGAGATGATCTGTCGGGCTTCTTCGTGCTTGATCACTGGTCGCTCCTCCTCACTTGCTACCACGTCGTTCACTACTGTTCGGCGAGTCCCGGTCTCCGGCCACCCGTTCGGCAACCTCCCTCTCCTGCCGTAGATGGTAACAGAGTCGCTAGTTTCACTCTTTTCCCGGAGCGGAAGTGCGCGCTTCGTGAGCAGTGGACTGTCTCTAGACGGGCAACTCGAAGACGCCGAGCCCGCTGAGGATGATGAGCAGCGTGGCGAAGGAGTTGAACGTCGCGTGGGCGACGAACGAGGGTAGCAGGCTCCCGCTCCAGCGGAACAGCCAGCACAGGGCCACCGCCAACAGCAGGAGCGACGGCAACAGAACCGGCTCCAGGTGCAGGGTGGCAAAGACGGCGGAGGAGGCGAGTGCCGCGAGCGCGAAAGAAGCCCCGTCGGCCACTCTGCCAACTTCCTTACCGCCGACGACTCGTTTAGAGGTCAGGCGTCCCAGGCGGTAGAGACCGTTGAAAACGGCGCCGCGAAAGATCATTTCCTCTGCGAAAGGACCGAAGAGCACCACCACGGCGACGATGGCCGGGATGGCTATGCCCGGCTGGTCCTGGATCCAGCCCGTAAGCGACCGCATGAACTCCTGCTGTACCCGGGATTCGGTCGAGTAACCGAGGCGCTCGAATACAACGGTGGTAAGGGCGTTGACCATACCGCCCAGGAGAACCGCCGCCATGCCCACCGAGACGCCGACGCCCACCCCGGCGAGTATGCCCCTCCGGGGTCGAGAAAAGCCCAGGGGCGAGAGCGAGAAGCTGACGGACCGGCCCAACAACCGGGCCACGAATACCCCTGCCCAGAAAGCGCCGACCGTGGCCGAGATCAGGACCAGGTTCAGCGTCACGATGGAGAGTAGCGCCTGTAGCTGGCTGCTAATCCCGGCCACCGCCCAGGTAGATCCCGTTATCTGTTTCGGCGTCGGGCCATCCGCGGCCGGCGTCGCGCGCCAGGCGGTTCCGAACCCCGCTCGGTAGCAACTCTATGCCGTCCAACTCCTCCACGCTCACCCAGCGGAGCCCGGTCAGGGTCTGCTCGGCCCCCTCTTCGACCTCCGGGTCCTCCCCAAGCTCGGGCTCGGCGCCCTCGTCGGGCACAGCCCTTACGATAACGTCCACCGTGTGCCGGCTGTCCCGCATGAACTCGCTCACGTACAGCACCCCGGAGAAGCGCGTTTCGAGCTGCGCCTCTTCGGCCAGTTCCCGCTCGGCGCACTCCGGGATGGTCTCGCCCGGTTCCAGCCGCCCGCCGGGCAAGACCCAGTAAGGCTCCCGGTCCGGCTTCTTGTGGCGCACGAGCAGGATATGCCCATCACGCTCCACGACCGCCCCGACCCGGATCCCGAAGTCTATCTGGACTGTTTCACGCTCTTTCGCCATGTAAGTTGAGTATACATCCGGGAATCGACGGTCGAAGTTTCGGGTAGACTACGGGAGGCTTACAGAGGAGACCATGCTCGCGCCGGGCGCTTGTCGGGCGTATTGGACCAGAAGAAAGGAACCATCTTATGCCGCGTTGGATCATACCTGCAGGTGTTGTAGCCATACTGGTCTCGCTCGCGGCGCTGGGGATTCTCCTCGCCACCAACGCCAGCAGTCCGTCCTCTAGCGATCTTCAGGACGACGCGCAGGTCGAACCGGAGATCCCGCCGCAGCCGACGCCGGAACCGGAAACCCCCGAGGAAGAGCTAACCGTCCCGGAAGACCCGGCCGGAGTCGAGGAGGAAGAACAACCCCTCCAGAGAGAGCAGACCACTGGCGACGAGCCGGACGCCCAGCAAAGTCCTCTGGCCCCCGGGCCGCGTAGCGCCGTGGTGCGGATTACGGGCGGGGCGGCCTACTACTGCAGCGTGGGCGTGATCGGCGAGCCCGAGACTATTCAGGGGCGGAGGCCGGCGTCTTACGAGGTGGGTGTGTCGACGGGCGGCACTTCCCTCGAAACGGTAATGGCCGCCTGCCAGAAGATAAGCCCCGGCACCCTCGGCGTCCGCATAATCTACGATGGCGAGGTCGTGGCCCGGGAAGAGACCGACGTGCGGCTCGGGACCGTGAGCGTCTCCTGGAACCCGCTGGAAGAGTAAGGGGAGCCGTCTTCGCTTTTTGACTCGGACAGGACGATGAGAAGGGTGCATCGGTTCCGCTATCAGGAAAGGATCGAGATGAAGAAGAGAATGGCCGCCGTCGTCGCGGCGGCGCTCGTGTCGGTGTCCGGCGCCGCGGGTTGTGGCGCGATACAGGACGAGGTGCAGCAACGGGCCGAAGACGAGATCCAGAGGGGAAGAACTCAGATCGAGCAGGAGGTAGAGCAGAGGATACAGCAGGAGCGCACCAGGGCTGAGCAGCAGATCAGAGAGAGCCTGCAACAGACGACCCAGGGAGGGTGATGCTCGGTCCCGCTCTCTTTAACCCTGAACCTCGTCATAACGTGGTAAAACCCCGGTCGAACTACCGGCCTCGCGCGGTTGCGGACAACACTTGAAAAATACTCGGACCCTGAAGACGACAAGCCTCGCAGAAAGGTTTATTTCCAAAGTCCCGAAAACGGGTTGGCCGATACTATTGCGGTTGAGCCCGGCGGTCATCTCGCTGCTCGTCGTTGGCTTGCTCTTCGGGTGCGCCCCGGAGATAGACGAGCCGGTAAAGGTCAACAAAACCTCTAAGCGGCCCAATATCGTCGTGATACTCACCGACGACCTCGACGCCGGGTCCGTATCGCGAATGCCGAACCTTCGGAAGTTGTTGATCGAGGAGGGCGCCACTTTTGAGAACGCTTTCGTCACCGACTCTATGTGTTGCCCGTCGAGGGCCGCCATCCTCCGGGGCCAGTACACTCACAACCACAAGGTGTTCACCAACGAGCCGCCCCACGGCGCCGCCAAGAAATTCCGCTCCTCCGGACGCGAGAAGTCCACGGTCGCCACCTGGCTCCACGACGAGGGCTACCACACCGCTTTCATGGGCAAGTACCTCAACGGCTACGGGTTCGGCAAGAGAGATACAACCCGGGTGCCGCCCGGTTGGGACGAGTGGTACGGGGTGGCGGGGAACTACATGAGCCACCGGTTGAGCGAAAACGGAACGGTCACGCGGTACGATCCCCGTCAACGGCACTTCACAGACCTCCTCGCCGATAAAGGAACCGGATACATCAGCCGCCGGGCGGAGAGCGAAGCACCATTTTTCATGATGCTCAACACGAAGGCCCCGCACCAGCCGGCGACGCCCGCCCCCCGGCACAGAGATGCCTTCGCCGACGTCCCGCTGCCGCGGCCCCTCTCCTTCAACGAGGCGGACGTCTCGGACAAACCTCTCTGGGTAAGGAACAACCCGCGGTTGAGTCCGCGTCAGATCTCTTACATGGAAAAGCTCTACCGCGACCGGCTGCGCTCGATGTTATCCGTTGACTACATGATCGGGGAGGTGGTCCGCGAGTTGCAGAGAACGGGAGAGCTCGAAAACACCTACATCATTTTTACCTCCGATAACGGGTTCCACCTGGGACAGCACCGGCTGGAGGTGGGTAAGTGGACGGCCTACGAAGAAGACATCCGGGTTCCGCTCGTGGTCCGGGGACCCGGCGTGCCCGCAGACCGGGTTCTGGACCACATGGTCCTCAACAGCGACCTGGCTCCGACCCTGGCGGATCTGGGTGAGGTGGAAGAGCCGCCCTTTGTGGACGGAAGGTCCTTCAGGCCCTTGCTGGCGAGTAGGCCGGTAGCGGAGGAGGATTGGCGGCAGAGCTTCCTCGTGGAGTCTTTCCCGGAGAGCGTGCGCAAGAGAAGGCTGGCGGCCTTCAGCGAATATAGCTCGCTAAAGAGGATGTTGACCGGAGACCCCGTACCGGAGAACTGGCGGCAAATCTCGACGACCGGCGAGGCGATGCGCGTGGGCTGGGGCCGTCCCGGGTTCAGGGCCGTAAGGACGGACAAACACCTGTACGTCGAGTACGACACGGGGGAGCGCGAGCTGTACGACCTTGAAGCCGACCCCTACCAGATGAACAATGAATATCCGACGGCGGAGCTGGACCTTCTCAGACACCTCCAACGCCGGCTGGAGGCGCTTACCGGATGCTCGGGAGAGTCGTGTCGGGCCGCGGAAGGCGGCGTCTGACTCAGCCTTCCAGGACCCAGGTGTCCTTCACCATGCCACCGGCGGAGGAGTTGACGACGCGGGTGCCGGGCTTGGCTACCCGGGTAAGGCCGCCGGGCATGACGTAGCCCACCGCCGGAAGCACGAAGCAACGCAGGTCTATGAACGTTTCGTCCACGTCGAAGGCGTTGTCCTGGCAACTGATCACATGCATCGAGAAGTCCAAAGTCTCCTGCACGATGAATTGTTCCGGGTCCTCCGACGCCCGCTCGCGGGCTTGATCCAACTCCTCCCGGTCCGCTTCGGGGCCTACGAGTAGGCCCTGGGCCCCGTAGCCCTCGCGCGGTTTGAGGACCAGCTCATCCAGACGGTCCAGGGCTTCGCCGCGCTGCTCGGGATCCGAGAGGGAGTGGGTTGGGGCGTTCTTGAGGATGGGCTCCTCGTCGAGGTAGTGGCGGATCATGTCGTGGACGTAGGGAAAGACCGCCTTGTCGTCGGCGACGCCCACGCCAAGGGCATTAACCATAGTTATCCGGCCTTGGAGGTAAACTTCCTCAAGCTCCGGCAGGTCGGTCTCGATGTAGTCCTCGTCGAAGCGGCGGTAGATGACGTCGATCCGCTGCCCGTCGGAGCGGTCTCGCACCTCGCCGTCTTCCACGTAGCAGTCACCCAGGGTCAGTACACGAAAATTGCACACCTCGGCGATGCGATGGTGCTCGAAGTACGCCGAGTCGTCTTCTCCGCGGGTCACCACGGCGATGCAAGGGTCCTCGACGCCTTCCGGGGCGGCGGCTTCGAGGGCTTTGCAGAGCCTGTCGTAGTAGGCAACGATGTCGCTTACCTCGTAGGGGGCGAACAGCTCGCCCATTACCTCCAGGCCCACCCGCCGCAGGACTTCGGTGTAGGCGGCGCCGCTCGGCACCCGCATGTTGTCCTCCAGGACGACGTATTCGCCGTCGCCCAGGTGAACGAGGTCGGGACCGTAGATCTGAACGGGCGCGGCTTGCGCGGGCAGCCTGTGGGGCCTGTAGAAGACGCTGCTCTCTACTATCTTCTGCGGAACGACCTCCTGGCCGTCGCCGTAGAGGTCCGAGAGCCAGGCGTTTATCGCCCGGCCGCGCTGCAGGACGCCGGCCGATATCTTCTCCCAGTGCTCGCTTGGGATGATCCGGGGCATCCAATCCGCCGACAGGACGCGATCGTTCCCGGTGGAGTTGTCCGGTAGGGGAAAGGTGGCGCCCAGTTCCCGGAGTCTCTCGTGGCCCCTCGCGCATCGCTCCGTGAACTCTTCCCCGCCGAGCTTCCTCATGGCTTCCACCAACGGCTCGTAGTACCCGCGGGTCACCCCCCGCTCCTGGAAAACCTCGTTGAAGAAAGAGCTCTTAGTCTCCATCCGTCCCCGCTTTCGCTGTTTGTTTGTTCTGCCCGCTATAGGATTCGGTAACCCGCGCTGCCAACTCGTCGCAGGCTTCGCGCACGAGCCTCAGTCCTTCGTCCACAGACAACGCCGTGCCGGAGAGGTTCACGCTCTCCAGGACCTCTGTCTCGGTATTGTGGTAACGACCGCCGGGTCTCAGGATCTCCAACTCCAACCCGTCCCCGACGAAGTCCACGACAGAATTCAGGTATGCCACGACCCGCGGGTTCTCTAACCCCGTGGTTGCCGCGGCGCGGAGAAGCTCTCCCCCAAGGTACTCGAAGTCCGGGACCCGGAGCAGGCCTCCATCGACCTCGAAGGCGATGATCCCTGTTGTCGGGGTTACCGTCAGGCCTTCGCTTCTGACTCGCTCGACGGCCCGGCACACGAGTTCTGCTATCTCCAGGATGACGTCCGGGTAGTTACCGTCTATGCTCCGCAACTCCACGGTGCCCTGCGCGTTTATCCGCACCGGGTTCCAGGCGGCGTCGAGTAGTCCGTTGCCGGCCTCCCGGAACAGTCGCCGGTCCACGCCCGCCCGGTCCATCGCCGACAGCCAGGCGTAGTAGCGGTCGAACTGCAGCGCAACCAACTCCTGAACGCTTTCTGCGTAGGGTTGGAGCCCGCCCGCCGCCTGCAGCTCCGCGT
>JALYGE010000003.1 GCA_030777225.1 Actinomycetota bacterium
AGCGTGCCGACCACGTACACTTCTTTGCCCACAACTTACCTCCTGTTTAGCTTACCCCCGCAATGTAGTCTCTACCGAGCCTGTAAACTGTAAGCGAGGTCTCACTATCGGTGGAGGGATGCGCCCATGGAGATAAAGAACGCCCTACGGCCCGACCTGCGGCGACCCGACCTGGGCGGGCGTTCAACAGTCTTCGGGCGCCGCGGAGCAGTGGCCTGCGAGCACCCCGACGCGGCCCTCGCCGGTGTCCGCACGCTGGACGCCGGTGGCACCGCCGCCGACGCCTGCGTCGCGATGGCCGCCTGCATGGCCGTCGTCGCCCCGATGGCGACCGGAATGGGCGGCGACGCTTTTCTCCTGCACTACGAGGCATCGACGGGCCGGGCCTCGGGCGCGAATGGCTCCGGCCGCGCTCCTCGCTCCGCTACCATAGAGAAGCTGCGCGACCGGGGCATGGAAGAGATGCCCGAGCGCGGCGGCCTGACCGTTACCGTACCCGGCGCCGTCCGGCTCTGGGAGGACGCCGCGAACTCTCTGGGTCGCCTGCCGCTCGCCCGGTTGCTGGAGCCCGCCTACGAGCTGGCCGAGGAAGGCTATCCGGTCTCCGAGGTCGTGGCCCGTTACTGGGAGACCGACGCGTGGGTCCTGCGGAGGAACGAGGCCGCCACGCAGACCTTCCTGCTGGAAGGCTGGCCACCGGCGGCGGGGGAGATCTTCCGCCAGCCAGCCCTGGCCCGTACTCTGGCGGCCGTCGCCGAGCGTGGGGCCGACACCTTCTACACCGGAGAGATAGCCCGGAGCCTGGCCCGCTCCGCCCAGGAGACGGGCGGATCCCTCTCGGAAGAAGACCTCGAAGACCATGAGACCACCTGGGTCGAGCCGATCTCCACCGACTACCGCGGCGTCCGGGTCTACGAGATACCGCCGCCCGGCCAGGGCATCGCCGCCCTCCAGATGCTGAACATCCTGGAAGGCTTCGACCTCGCCGCCCTGGACCCTTCGAGCGCGGACCGCATCCACCTGGAGGTCGAGGCGAAGAAGCTGGCCTACCGAGACCTGCACGACAGGATCGGCGATCCGGCGTTCGCCGACGTGCCGACCGAAGAGTTGCTCTCCAGAGAATACGCCGCGGAGTTGCGCGAGAAGATCTCCTCTCGCGCCGCCTCCTCCGCCGAACCCGGGCTCGGCAATGACACGACCTACCTCTGCGCCGTGGACGCCGAGGGCAACGGATGCTCTTTTATAAACAGCCTCTACATGAGGTTCGGCAGCGGCGTCGTGGCTCCCGAAACCGGCGTCTGCCTCCAGAACCGGGGCAACGCGTTCCGGCTGGACCCCGAGCACCCGAACGCCCTCTTCCCCGGTAAACGGCCCCTGCACACCATCATCCCCGGTCTCGCCACCCGCGACGGTTCCCTGTGGGCGACGTTCGGCGTGATTGGGGGCCCGATGCAGTCCCAGGGCCATGCCCAGCTCCTCGTCAACCTCCTGGACTACGGTATGAACCCCCAGGAGGCCGTGGATCACGCCCGGCACTTCCACAACGAGGGGAAGCTGCTCGTGGAGGGCCGCGTCCCGGCGAACGAGATACCCCGGCTTCAGGAGATGGGCCATAAGGTTGAGACCGGGCCGGACTACGCCATCCCAACCGGCGGCGCCCAGCTCATCCGCCTCCTCGAAAACGGCGTCCGCGCCTGCGGCAGCGACCCTCGCAAGGACGGCTGCGCCCTGGCGCAATAGAATTAGTATCTATCCAATAACCCGAAAAGGAGACTTGTGATGCAACAAGACGACAAATGGGTGCTCGGGCGGGACGCGCGCGGTCGGGGCGGAGCAACTCGACACGGTGCCGTGGAACCATGGTGAGACGGACGCCGTCGTCGAGTTTACGACGGACGAGCTAACGGCGCTCTGCCCGGTTACCGGGCAGCCGGACTTCTACACTCTAAAGTTGAGCTACCGTCCGAGGTAGGCCCTGCTGGAGTCGAAGGCGATGAAGCTCTACCTGTGGGGGTTCCGTGACGAGGGGATGTTCGCCGAGGACATGGCCGCGGCGCTGCTCAAAGACCTGGTCGCGGCCTGCGATCCTGTGGAGATGATGGTGGACCTCACCCAGCAGGTGCGTGGCGGGCTGAATATCCGGACCGTCGTCCGGCACCCAAACGGCGGCCGTTAGCCGATATCCACGTCTGTAGCATCTACTTCCCGGACCCCGTCCAAGCCCATCAGTTCCTCGATGCTCTCTTCCAGATCTTGCTGCCCCGCTACCGATCCCGTGAGCTCCACGACGCCGTCTTTTACGGCGCGAGCCTCCAGACCCGTATCATCCAGCAGCTTCTCTACGTCGTCCCCGAGTCCTCCGCCCTCGTTCATCGCGGGGTCGACCTCCGCCTCGCCGGTCTCGGGGTCTATATAAGCATCGGTGCGTGGATAACCGGAATCTACGGGGGTATGGGTCTCGTCCTCCCAATCCTCCCGGACGAGATCCGCTTCGGACTGAGCCTCCTCGTCCGACTCGGGCTCGGTGACGAGCTGGCCCTCGTGCCGCCGGTCTTCTACCGTAGACTCCAGCGGCGCGGCCGCCTCCGGCTCCACCTCGTCCTCGACGTGGTCCCCGAGTCCCTCGTCCGAGCGGTCGACGTGAAAGGTGGCGAAGTCCGCGTCCCGGTCCAGCGAGATCGCCGTGATGGGAACCTCGAACCGCTCCTCTTCCCGCTCGATGACGACGTGCGTCAACTCGCCGCTCTGGTCGTCCGTCAGGACCTCCGAGATGCGCCCGACCTCTTCACCTTCCGCCGTCCGCGCTTCGAGCCCTACCAGGCCATGCTCTTCCATTTCAGAACCTCCTCTGGTCGATGGAACCTACTTACACTATCCGATCCTACAGCAAAGCAACCACCTTGATATAACGCCG
>JALYGE010000004.1 GCA_030777225.1 Actinomycetota bacterium
CGCATTACGTCTGACCACTCGGCGGTATTGACCTTATCGGGGCAGAGGATGGCCCGGATCCCGTCGTCCAGGATCTCCGCCGCCGTTCCCGGCAGCGTCCCGAGCCCGGCCTCCTTTAACTCCTCCAGGAACTCCTCGATGGAGACGCCCAACGTTCGCGCCCCCTGTGAGACCTCCAGCGGCGTGAAGGCGTGGACGTGCATCTCGGGCACCGCTTCCTTTACCGCCCGCAGGTACTCGATGTAGTTCTGTCCGGTGAAGCTGCCGTGGATGCCGCCTTGCATGCATACCTCCGTGGCGCCTTTCTCCCACGCCTCGCGGGCGCGCCGGGCGACCTCCGCGGTGTCGAGCAGGTACGGGTCTCCGCGCAGATTGAGCGATTTTGGACCTTTGGAGAAGGCGCAGAAGCGGCACCGGAAGTAGCACTGGTTGGTGTAGTTGATATTCCGGTTGACGACGTAGGTCACCTCGTCACCGTTGACTTCCTGGCGAAGCTCGTCGGCGACTTTGCAGAGATCGGCTAGCTCCGTGCCGCGGGCGGTGAAGAGCAACGCTATCTCGTCTTTATCCAGGTCTCGTTCTCCGGTCGTCCCGAGCGCCCGCGCGAACTCCGGGCGCAGCTTCGACAGGCGCAGTCCGCGCACCTCGCATACACTCTTCTGCGGAAGTTCTTCCGTTGTGCCCGGCGCCCAACTCTCTACCCGGGCGAAGCCTTCGGTGTCTATGCCGGACCACACTTTTGAACGGAGCTTCTCGTCTACCCAACCCTCCGCGTCCAGGGCGTAGGAGGGATGCAGGGCGAGCCGTTCGAGGAGCAGGTAACCCCGGCTCTCGGTGGCATGCTCCAGCTCTTCCAGATGCGGCCACGGGCGCTCGGGGTTCACGTGGTCGGGGGTCACGGGCGAGACGCCGCCCCAGTCATTGATGCCGGCCTCTATGTACCGCAGGTACGGCGGCTCACCGTTCTTTCCGGCCTCCGCCAGGTTCGGTGGCGCCTGGATCGTTACGTCCGGCGGCAGCAGCAACCGGGCGAGCGCGATGGTGGCGAGCATCTCTTCCTCAGAGGGCTCCGGCCAGGCCGCCATCCTGGTCCCCGGCTTGGCTCGGAAGTTCTGGACGATGCACTCCTGGATGTGCCCGTATCGTTCGTGTACCTCCCGGATGGCGAGGATGGTATCTACCCGCTCCTCGACGGTCTCCCCGATTCCGATCAGGACCCCCGTAGTGAACGGGACCGCCTGCCGCCCGGCGGCCTCCAGCGTCTCTACCCGTCTCTCCGGGACCTTGTCCGGCGATGCCCAGTGGGCCATGTCCCGGCCCAGCAGCCGCCCGGAGACTTCCTCCAGCATGATCCCTTGCGAGACGGAGACCTCCCGCAGCGCCGAGACTTCTTCCTCCGAGAGAACCCCGGGGTTGGCGTGCGGCAACAGGCCCGTCTCTTCCAGCACGAGCCGGCAGCAGTGCGCCAGGTACTCGACCGTGCTCTCGAAGCCCATTTCCCTCAATTCCCGGCGCGCCTCGGGATACCGTTTCTCCGGCTTGTCACCGAGCGTAAAGAGCGCCTCTTTGCATCCCGCCGCCGCGCCGGCGCGGGCTATGTCGAGCACCTCGTCCGGGGTGAGGTACGCCGTTTCGCCGGGATGTGGGGGGTGCGCGAAGGTGCAGTAACCGCAGTTGTCGCGGCAGAGCTTCGTTAGCGGAATAAAGACCTTACGAGAGTAGGACACCCGGGGACCGAACTCCCGGTCCCGGATCTCCGCCGCTGCCCGCATCGCCGGTCCCGGCTCCGCGGTGGCGTGACGCGCCAGCTCGTAGGCCCCATCCACTACGCCCAGCCGCCCACAGACGGCCTCTTGTATAAGCTCCTCGTAACCCATGCCGCTCCTAACAGCCTCGGTCAGTACACCCGCAGATACTACACTCTCGGCCTGGCTTTCTCCGCTACCGGACTTCTGATGGCTTGCGAACCGGCCCGGATTTGAAGACCAGATGTCGCGACAGGAGCTGGTCGCCGTACAAACCCGACAAATTTTGTCGGAGATACGTTAGAATGTGGGCTCGTTTGGTAGCAATAGCGAAAGGAGCTTTACGATGGAGCAGGAGATACAGGAAAAGGGTTACGCGCACCCGGAGGCCCTGGTGACTACCGACTGGGTCGCCGAGAACCTGGACGACACGGAGAACATCCGGATAGTGGAGTCCGACGAGGACGTATTGCTCTACGACATCGGGCACGTTCCGAACTCCGTCAAGATCGACTGGGTCGAGGACCTGAACGACCCGCTCATGCGCGACTATCTCGACCCGGAGCATTTCGCCGAGCTGATGAGCGAGAAGGGCATCACGCCCGACACCACGGTCGTCTTCTACGGGGACAAGAACAACTGGTGGGCGACGTACGCGCTGTGGGTCTTCCGGCTCTTCGGCCACGACAACGTGCGGGTAATGGACGGCGGACGCCTGAAATGGGAGGCCGAGGGACGTGAGATGACCCAGGTCGTGCCGACCTTCCCGAGGAGCGAGTACCCGGTCCCCGAGCGGGACGACGAGAAGATCCGGGCCTTCAAGGAGGACGTGGAGAAGCACCTGGAGAAAAATGGGTTGCTGGTGGACGTGCGGAGCCCCGGCGAGTACTCGGGTGAGCTTTTGCACATGCCGGACTACCCGCAGGAGGGCGCGATGCGCGGCGGGCACATCCCCGGCGCGGCCAACGTGCCGTGGGCGCAGGCGGTGCGCGAGGACGGCACCTTCAAGAGCGCCGACGAGCTGCGGGAGATCTACGAGGGCAAGGCCGGTCTCTCCGGCGACGAGGAAGTCATAGCGTACTGCCGCATCGGGGAGCGGAGCAGCCACACTTGGTTCGTGCTCAA
>JALYGE010000005.1 GCA_030777225.1 Actinomycetota bacterium
GCGCTGCGCGGCCTCTTTCCGGTCGGTGGCCTGCAGCTTGTGGAGGATATTGGAGACATAGTTCGCTACGGTCTTTGTGCTCAGGGAGAGGAGGCGTGAGATCTCCGCGTTCGAGGAGCCGCGGGCCATCAGGTGCAACATCTCCCGCTCCCGGTCGGTGAGGGTGGGGAAGGCTTCTCTCGGGACGGCGGGGCGCGAGGTGGTGAAAAAGTCCATCAGGCGGACGGCGACGCCGGGGCTGAAGACGGCTCCGCCGCGACCGACGGCGCGGATGGCGCCGAGCACGTCGTCCTTGTCCGCGTCCTTGAGCACGTAGCCGCGGGCGCCGGCGCGCATGGCGGTAAAGACGGAGGCGTCATCCTCGAACATGGTGACCATCAGGATGCGGGCGTGCGGGTTATTCGCCAGGATGCGGCGGGTGGCCTCTATGCCGCTCACGCCCGGCATCTTGATGTCCATCAGGATCACGTCTGGCTCCAACTCGGCGGCCAGTCGGATCGTTTCTTCTCCCGTTGTGGCCTCGCCCGCCACCTCGATGTCCGGCTGCGTCGAGAGGAGACCTCGCATCCCGTCACGGAAGAGGGGATGGTCGTCGGAGATCAGGACTCGCAGAGGCTTCGGCACTCTACTCCTTTCGTTCTTCCATGCGACGTTCCGGCCCGGCCAGCGGCAGGCGGACGAAGACCCGGGTGCCGGTCGGGGAGTCGCGTCCTATTTCACAACTCCCACCGAGCTCGGCGGCGCGTTCGCGCATGGAGCGCAGCCCGACACCCTGCTCCGGCGAGTCCGGCAGCCCGACGCCGTCGTCAGCGACCTCTACCTCCAGTATCCGGTGCTCGGGACAGGTGAGCCGGATGGTGCAGGTACTGGCATCGGCGTGTCGGCTGACATTCATGAGCGCCTCTTGGACGATGCGGTAGGCAGCGACCTCGACCGCCGCGGGTAGTGTCTCGGGAAGCCCCTCGACTTCGACCGTTACGCGGGGCTCCGGTCTGAACCGGGCGGCGCGTTCTTTTACGGCTTCGACCAGGCCGAGATCGTCGAGGGCCGGCGGACGAAGGTCGTAGGCCAGGCGGCGCACGTCGCCGACGGTGTCCCGGAGCGCCGCCCGGAGCTTTTCGTTGGCGGCGGCGGCCTGCTGGGGGTCGTTCTCGATCAGCTCCCCTACGGTGGCGGCGGAGAGACCGAGCGCAGCGAGCGTTGGGGCCAGCTCGTCGTGGAGGTCTCGCCGGAGGCGCCTGCGCTCCTCCTCTCGCGCGAGCACCAGGCGTTCCCTTGAACGCTGGAGGTCGGCCATCACGCGCACGCCGTGGACGGCGACGCCGGCGTGGTGCGCCAGATCTTCGAGCAGACGCCGGTCGGCGGCGGAGAACTCCTCGCCCGGCGCGCGCGGACCGAGCAGCAGCTCGCCGACGGTCTCGCCCTGGTAGGTGAGCGGGACGCGGAAGGTGTCGTTAACCGGCTCTCCAGAGGAGGCAGTTACGTCGAAACTCCCTTCTCGGGGAAGAGCGATGACCGCGTAGGGCAACTTCAGCGCCTCTCTAATCGTTCCCACGATCGTAGGTAGAACGGCGTCGGGGGCGAGGGTGGCTTCCAGGCGCTCCCCGAGGCGCGACACCACCTTGTACGGCTCGTCTCGCTCTCCGTACATCAGGCGGTTTACTGTCCGCTGGAGCCTTCCACGCAAAGGTTGGAAGAGCACCGCGACGACGCCGGTTGCGACGAGGGAGATAACCAGGTTGCCGCCGGTCTGGAGAACGGCGCCCAGATAGCCCACGACCAGCACGTAGATACCTATGACGCACGCAGTCAGGGCAGCGTACACCAGGGTGCGGTTGATGATCAGGTCTATGTCGTAGAGGCGATAGCGCAGGATCGCGACGCCGACGGCGATCGGGATGGCGAGGATGCCGAGGCCCAAAACGCTCCTGTAGTAGTCCAGAGGTGAAAACATGGCGGCTACACAGGCGAGCGCCACGACGCCGGCGAACGCGAACCACTTGATCTGCTGGCGCTCTACGCCGGTCGAGCGGCGGAAGCGTACTATGAGAGAGGTCGCGGAGCCCAGAGCGCTCATGCCGATGACCGCAAGTCCGGCAGAGGCAACCTGTAACAGAGGTCCCTCTTCCATCCGCGTGAGTCCTGGAGTGCAGAGGGTCTTTAGGACTTCCCTCGCAGCCTCGAACTCCTGCTGGGCACAGAGAGTCGCCAGACCTCTCTCGGACCACGTCCCCACGGCCAGGGGGATCACCGCGAGCGCCAGGCCGCCGGCGGACATCCAGGCCAGCCAACGCCAGCGGGGCGAAGGCAACCGCCCGTTGGGGAAGAGCAGGAGCAGGAAGGTCGTCAGCAGGGCCAGGCTGGGTATCCAGGTCCAGGACTCCAGCCAGATCATCGCCTCGCCCCCCGGCAGCGAGCCGGGTTGTACGAGCAACTCGTAGCGGCCGTACTGGCCGGCGAAGATGTTGAGAGCCTGCAGGAGGCCGATAACGCAGAAGATCCAGCCGATCGCGTTCCCGGGCTGCCTGGACAAGATCAAGGCCCCAACCGCCGGGAAGGGAATAGCCAGAACTATGGCAACCCACGCCACGTCCAGGACCGGCTCCGGGGCGTTGAGGAATGCAAGCAATACAGCCATCCCGGAGAACAGGACCGAGAGTCCCAGCAGCGAGCAGGCAAGCTGGAACACGGCTTTGCTGCCTACCAGAGCAAACTTTTTATCTGTAGCCAGCTTTACGGGCGGTTTTGGGGAATCCACCCTAACTCCTCGCTCTACCCTCGGGCTCCGCCGAAACCGAATGGCCCGACACCAACAACTTTACTCTACAAGGCACCTGACACACAAACTACACGGGTCGTCTGTGGACCAGGAGGCGGGAAGCGGGAGCCGGAATGTAGCGATCCCGGCTCTCGCATTCGAGGTCTACGTCACACGCGCGGTTTGCCCGGTCGGCTCGACGGGCTGGACCCTGAAGGCGCGGCCCAATACTATCCAGGCGACCCCGAAGGGCACCGCTATGGCGGCCCAGAACCCGAGGTCGGACTCGGGCACGAGTGACCCGAGCACAATGGCGATCACGATACCGAGCGGTAAAGCTCCCATAAGCAACAGACTCCCCAAACGAGAAGGAGGGTCCCGTCGTTCCCACCTGACAGCAAGCCCGACGAGCACCGAGCCCACCAGTAACAACAGGAAGCCTAGCAGGAAAGCAGAGTGCCCGACGGCGCTTTCGGAGCCGGAGAACGTGAGCGAAGCGACTTCTATGGCGTTGCCGGCGAACATGGCGCCGAGCGCCAGGATAGATACCGGGAAGCCTACCTTCCCGAGCCGTCCATAGTCTCCTCTCTGCACGGTATAGAGGCCAACCAGCAAC
>JALYGE010000006.1 GCA_030777225.1 Actinomycetota bacterium
CTTCAAGGAAGAAGGCCAGACTTCTCATGTGCAGAGGTGGATCAACACCTTCACTTCAGGCAGCGGCTTTCACGCTTTGTTAGAAAGACGCTCTCGTTCTCCAAGTCGCACTACATGCACTACTGCTCTCTGAAGCTGTTCGTCTACCGCTACAATCTGGAGCGAAGGAGTGTCATTCAAGAGTGAAACATTACCAAATCTCCTACGACGAAGAAACGGCAAAGCGCCTCTGGCGCATCAGCGAGGAGTTCTGTACACGTGGCTGAGATTGAAAGGAAATTTAGATGAAACGGCTCTACTTTGTCTTGATATTACTGGCTCTTACGGTAAGTGGTTGTAGCGGCCTTGGACAACCACAACTAACGGTAGATGAGGCTATGGAAGCCTTTAGAGAAGCTGGCTTAGAATGCGAGGCTCCCGAATTTGTAGCTAAAAGCGACGGCTCACCTCTTCCTAAAACTTTTGAAGAAGCTCAGCGATGTGTTGTCCCTTCTGTAGATGCTGACCACGGCATTCGTGTTTTCGCTTTCGATAGCGAGGAGGACCTGCAAATGGTAAAAGATTACTATGAAGGATTCAGTGGAATGTTTGGTAGCTATGTTTATGTACGTGATAACCTTCTGTTCCAGACGAGTGTAAGTATGCCAGAGGAATTGGCCGAACAATACCAGCAAGTTTTTGAAACTTTTGAGCCGTGACAAATTCAAAAAGCCAATCTTCAAAGGGCAACTTTACGGAAGAAGAAACAGTATAAAAGCTCACTGTTCGTCGGTGTGGCGCTCGTCGTGTTCGCGGCGCTGACGGTCCATCCTGCGGGCCGCCTCCAGCACATCTTCAGGGTGGAGGCTGTTGAGAGCGCCGGTCTCCAGGACCTGCTCCACGGAGTGCTCCGGGATCATCATCCACTCCGCCGCGTGCGGCACCGGCAGCGGCTTGTTCAGTACCCGGTAGATAATCCAGACTATCCACCGCCCCGGACGTGAGCCGGAAAGAAATTTCACTCTACTTGCCTCCTGTTCCGCATCTTACTACTGTGGCGAATAAGTTTTATCCCCTAGAGTACAATAACCCTCGTGTATAGAGAGATCGGCGACTTCGAGGAGCTTGTAGAGCGGGCGCTGGAGGGGCTGCCGCCGGAGTTTCTGGAGCTTCTGGACAATGTAGCCATTATGGTGGAGGACTGGCCGGACTACTCGACGCCGTTGGCCGGTGGCGGGACGCTCTATGGGTTGTATGAGGGAGTTCCGCTAACGCGGCGGGGGACGCGGTATTCGGGGGCTTTGCCGGATAAGATCACCATTTTCCAGGGACCCCTGGAGCGGGACTTCCCGCCGGAGATGCTGGAGGATCAGGTCCGGGTCACGGTGGTACACGAGATCGCCCACCACTTCGGCTTCGATGACGACCAACTGCACGAGTTGGGGTGGGGATGACGGAGAAAGGCTCGGTAGAGATAAAGGAGCGGATAGAGGCCCCGGCCCGGAGCGTGGCCGCCTACATCGGGGATTTTCGGCACGCGAAGGACTGGATGGTCGGGGTAGAGAGCGTGGAGCAGCTCGGGGAGGATGTCTACCGGCTGGAGATCGAGACTCCCGTCGGCAGGATAAAGCCGGAGGTCAGGATGCTGGAGCACGACTCCGAGAGGATACGCTGGGTCTACACCTCGGCCATCGAAGGCGGCGGCCTGGTCGAGGTATCGCCGGCGGGGAACGGGGGCTGCACCGTCTCCTACAGCGGAGATTTTCAGCTAAAGCAACGGCTGCTGAGCCGGGTGACGAAAGCCGTTGGCTCCGGTTTCGCCCGTCGCAACGGGGAGCGCTCCCTGGCGCGCCTCAAGTACCTCATGGAAGCGCACCGCTACTAATGTCTTTCTACGAACGGAGCTCCGTATGGCCGGCCCGGTAGAACTTTTGATCCTGCTGTTCGTCGTATTCCTGATCCTGGGCCCCAAGCGCATCACCAACATGTTCCGGGCGCTGGGACGCGGCGTACACAACTTTACGGAACAGCTCGGCCGCAACAAGGAAGACAAAGAGTTGCCGGAGGAAGACAAAGTGCCTAAGCGCAAAGACTGACCCCTCACCCTGTACGCCCCAGGCGACCCGCCTAGACCCCGAGAAACACGCGCCCGCCAGCCCCAACGTGGGCGTTCGGCGGCTTTCTCTCGACGCCCGAGAGGTCTTCGCCCGAGCTTTGCAGGTAGACTCTGGGCTCCTCGACAGCGAGGCCGGGGTTCGCGGCGTAGGTCTGCCAGGTGATGCCCTGCCAGGTGAAGTCCAGGATCGCCGCGGGCTCCTCCCCCTCTTCGAGCGCGACGTGGACCTCCGGCTGGCCCATGGAACGAGACAGGGTGTTCACCGCGGCGCGGTGCTCGGACTCGTTGAACAGCTCTATCCCGGCCCGCAGCCGGTTCTCCGGCTCGGCGAGCCGCCGGCGTAGTCCGTACTCTTCTTCCAGCTTTTCGCGGAGCCCGGCCGCCTCGGCTTTCAACTCCCTGAGTTCGCCCTCTCCCCTCTCGCGGCGTTCGCGTTCCCACCGCAAACTTTCATCCAACTCCCGGACGCGCCGCTGCAGCCGATCCCGCTCTTCTTCAAGGGCCGTGATGGAGCGTTGCCCGACCTCGCGCACCGCCCGGACCTCGTCGGCGGAGAGCCGGGCGCCGGCCAGCTCCTCGTAGAGCTCCTGGATGTGGCGGTTCTTTATCGCCAGCCGCACCTTGAGCTCCTCGGGCTCGGAGAGTTCCTCAGGTTCGGGGACCTCTCCTACCGCGTCATCGTCCGGAAGCTCGGGCGCAGGCTCCGGCGAGCGCCCCTCACCGGTCTCGAATCGGTGCGGTTCCCGCACGAACCTCTACTCCCCGGCCTTTTTCTCGTCCTCGGTCCGCGCCCTCGGAGTTTCCTGTTCCTCAGAACTCTGTTCGGAGGCTTTTTCTTCTGGTTCCTTTTCGGCGTCGGCTTTCGCTGTTTCCTCTGGTTTCCCCGCGCCTTCCGGTTTCTCCGACTCGCGGGCGGCCTGGCGTTCGGTGCGTCGCTTATCCCGGTCTTCCGGGGATGGCTTTTCGCGCTCCGGCTTCTCCGCTTCGGCCTCTGCGGCTTCGTCCTCCGCAGCGTCGCCGGATTTCGGGGCTTTCTTTGGTTTTTTCGGCTTCTTTGGCTTCTCTTCCTCGTCGCCCTCCTCGTCGGGTTTGGGGAGGCCGGTGATCTCGCTGACCTTCGTCAGGATCTCCTCGGCTCCGGGCCGCTCCTCGGTCCAGGCGTGGACGACCTCGTGGTCCGCGCCGACTATGAAGACCGCTGGACAGGCGTACTCTCCGTGCTCTTTGTCTTTCTCGAGCGTGCCCCATTCCCGGCTCGCGACCTTCGCGTAGTCGTAGAGCACGTAGGACTTGATGCCGCTCTGCTGCACGAAGTCCCGCGCCTCGTCGGGACCGCCGACGCCGATACCCACTATGGAGGCGGCGGCCAGGTTGATCTCATCTTCCTTCGCCGCCAGAGCCTTGAAGTAGTCCACGTCCTCCTTGGCCCACGGCCCTCGATAGAACACCACTACCACCGGCCCCCGCGCGGTCCGCATGCTCAATCTGAGCTGCCCGCCCTGGGCGCTCGGCAGGTTGAACTCGGGTGCCTCCTGACCTACTTCCGGCATCGAAGCGACTTTTGCACGCGCCACAGACGTCCTCCTAGCTAATACAGGTTTCGTTCATCGAATATTACAGCCTAACTTGCGGTTTATCCGCGCTGGAAGCAACGACACTCTACACCGAGCCGGGGAGTTCGCCTCGCGGGTCGGCGCTTTGCTATCCTCCCCGTTGTGAAGCTGCTAATTACCCACGGCTACATGTTCACCGGCTCCGGGAGCAACGTCTACGTCCAGAACCTCTGCCGCGCCCTGGTGCGCGCCGGCCACAACGTGCACCTGCTCTGCCAGGAACCCCGGCCCCTGGACTACGACTTCGTAGACGAGTGCTACGCGGTTGGCGAGTGGGGCATCAAGCGCCGTGGGAAACAGGAGACTCCCTACGCCGGTCGCTGCACGGTCTACCTGCCGGACATCGGGGACCTGCTCCCCGTCTACGTGTACGACGACTATCCGGGTTGGCGGGTCAAGACTTTCCTGGATCTCACAGAGGAGGAACTCGCGACCTACGTACGGAGCAACGTGCCGGCCACGAAGCTCGTACTGGAGGACTCCGGCTCCGAGGCCGTCGTGACGAACCACGCGGTGCCGGGACCGTTCCTGGCGCGGCGCGCCTTGCAAGAGACGGATGTACCCTACCTGAGCATCGTCCACGGCAGCGCCCTCCAGTACGTCGCCCGGAGGAGCGCGTTCTACTTCCGGATGGCGCGTGAGGGCCTCGCGGGAGCGCGTCACATCCTCGCGCCCTCCTCGCACAGCACCCGCACCATAGAGGAAGACTTCCCGGAG
The DNA here is from genome assembly GCA_030777225.1 of Actinomycetota bacterium. Classification (GTDB taxonomy): domain Bacteria; phylum Actinomycetota; class Rubrobacteria; order Rubrobacterales; family Rubrobacteraceae; genus SIRX01. Next base: position 4,426 of record JALYGE010000006.1, read on the forward strand.
CTTACGGACAGGTCTGTCACGCTCACGGGGGGCGTGGACACCGATCTCTTCCGTCCCGAAGCACTGGACCTCCGGTCCCTCGTAAAGAGGCTCGACGGTGGCCCGGGACGCGGCCCGGAGCAGGCCGCGGCGTTAGAGGAGACGCTGAGAAGCTCGCAGACGGCGGAGGACCTGGCCGCCGGGTTGCGCTCCATCGCCGCCTCGTACGAGGCCCGGGCGCACGACCGGGACGCCGGGAGACGCCTCGGGGCTCTTCAGGAGCGGGATGGTCCGCTCGTGGTCTACGTCGGGAAGCTTATCCACTCGAAGGGCGTGCACAGCCTCCTCTCCGCGTTCGTCCGCGTCCACCGCGAGACGGGGGCCCGGCTGCTCGTCGTCGGCTTCGGGACTTTCAGGGAAGGGCTCGAAGCCCTGGTGCGCGCCCTGAGCACCGGCGACCGGCGCGCCCTGGAGCTACTCGCCGACTCCGGACAGACCCTGGAGGGCGGACCTTCCAAGCCGCTGAAGCACTTCCGGCTCCCGGAGGAGCTGGTGCGCGAGGCGGCGGGGATGGAGGACTATATAGAGTTCGTCGGCCCGCTCGGCCACCGGGAGCTCGCGAAGCTCCTGCCGGCGGCCGACGTGGCGGCCGTGCCGTCCATCTTCCCCGAGAGCTTCGGCCTCGTGGCGGCGGAGCTCGCGGCGAGCGGGGTCCCGCCGTTCGTCGCCGACCACTCGGGGCTGCGAGAGGCCGGCGGCATCGTCGGGGACGGGCTGCCGTTCGACCCGCGGGTCGGCCTGGACAACTTCGAAGAGAACCTCGCCCACGCCCTTACCGAATACCTCGGGCTCCCCGAGAAGGAAAGGGCCGGCTACCGTGATACCGTGCGGCGCAACAGCGTCGAGCGGCTGAGCTGGACGACGCTCGCGGAAGAGGTGATCGCCCTGTCCGGAAGAGAGGGTTAGGTTCTGTCGGGCTCGTTCAGGTGGCTACCCGACTCGTCTACGGGAGCGGGAGCCTGCATCCGCTCTCTCTGGTGCAAGGTAGCCTTCCCAATCACGTGCGCGGAGACGGGCGTCGTCATCAGAAGGAAGAAGGCGATCAGGATAACGCGGAATATTATCTCCGGCTCGCCGGTGACGGTGGAGGCGACCAGCAAGGATATAAGGCCCAGGAACACGGCCTTGCTCGCCGCGTGCAGCCGGGTGAAGGTGTCGGGCATACGGATTATGCCGTAGACCCCGATGGTCACGACGAACGTGCCGAAGATGACCAGAGCGTCGGCCAGATAAGGAATCACCGCCTGCACTAGAAGATCTTTCTCTCACCGTGGTAGCGGGCCGCGGCCACGGTCGCCACAAAGGCGAGAAGGGCCAGGATCAAGGCCGCGTCCAGGTAGTAGGGGCTCTGGAAGGCGTCGGCGAAGAGCACCAGGAGCCCCACCAGGATGAGGGTTAGGGTATCGAGTGCCAGGATGCGTCCGGCCGTGGCGCGCAATTGGATGGTCGCTATCACGGTCACTAGCAACAGCGCCGTCATCCAGCCGGCGGCCGCGTAGAATATTATCTCGTGCAAGGTCTTCCCTCCTTTGCCCGTGGAGTATATCCACCCGCCGGGTAGATATACTGGATGATTGCTGGTTTATGGTCTGTCGCCATGATCCTCCTGGCTTTAGCTCTCGCGGTATGAGAGACGGGGTCTGCGGGCGGTTTTATGGGAACACCTTCTTTTGCCACTTCTCGTAGAACTCCTGGTGGTCCCGACGCACCTCTTCCGGGTCACTGGCGTCTAGAGCGTGGATCAGCATGACGTTCCGCTCCCAGTCCACGTCCACCAGGAAGGTTCCGGGGGAGAGCGTCGTCGCCATCGCCGAAACCGCAACCCCGACCGGCGTCCGCTCTCCTATGGGGACAGCGACGATACCGGGGCTCACCAGCGGTCTTATGTGAAGCGTCACCAGGGCGACATTCCAGGTCCCCGTAACGATGTTCCAGACCTCCGCCACCAGAAACGGCCAGAAGTGCAGGAAACGGCTGAAGATGTTCTGCGAGGCCGGCTCTTCCGCGAAGACGAACCTCCGGGTCCCGTACATGAGCGCACCGGAGATCACAGCCCCCATGGCGAGATCCGCCGGCGCGAAGCTTCCCAGGACGAGCGCGTAGACAAGGATCAGTAACCCCAGCGTGAAGATCACGTATCTCAAGTTATGGTCCTCCCGTCAGGACCGCCGCGGCCTGCTCGCTGAGGTAGAGCAGCGGCTCGGGGTAGATGCCGAGCGCGATGAGGAGGGTGGCGAGGCCGACGACCAGGAGCCTGGCCGCGATGGGGCTTGGCTTGCCCTTCTCCATCCGCCCCGGCTTCAGGTAGACCCGCTGGTAGATCTGAAACGCGTACACGAAAGAGAGCGCGCCGCCCAGAAAGACCAGGGCGACCATCGCCACGGCCCCGACAACGCCGCCCCACGTGAGGGCCGCCCGGAAGAGCGCCAGCTTGCCGAGAAAGCCGACGGCCGGAGGCACGCCCGCGACGCTGAAAGCGCCGACGGCGAAGGCCGCGCCCACCATCCACCCGCGCAGCCCGGTGGCGAGGAAGACCAGCGTCTTGTTCAGCGCGTTCACCACCGCGTAGAGCACCGCGCCGGCATAACCAATAGGACCACCGATGGCGAGCGCGATCATGATGTACCCCGCCTGTCCGATAGCCGAGTAGGCCATCA
>JALYGE010000007.1 GCA_030777225.1 Actinomycetota bacterium
TCAGCTCGTCCCGATGCTCGCGCGCGGAGACGTCTACCTCCGAGAGATAGACGTTCTCAACGAGGGCTTCATGGTCACTGAACGGCAGCACGTACACGAAGCGCAGTCCCCGCTGCTGGCTAACCGAGAAGTCCATAAGCCTGCAACGGTCGGGGTCGAAGACCGGCTTTCGGGAGCGCAGTCGCAGCCCGAGGAATTTCTGTGGCACCCACACAGCCTGGCTCCTCGCCTTCTCGAACGTCGGCGAGTTCGGGGACAACCCGCGCCCGTCGAACACGTAACGGCCCGTGTAGGTACCCTGATCGGTCCGGACAAACGTCTCTCCGCCGTACTCTTCAGCTCTCTACGGTCTCTCCGAGGTGAAGGCTTACGTTTTCAAACGAAGATATTCAAACGAAGATATTCTATTCAAGACGTGCTCGTAGAAGTCTGCGGCGGTTATACACTGGTACGGATAACGCCCGGTGTTTTGCTCCACAGTGGAGCCGGCCGCCTGAAGCGTCCACGTGTTCCAGCGCTTGGCGGCGAGATGGGAAAATGGTGTCGGCTCAACGTCCCAGAAGCACCAGGTACGGTCGTCGGCGAACCCCGCCTTCTGGTCCAGGATCAGGACAGGCTCCGTCACACCCGCCTCCAGCAGATAGTAGCAAAGGCTCAAACCGGCACAACCGGCGCCGAGAATCACGTACTCGTACTTCTTCAGCGGAGAATGGCCGCCCCACAGAGACGCCGGCACCTGTAAAGCTCCGCCGCGTCGCATAGGTGGCTTGTATTCAGTTCCGACTGCGTTGTCGCGTTCTTCGTTACGCAAATCTTCTCTAGCCCGTGAGGTCTGGCGTGTCACTCCGCAAACTTTCCCAGATTTTACGATGGAGGACCGCGCACAAACCTCCGGGCTCCGAATCAACGGAGCCCGGAGGTGTTGTATTGCGTTGTCAGGAACTGTCTAGGCGCTGCGGGCCTGATCCTCGTGCTTGCCCTCGCAGAACTCTTCGATGATCTTGACGCAGAACGCCTCCAGGTCACCGGGGTTGCGACTCGTGACCAGACCCTGATCTACCACAACCTCTTCGTCCACCCATTCGCCGCCGGCGTTGCGGATGTCGGTCTGGAGGGTCGGGTAGGAGGTCAGGGTGCGGCCGTTCACCACGTCCGCCTCCACCAACGTCCAGGGGGCGTGGCAGATCGCCCCGACCGGCTTGGCCTGCTCGAAGAAACTCCGCACGAAGCTTACCGCCTCTTCGTTGCCGCGGAGGTTATCTGCCCCCACGGTTCCGCCCGGCACGATCACGGCGTCGTAGTCGTCCGCGGAGACCTCGGAGAAGGTCTTCTCTACCGTAAAGCTCTCGCCGGGATTGACGTCGCTGTTCATGGTGGCGGCTTCGCCGGACTCGATGCCTACCACGTCTACCTCGGCTCCGGCCTCTTCTACAGCCTTTTTCGGCTCGGTGAACTCGACCTGCTCGGTGCCCACCGGGGCGATGAGAATGGCGACCCTTTTTCCTTGTAGCTCGTTAGCCATGAATGTATGCTCCTCTCTAAATCCTACGGGCTTCAGATACCCGTGGTGCAAGGCTGCTAAACAAGTTTTCGGGTCTCTCCCACCGTCCCCTACCCCGGCGTGTCGTCCAAGCCGTTGCGCGAGATCACATCGGTGTACCAATGGGCGCTCGTCTTCGGGATGCGCCGCTGCATCGGGTAGTCCACGTACACGAGCCCGAACCGTTTCGAGTACCCTTCGGCCCACTCGAAGTTGTCGAGTAGCGACCAGACGAAGTAGCCCGCCAGGTCCACGCCCTGCTCCATCGCCCGGTGGGCCGTCCGGAAGTGGGCGTCCAGAAAGGTTACGCGCTCCTCGTCTTTGACGTGGCCCTCGGGGTCCACGTAGTCGTAGACGGCGCGACCGTTCTCGGTGATGTAGATAGGTAGGTCGGCGTACTCTTCTTTTACGCGCACCAGTATCTCCGTCAATCCTTCCGGCACGACGGGCCAGCCCATCGCGGTTCTCTCCGCATCGTGCGGGACTATCACGCGGGCGTTCAGTTCGGAAAAGGGTGTCTCAGTCGGGTTCTCGTCGGGTGCATCGCGAACGGCGTGCCGGAAGTAGTAATTGATGCCGAGGAAGTTGAGATTGCCGGAGATAACGTCCATATCGCCGTCCTGCACCGGCGGAAGCTCAACGCCGCGCCCGCGGTAGTACGAGAGCAGATCCTCCGGATACTGGCCGCGGAACAGCGGGTCGAGATAGAGACGGTTCGCCTGTCCGTCCACGCGCCGGACCGCCTCCGCGTCAGCCTCACGGTCTCGCGACGGTCGCGCCGGTTGCAGTATGAGCGTGACACCGAGTTGGTTCTCGTCGCCGGGTCCGGCAGCAGAGCGCATGGTTTGCAAGGCCAAGCCGTGACCGAGAAGGAGATGGTGCGTGGCGGAGAGAGCTTTGGCGGGATCGGCGTATCCGGGGGCATGGACACCGTAGCCGTGACCCATCCAGGCAGCGACCCAGGGCTCGTTCAGCGTGATCCAGAGCCTTACCACGTCGCCGAGCTCTTCGTAGACGATACCCGCGTACTCCGCGAAGCGCTCGCTGGTCTCGCGCACCATCCAACCGCCCCGGTCTTCGAGCGCCTGGGGCAGGTCCCAGTGGTAGAGCGTGAGCATGGGCTCGATGGAACGCTCCCGCAGGCCCTCCACGAGCCGCCGGTAGAAGTCCAGGCCCTTCTGGTTGGGCGCGCCGCTCCCCTCCGGCTGTACGCGCGGCCACGCCACGGAGAAGCGGTAAGCCTGCAGGCCGAGGTCCGCCATCAGGTCCAGGTCCTCTTCGAGGCGGTGATAGTGGTCGCAGGCTATGTCGCCGGTGTCGCCCCGGTAGACCTTGCCGGACGTATGGGAGAACGTGTCCCAGATAGAGGGACCACGGCCGTCCTCGCCTGCGGCGCCCTCGATCTGGTAGGACGCCGTGGCCGTGCCCCACAGGAAGTTATCCGGAAACCTCATACATCCCTCCTTGTCAACGTTACAGGATAAGTGCGGCCCTAGTCTACTCTAGGTCCACCACGCTTCGCCGCGAGACTCGCAGATTATGGCTTCCTTGAGGAAGTCGGCGGCTCTTTGAAAGCCCTCGTTCGCGCTCATCAGCGAGTCCTCGTGCTCGATGGAGAGGGTGCCGTCGTAGCCGACGAGCCGCAGTTCGCTCGCGAGAGCCCGCCAGAACCCGAGCCCGTGACCGTAGCCGACGGTGCGGAAGATCCAGGACCGCCGGACTTCGTCGGTGTAGTCCCTCGTGTCTAAGACCCCGTTGCGGCGGGTGTTCTGCGGGTCCACCCACGTGTCCTTGGCGTGGACGTGGAAGATGGCGTCGCCCAGGTCCCGGACGCAGACCAGCGGGCCCACCTCCTGCCAGAACAGGTGCGAGGGATCGAAGGTCACGCCCACAACGTCGCCCGTGATCTCGCGCAGCCGCCCGTACGAGTCGGTGTTATACACCACGAAACCGGGATGAAGCTCGATGGCGATCCGTACTGAGTGGTCCCTGGCGAAAGCCGACGCCTCCTTCCAGTAGACCGCGACCTTTTCACTCCACTGCCACTCCAGGACTTCCAGGAAGTCCGACGCCAGGGACAGACCACCCAGTTCGGCCTCTTCGAACCTTCGGAGTCGCCGGGGCAGCCGAAGAACGTGACAACCGTCTCCACACCGAGCTCCTCAGCGAGCCGCACGGTGTCGCGGAAGTCTTCGTCATGGGTGCGGGCTACATTCTCGTTTGGATGCAGCGGATTCCCGTGGCAGGAGAGCGCGCTGACCTCCAACCCGCCACGTCCTGCGATCCGCCGGAACTTTTCGAGGGCCGTGGTGTCCGCGAGCAGCCGGGCCGGATCGCAGTGGTCTCGCCCCGGGTAACCACCCGTTCCCAACTCCACCGCCTCACAACCGAGGCTGCGGGCGTAGTCGAGCGCCTCCGGGAGCGGCCGGTCTGCCAGC
>JALYGE010000008.1 GCA_030777225.1 Actinomycetota bacterium
CTACAAGAGCAGTAGAGCCAACCCACAGCCCGCCAAGTAAGCGCCGACGGCAAACGCGACGAGCTTCTTTATCGACACCCGGAGCATAACTACAAATTGCTGTGCCACAAGTAGTTTGGTACATGAACCCACGCTCACAGCGGAGATCGAGAGGTGGTATATGCCGAGTATAAAGGCATTCGAGAAGTGGTTAACTACTGGCGCTACCGCAAGCCGCTTAGGGAAATCTCGGCAGGGCGTGGTCTGGATGCTGGAGAACAAGAGGCTACGCGGGGCGCGGACGCCGTTAGGGTGGCTGGTGGACCCGGCCGACGTTGAGCGGATGGCCGCAGAACAGCAAGGGAAGGAGCAGCATGGGTAGGCGCGGTAACGGAGAGGGCAGCATCACCCGTCGCAAGGACGGGCGCTACATGGCTCGCTACACGATCCAGACACCCGACGGGGCGAAGCGCAAGACCATTTACGGCAGGACCAGGGCGGAAGTCGCGGAGAAGCTGACGACGGCGATGGCGGAGCGCTCCAACGGCATGGCGCTCGTCTTTGACGCGGACAAACTGACCGTGGCGGAATACCTGGAGCGGTGGTTAGAGGATTCGGTAAATGGGTCCGTAAAGCCTATTACCCACGAGGGTTACGAACGGATGGTCCGGGTTCACATCTCTCCCGCTCTCGGACATCACAAGTTGGTGAAGCTGACACCCGGACACCTCCAGTTCTTTTACCAGGAGCGACTTCGGGCAGGGCTAGCTCCGTCGTCGGTGAGGTATATGCACGCCGTTCTACACCGGGCGCTCAAGCAGGCCCACAGATGGCGGCTGGTCAGGGAGAACGTTGCGGCCGCCACCGACCCGCCTATCCCACGCCCTGATGAGATACGGCCTCTGGACGCCGATCAGGTGAAGATGCTGCTATCCGCAGCTAACGAGGCTGGCGACCGCCTCCAAGCCCTCTACGTCGTGGCGGTGACGGCCGGGCTTCGTATCGGGGAACTTTCGGGACTCAAGTGGGAAGACCTGGACCTCGAACGCGGCACTATGCAGGTGCGCCGCATCCTGTCTCGTGCGAAGAACGGACCCCGGTTTACCACGCCAAAAAACGGCAAGGGCAGGTCTATTACGCTCACCAGCGGGGCCGTAGAGGCCTCAGAAGCCACCGTATGCGCCAGAACGAGGCGCGGCTAGGGTTGGGGACCGAGTGGCAGGATAACGGGCTTGTGTTCTGTCGCGAAGATGGCAGGCCGCTCACCCGCGACATGGTTGACCGCAAGAGTTTCACGCCGCTTCTCAAGCACGCCGGTCTGCCGAATAACACTCGCCTGCACGACCTACGCCACACGTGCGCGACACTCCTACTCTCCAGGGGAGTCCATCCCAAGCTCGTTCAAGAGCTACTCGGACACGCCACCATAGCCATGACCCTTGACCGCTACAGTCACGTTCTGCCTAGCATGGGAGACCAGACGGCGCGGGCTATGGAGGCGGTTTTGTCCTAGTGTTGCGTTGGTGTCAAACTGGTGTCAACGAGGCTCGTAGATGACGACGAGTCCCGGATTTGCGGCTTAAATAAGGGGGATACGCGACCAAGTGTCGCGATGCCTCCATTACCGGCTATCATACGCTGCGGGTAAGCTAGCGGAAAGGGCGTGGACCTCTGCATTAGGATTCAGACGCCACCAGGCTTGTAACTCGCTTTTCCCTTTCTTCCTGCAAAACAGCGTTTTCAGGTAGAAGTTGACTTGTAGCATGCCCGGTTGACTATCATACGTGGAGATAAACCATTAGAGAGGGTACTGGATTTGCAGACAGATAATGGAGATACGGGATCGCGGTTCAACACGGCTTCTTACGAAGAGATCAAAGGCGCCGAGGTCGCCGACGTCTATTTCCACCGCACGATGGAGGTCCTGCGGGCGCGAGGCGCGGAGAACACCCCGGTCCACGTCGAGGTAACGCTCAAAAGCTCCGATCCGGACGAGTGGTTCGTCGTGGCGGGCCTCGACGAGGTGGCACACCTCCTGGACGACGTGGAGATCGAGGCGCGGGCGGTACGGGAGGGCACGATCTGCCGGCCGCACGACCCGGTGCTGACGCTGACCGGGCCTTACGCCAGCTTCGCGGAGCACGAGACGGCGATCCTGGGCTTTCTGTGCCAGGCGTCGGGGATAGCCACCGGGGCTGCCCGGTGCAGGATCGCGGCGGGTGAACGGCCCGTCATCTCGTTCGGAGCCCGGAGGATGCACCCTTCGGTCACACCGATGATAGAGCGCTCCGCCTACCTCGGTGGCTGCGACAGCGTCGCCGTCGAGCTCGCCGCCCGGCGCATCGGCATCCCCGCAACCGGCACGCTCCCCCACGCCCTCGCTCTGGTCCTCGGTTCCACCCACGAGGCGGCGAGAGCGTTCGACGAGGTCATCTCCAAAGATGTAAACCGCACCATCCTCATCGACACCTTCGACGACGAGAAGTTTGGAGCCCTGATCGCCGCCAAGGCCATCCCGGACTCTATCTTCGGTGTCCGGCTCGATACCCCCGGTAACCGCCGCGGAAACTTCCGCGAGCTGATGGAGGAAGTCCGCTGGGAGCTAGACCGGGCCGGCTTCCCGCACGTCAAGATCTTCGCCTCCGGCGGTATCGGGGTGGACGACATCCTGGACCTCAACCCCGTCTGCGACGCTTACGGCGTCGGCGGGTCTATAGCCGCCGCCCCAATGGTGGATTACTCTTTGGACATCGTCGAGGTCAACGGCACACCCCGCGCCAAGCGGGGCAAACGCAGCGGCAGGAAACGCCTGATAGAATTTCAGGACGGCTCCCACGCCGTGATACCGGCGGAGAACGAACTCCCCGCGGGCTCGCAGGACCTCTTACTGCCCCTCGAAGAACAGCCCCAAGACGTCTCCACCCTGCGCGAAGAAGTCCTCTCTCAACTCGCGACCGGCCGGTTCTCCCTGTAAAGGCGAGGCTGCGCGCCAGGTCTAGCCCAAAAGAGCTAGATCTACTTGCTTTATCCGAGCTAGTAATAAATCCCTCATTTGGGCGATGTCTGATCCCTGTCCACCGTGGATAATTTGTTATGTAGTGGCGAGAGAGTAAAAGGACAGGACAATGGATGATCCCAACGTTGCACCAGAGTTTCACAACTTCACCTGCCCCGTCTGCGAGCTGGGCACCCTTCATTCCCTGGGAGGCGATTCTGCCAAATGCGATGAGTGCGGATGCCTGATCGGCGGCGCGATACTGACGACCCTCAATGGCATACACGCCCTCCCCGAACCGCTCGGCAATCACGCCTGCGAGTGCGGACACCCGGAGATGCGCCGGCTGCCGGACGGCGTGTTCCGATGCCCCTCCTGCGGCTCAGAGGTACTGCCGGTCAAGTATTCTGGCGATGTCTGGGAACGCGGACACAGCGAGGCTTACTGGTGCGGCTGGATGGACGGCCGCTTCCATGACGCCAGAGATTTCGCCCACAACGCCCGGTTGTCGAAATGGGAATCCGCCACCGACCGGCTGGACTACTACCGGGGCCATCGGGCCGGGCACGAAGCCCGGAGCGGCAAGAAGCGCCGCTCTCTCAAAGCTTCGTAGAGGATTATTCGCTTTCTCTTGGCCCCGGGGCGACCAGCACTGCCACGAGGCCTTCCATGTATAAAGTCCTGCCTCCAACTTCGGGCTCTCGAAAACACTCTTCGTACCGTTGACCACGCTCCCCGGTTCACTTCTCGCCGGAGTCGATGACCAGATAGTAGCTGCACTCTCCGGCGCCCGCGTTGTCGAAGCGGTGGGTAATGTCGGCCTCGAAGTAGATCGCGTCGCCCTCTTCCATGAGATATTCGTCGCCGTCCAGAATCGCCAGGAGCCGTCCTCGTTCGACCACGAGGTACTCCCGGACGCCGCGCTTGTGTGGCGGGAACTCTCCCGAAGTGGAGTTTTCGGGGATTACGTTTCTTATGAACTCTACGCCCCGGTTGCCGAACGTGGGAGAGAGCAACTGCCGCACGAAGCCGGTCTCCGGGTCGCGCATCACCATCCTCCGGTCGTGCGGCACCATCACGACCTCCCGGCGCTCCTCCACGCCCGCGAGCTGCGACAGGGTAACCCCGAGTCCCTCGGAGATCTTGGCCGCCACTACCAGCGTCGGGTTCTTCTCGCTCCTCTCTACCTTGGAGATCATGGCCCGACTCACCCCCGAAGACTCCGCCAGTTCATTGAGGGTCAGCCCCTTCGCGCGCCGTAGCTCCCGCACCCGGAAACCCAGTTTCTCGGAGGACACCTCCTCCACCGCTGTAGAGTCCGTTCTTGCTTCTGAGTCGCTCACTTGTAAGAATTTATTCTACCATGGTAGATGTACTGGGTTATCTGGTGGCGGCGGCGCCGTTTGTGGTGGCGGGTGTGGCTTTGCTCGGGTTACGGTGGTCTGCGGTGTGGGCGGGGGTCGTCACGCTGCTGGCTGCGCTGACGGGGGCGTTGCTATGGCCGGCCCTGGAGTTGGGGGCCTGCCGGGGGCTTTGCTGGGAGGCGTCGGCACTTCCGGGCGGGTGCTCTACGTGTTATTCGGAGGGTTGTTGCTCTTCAACCTGCTCTCTGCGGGCGGCGCTATCGGGCGGGTCTCGGAGTTTTTAGGGAGGTTGGAACCGGAGAAAGAGGCGTTGGCGCTCGTGGTGGTGATCGGGGCGGCGCCCTTTTTCGAGTCCGTGACGGGCTTCGGGGTGGCGGTCGTGATCAGTGCCCCGATTCTGCTGGCCGCCGGGTTCTCGCCGCTCAAGGCTGCGGTGCTCGCGAGCTGGGGCCAGTGCGCTGTTCCGTGGGGCGCTTTGGGTGTTGGGACCGTGATCGGGGCGGATCTCGCCGGGATGAGCTTCGGCGCGCTCTCGGACGCGAGCGCCCTGCTTAACCTCCCCCTCTTCCCCATCTACGGCGTCGCGGCCGTGGCACTCGCCGGAGGCTGGGACGGCGTGTTGCGACGGGGCTTCGAAGCCCTTTTTCTCGGCTCTACCGCAGGGCTGGGTACGCTGCTCACGAGCGTGTACCTGGTTCCGGAACTGTCAGGGGCCATCGGAGGGCTCTGTGCCACGGCGGCGTTCCTGGCGGTCCGGTGGCGCAGGGTCGCCGGCCTGGATGTACCATTGCGGGCGCTACTGCCTTACGGCTTTCTTCTCTCGCTGCTGGCTTTGGCGAACGGGTTGGGTACGGTTCGGGATCTGCTGGAGAAGCTCGACCCGATCTTTGCGGGTCCGGGCCTGCCGCTGTTGCTCTCCGGTGGGTTCGCGGCGGCGCTGCTCGGGTTGCGGTTGGAATCAGCGGCTTCGGCCGTTCGGAAGACCGTGGGTCAGTGGCTACCGACCGCCGGGGCCGTCCTGACCTTCGTGCTCGCCGGCCAGGTGGTGGCATCGTCCGGGGCGGCATCTGTTCTGGCTTCGGCGGCCACGGTTTTCGGTGACCTGTATCCGGCGGCCGCGCCTGCCGTAGGCTTTCTCGGCGGCGCGCTCACCGGCTCCAACGCGGCCTCCAACGCGCTGTTCATGCCGCTCCAGATCGAGGCCGCCAAGAGCCTGGGGGTCTCGGAGTCGCTCGTGGCGGCGATCCAGAACGTCGCCGGAAGCCACACGAGCATGCTCGCGCCGCAGCGGGCCATCCTGGCCGCCACCGCGACCGGTTTGATCGGGCAGGGAGCCATCGTCCGGGCGATGCTGCCGCCGGTGATCTCCTCGGTGGTAGTTCTGGCCCTCATCGGAGCGGTGCTATGAAGTCGTCCTCGGTCCGGGACGCCGTCGTGCTGTGGCCCGCCTACCAGTCGTAGGCTTGGGGTTGGCGGTTGGCGAGCGCGGGGAAGTCGGTGCGGAAGCGGTTCAGGTATTCCAGGTCTAGTGTTGCCAGGGCGTGGCCGTCTCGGTCGGGGCACTGGGAGATCACCGTTCCCCACGGGTCCACGATCATGCTGCGTCCGTAGGTCCAGCGACCGTCGGCTTTCTGTCCCCACTGGGCCGGCGCAACCACGAACGCCTGGTTCTCGATCGCCCGGGCGCGAAGCAAGACTTCCCAGTGGTCCTTGCCGGTCTGTAGCGTAAACGCGGCGGGAACGGCGAGTACCTCGGCGCCCCGAAGCGCCAAAAGCCGGTAGAGCTCCGGGAACCGAACATCGTAGCAGACGGAGAGCCCCAGCATTGCAGCGCCCGCCTTCGCCGTAACGACCTTCTCGCCCGGCGCTATGCTGGCACTCTCCAGGTACTCGCGGTCGGGGGCTTTCACGTCGAAGAGGTGTATCTTGCGGTATACCGCGGCCAACTCCCCGTCCGGCGTAAAGAAGGTAGAGGTGTTGTACATCTTCTCTGAGCCGGCTTCCTCCAGGATCGAGCCGCCGAGCACGTACACTCCAAGCTCCCGCGCCATTCCCGAGAGGAACTCCGTCGTCGGACCGGGTATAGGCTCGGCGTTCTCCTTGTAAACCTTCTCCAGGCCGTGGCAACTCCACAGCTCCGGCAGGGCTACGAGCTCTGCCCCCAAAGATACCGCGCTCCGGATCAGGGCCTCCGCCGTAGCTTTGTTCTGCTCCTTGTCCGGCGTGGAGGACATCTGGATCGCCGCCACAACCGTCTTCCGACCGCTCAACCGACCTTCTCCTTCTCCGTAGCAGGTTCCTACAATTTAGCGCAACTTTGTTCACCCATAGTATCCGACGCACGCTCCGACGACCGGCGAATCATTCTCTAAAATGGATCCGGTAGACAACACCACCAACATTCGCGCCATACTGGTACCCTACGATCCACCACGACGCTCGCTCCACAGGTTGGCCTCCAGTACGTGTCCTCGCTCCAGGTCTGGCAGCGCCAGGTAGTGGCGGGCAATCTGCACCAGAGCCTCCATCGGCAGGAGGCCGACCAGCTCCGTAGACTCTACCGAAGCCCCGTGCTTGGCAGCCTCCCGGCGGACGGCTTCGAGGGCCTCCGGTAGGGAAGTCTTTTCCAGATCCGTAAGGTTCATGGAGACCTGGGCCTTTCCGGCGACTTCGAGTCCCAGGGCTTTGAGGCCCGGCAGGCCGCCGTCGCGTTCGCGGACTTTACCGGCGACTTTGCGCGCGATCTCTACGTCATCCGTATCGAGATAGGCGTTGAAGGCGACGAGGAAAGGCCGGGCTCCAACGGCCACGGCACCGAGTTGGGGAGAAAGCGCCGCCGGACTGTAGTCTGGAGCCCAATCGGGATCTGAAATGCGTTCCGCGACGCCCTCGTACCCGCCGCGGCGGACCTCGGCCAGGTTACGGCGGTGCGATGCGGTGGCGGCGGACTCGTAGAGGTAGACGGCGAAACCTAGAGCGCCGATCCTCTCCCCCGCCTTTCGGGCAAGACGGACGGCGTCTTCGAGGGTCGCGCCTTGCAGGGGCACGAAGGGGAGCACGTCGAGGGAGCCCATCCGAGGGTGGACGCCGGGCTGGGCGGAGAGGTCTATCTCGGCGGCGCAGGCGCGGGCAAGGGTTACAGCGGCTTCTACGAGCGGCCCTTCCCGTCCGGCCATCGTAATGACGCTGCGGTTGTGGTCGGCGTCGGAGTGCAGGTCGAGGATGCGGACGCCAGAGACGGAGCGCACCGCTCTGAGGATGCGGGAAATCTTCTGCCGGTCCCGGCCCTCGCTGAAGTTAGGGACGGCCTCGAAGAGCGGCGCTGTCAACTAACCGGAGCCCAGAATGCGGTCGAGGTGGACGGCGGCGCTGATCAGCGAGAGGTGGGTGAAAGCCTGGGGAAAGTTGCCTAGAGCCTCACCACTACGCCCGATCTCTTCGGCGTAGAGGCCGAGGTGGTTTGCGTAGGAGAACATCTTCTCCAGGGCGAGACGAGCTTCTTCGACGCGGCCGGCTTTGGCGAGGCATTCGACGTACCAGAACGAGCAGAGGCTGAAGCTGCCCTCCGCGCCGGAGAGGCCGTCGGAGGCGGCCTGATTCACGTTGTAGCGATCTACGAGCGTGTCGTAGGTCAGCTCCTCCTGGATGCGGTCGAGCGTGGAGATCCAGCGCGGGTCGGTGGGACCGACGAACTTTACGAGGGGCATTATCAGGAGCGCGGCGTCGAGGGCGTCGCCCTCGTAGTGTTGCACGAAGCTCTTTTTCTCCGGGTTCCAGCCTCTCTGCATGATCTCCTCGTAGATCTCGTCGCGCTCGCGGATCCATTTCCCTTCCCCGGCGGGAAGCCCCCGCTGACGGGAGATCCGGACCGCCCGCTCCAGGGCCACCCAGCACATGGCTTTGGAGGAGACGAAGTGCTGCCTCCCGCCCCGGATCTCCCACATCCCCTCGTCCGGCTGCCGCCAGTTGTCGGCGAGCCAGTTCATGATCTTGCGGATGTTGTGCCAGAGATCATAGTCCAGCGGGGCGCCCCACTTGTTGTAGAGGTAGGCGGCGTCCATCACGGCCCCGTAGATGTCGAGCTGTAGCTGATCGTAGGCGGCGTTTCCGAGCCTCACCGGACCGGAGCCCCGGTAACCGGAGAGGTGATTCAACTCCAGCTCGTGTATTTCCGTCCGGCCATCGAGCCCGTAGAGTGGTTGCAACGAACCCTCAGCCTCCTGACACCGTTTTGTCAGCCAGTTCATGAACTTGCCGGCCTCGTCGTCGAAGCCGATAACGATGAGCGCGTAGAGCGCGAAGGCCGCATCCCGGAGCCAGGTGTAACGGTAATCCCAGTTGCGCTCGCCCCCGATCCTCTCCGGCAGCCCCATCGTCGGGGCCGCCACCAACGCCCCGGTGGGATCGTAGACCATGAGCTTGAGCGCGAGCGCGGAGCGCCGCACCGCCTCGCGCCACTGCCCCTGATAGGTACACTTGGACATCCAACGCCGCCAGTAACCTATCGTGTCCCGCAGCAGGTCGTCGAAACCCCTTTCGGAGAGGACCTCCCGGGGTTCTTCGCCCCGCTCGGCCTTCGCCAGGACGAACGTCGCGGTCTCCCCCTCCTTGAGAGTAAACCTGGTCTGCGCGCCCTTGCCCGGACCTTCTTTGAGTGGCACCTCGGTTGAAAGCCCGAGGCAGGTCTCGTCCGAGGAGAAGACCGCTCCGCCTTTGCCCACCTTTACGGAGTGGCCTTTTCTGGCGTAGTCGAAGGCGGGTTTGCACTCCACGTCGAAGGTCATCTCGCCCCGGATCACGCGCACGTTCCGCACCAGCCGGTGGCGGTCGACCGGCTCCGAGGAGACGGGCATGAAGTCCAGGGTCTCCGCCATCCCGTCCGATGCCAGAAAGCGGGTGAGCAACACGTTCGTATCCGGCAGATAGAGCTGCTGGCTGTGGAGGTACTCAACGGGATGGAGGCTGAAATGCCCGCCTTTCTCGTCGTCCAGGATAGAGCAGAAGACGCTGGGAGAGTCGAAGGCGGGCACGCACAACCAGTCTATGGTGCCGTCGGTGCCGACGAGTGCTGCCGTATGAAGATTCCCTATGATCCCGTGGTCCTCTATCGGGAGATAACCCAAAGCTCCTCCTTACAGCGTCGGACGACTACCCACCCTTATTTTGCACGGGACGGCGGACTAGAGCAAAGTTTTGCCTTCGTCACACCTCCCGCGGCTCTAATAGCGGACGACGAGTATGCCGCCGGCCATGATCAGGAGCACACCGAGCACCTTTGGTAAAGAAAGCTCCGCCCCGGCCCCGAACAGCCCTAGTCGGTCGAGTATCAGGCTGAAGACGAGCTGCGTCCCGATAACCAGCGACAATGCCCGCGCAACGCCGCCCTCGGTAGCGGCGACGGAGATCGAACCCACGATAACAGCGCCGAGCACGCCGGATACCAGGGCGTAGCCTACGGCCTGTCCCGTGAGCTGCGGCTTCGACACGAACAGCCAGATCAGCAACCCCACCAACCCCGTCACCGCTCCCGAGATGGCGACCAGTAGGAAAGGACCCAGGACCCGCTGCGCCCCGGCGTTGAAGCCCGTCTGGAAAGCGACGGCCACACCGGCCAGCATCGCTAGGAGAACCGCCACTTTCAACCTCGAACCCTCCGTGCTCGTTTGCTCGACCCTAAACCGGGAGACCCATCTACCGGGCTGGCCGCCGGATTATATAGTCCAGATCGTCCAGTTTCCGCGGCGCGTCGCCAGGGTATACGTTACGGATATACGTTAAGCTGCCCACAGAGCTGGTAGAAACGATAGGATGGAGGCAATTCATGGAAGAGATGCTCGGCGGAACCCGCATCACTTACCTGGGACACGCGACGTTCCAGTTCACGACCCCCGGAGGCGAGCGAATTCTCATAGACCCGTTCCTCACGGACAACCCTATGACGCCCGAGGACATGAAAGATCCGGGCGCGCTGGACACCATACTCATCACGCACGGACATTTCGATCACTTCAACGACGCCATCTCCTTCGCGAAGGAGACTGGGGCACAGACGCTATCGAACTTCGAGATCTACTCCTACCTCCAGAGCAAGGGCGTGGAGAACTCAGCCCCGATACAGAAGGGTGGGACGGCCGAAATTGGGGGCGTCAAGGTGACGGCGACCCACGCCTTCCACTCC
>JALYGE010000009.1 GCA_030777225.1 Actinomycetota bacterium
AAATGACGGCGCTCGGGTATGCGATCCTGGGGCTGCTCTCCAGTGAGGCGCTTAGCGGGTACGATCTGATGCAGCGAATGGAGGGTCGGGTGGGGAACTTCTGGAGCGCGCGGCACAGCCAGATCTACCCGGAGCTGGCGAGGCTCGAAGAGGGTGGATATGTCACGCATAGAGTGGTCGAGCAGCAAGAGCGGCCGGACAAGAAAGTCTACGAGATCACGGCTGCGGGCCTGGAGGCCCTCAAGGAGTGGGTTCCGCAACCGCCGGCGCGCCGCCCGGTCCGGGACGAACTGGTCCTCAAGGCGTACTCCGTCTGGGTCGCGGACCCTGAACAGGCGGCCAGACTTTTCCGTGACGAGGAAGCCCGGCACGCGGAGCAGCTCGCGCACTACGAGGGGATCCAGACCTGGATGGAGCGTGAGTGGGGCGAAGACCTGAACCGTCCGGACTCGCCCCGGTTCTCCACCTACGCCGCTCTCCGGCGCGGCATCATCTACGAACGCGGCTACGCCGAGTGGTGCCGCTGGATGGCAGAATCACTCGAAGGGGCGCCGGGGCATTACCGGGAGTGTGGCAAAGGCGAGTAATCCTGCCGGCGCCCATACATTAGAATCCGGGCGTAGACGAGTTTCGGAGGAGAGTTGGAGTTACGCGCGTACCGGAAAGGCGAAAGGTCCGCCCTCGCGAATTTGGGCAAAATGGCGTTCGGTGGGAGCGTCGCCGGCTGGGAAGACTACTACACTCGGGAGAAGAACCCGCGGCTGGACCCGGATCAGGTATACGTCGTCGAAGAAGATGGAGCAGTGCGGGCGACGGCGACGGTGCTGCCGCTGGAGACGTTTGTGGACGGCGAGCCGGTTGCGATGGGTGGCGTGGCGGCGGTCAACGCCCACCCGGCCTACCGGCGACGTGGATACGCCGGGGAACTGATGCGGGCCGTGCTGCGGGAGATGCGCGGGCGGGAGGTACACCTCTCGATGCTCTGGCCCTTCGCCCACGCCTTCTACAGAGCCTACGGGTGGGAGCTGTGCGGGGAGAGCATCGGGTACACCCTGAAGCCCACGGATCTCCCAACCAGCCCCGAGCAGAAACATCTCCGGGCCTACCGGGAGGAAGACCTGCCACAGATGATGGGGCTGCTGGAGAAGGAGGCCATCCGTCATCCGCTATTCGTGCGTCGGGATAAGAAGCAGTGGCGTTCGGAGCGGTTCTGGAAGGATCGGGCGACGGTAGTCTACGAGAGAGAAGGCCGGGCAGAAGGATACCTTCTCTACGGCATGTCCGACTGGCGGGAAGACCGGACACCGGAGCGCACGTTCACCGCGCACGAGCTCGTCGCCGAGAGCCCTCGGGCACGGGCTGCCCTGATCTCCTTTATGGCCGCCCAGGACCCCCTGATCTTCGAGGTGAAGTACGCGACCTCCCGCGGCGAACCCCTCCATCCCTACCTGCGTAGCTCCTACGTAAAAGCCGAGTTGGAGCCCGAGTTCATGCTTCGTATCGTGGATGTAAAGGGCGCGCTGGAGTTGCTGGACCGGGCGGTAGACGAGCCGCTGGTGCTGGAGGTCTCCGACGACGTCGTACCGGAGAACGCCGGTACGTACACCCTCGGGGAGGGTCAGGTGATCCGGGGGGCGGAAGGAGGGAGTCGCGTGACGCTCGACGCGCGGCAGTTGGCGCAACTCTACGCAGGGTACTTGCCAGCGGAGCAACTCGCCCACCGCGCGCTGCTAGAATGCAGTTCGCCCGCCGCTTTCGAGGCCCTGGCCGCGCTTTTTCCGGTGGGGGACCCTTACGTCTCGCCGCCAGACACTTTCTAGCGGCCGGCTGTATCGTCTCACCGGGTTAATATAATGAGCGTCCTGCGGCTAGAAGAGGAGAGGGTATGAAGACCACCGGCACGGTCGGGTATGCGGCGATGTTCGAGCAGTTCCATCCGACAGACCTTCTGGAGTGGAGCAAGCTCGCCGAAGAGTCGGGATTCGGCTCGGTAATGGCCTCGGACCATTTCCATCCCTGGACCCCGGAGCAGGGCCAGAGCGCCTTCGTATGGTCCTGGCTCGGCGCTCTGGGGGCGCAGACCAATCTCCGATTCGGGACCGGGGTCACCCCGCCGGGGTTTCGATACCACCCGGCTATCATTGCCCAGGCCGCCGCTACTCTGGAGGCGATATATCCGGGGCGTTTCTGGCTCGGTCTCGGCGCGGGCGAGGCGCTGAACGAGCACGTCGTCGGCAACTACTGGCCCGAAGCCCCGGTGCGGCTGCGGATACTCATGGAGTCCATCGAGGTCATCCGCAAGCTCTTCTCCGGCAAGGTGGTCAAGTATTCAGGAGAGCACATAAAGTTGGAGAGTGCGAAACTCTACACGATGCCTGAGACGCCGCCGCCGGTGTACGTGGCGACGGCCGGCCCGATACAGAGCAAGCGCACGGGGCGTTACTGTGACGGCATCATCACCGTCGGCGCGCCGGACGACAAGATAAAGATGCTCATGGAACGTTTCGAGGAGGGCGCCCGCCAGGAAGACAAGGACCCCTCCCAGATGCCGCGCATGATACAGCTCCACGTCTCCTACGCCGCCAGCCAGCAAGAGGCCGAACAGCAGGCCGTAAAGGAGTGGCCCAACGGCGGGATGCCATTCCCCAAGGCTGACATTCGCAACCCCGAGGACTTCGCGGCCATGGCGAAGCAGGTAACCGTGGAGAACTTCAAGAACCGTGTCCTCATGAGCGCCGACATAGACGAGCATCTGGAGCACATTCAGCACTACGTGGACCTGGGCTTCGACGAGGTCTACATCCACAACGTCGGCCG
>JALYGE010000010.1 GCA_030777225.1 Actinomycetota bacterium
TCGTCGAGAAGAGCCTCTCGGTGGACAACGTGTTCGTGTTCGCCCTGATCTTCACCTACTTCGCCGTGCCGTCCCGCTATCAGTACCGGGTCCTGCTCTGGGGAATCGTGGGCGCGCTGGTGCTGCGGGGCATCTTTATCGCGGTCGGGGCGGAGTTGCTCAACCGCTACGAGTGGATCGTCTACGTCTTCGGGGCGTTCCTGATCTACACCGGCATCCGCATGGCGATGCACCGCGACACCGAGGTCCACCCCGAACGCAACCCGGTGCTGCGCCTCGTGCGGCGGCTCGTCCCCATGACCAACGACTTTCAGGGCAACAACTTCTTCGTCCGGAACGCCGGAAAGCTAATGGCGACGCCGCTCTTCGCGGTCATCATCGTGATCGGGACGACCGACGTCGTGTTCGCCGTTGACTCTATACCGGCCATCTTCGCCATAACCTCCAGCGCGTTTATCGTGTGGTCCACCAACGCCTTCGCGGTGCTGGGTTTGCGGCCGCTGTACTTCATGCTGGCCGGTCTGATCGACCGCTTCGTCTACCTGAGCATCGGCCTCTCGATAGTCCTGGTTTTCGTGGGCGCCAAGTTCATCTACTCGGGCCTCTTCGACGCTAAGGTGCCGATCTGGGTCTCGCTGCCGTTTATCGCGATCGTGGTAGCAACCTCGATCCTGGCCTCTCTCTACAAGACCCGCGGCCAGGGACGCAAAGAAGCGCCGGGCTCTGCGGAGCCGAAGAAACGGGTGAGATAAGGGCTGACGGGGCGAATCTCGCGCCGTAGAATAACCTCATGCTGGGACGTTACGCAGAGCTGAAGGCGCAGCTTCCGCCGGAGACCATACTTTTCTACCAGGTAGGGACGTTCTTCGAGACGTTCGAGGAAGACGCGAAGAGGATCTCGCAGGCGCTCTCGATCCGGCTGACGAGCCGCGAGGCCGCCGGGGAGGGCCGGGTCCCGCTCGCCGGCGTGCCGGGCCACGCGCTACAGGAGCATCTGGCGACGCTGCTGAGGAAAGGACACTCGGTCGCGGTCGCCGAGCAGAGGCCGCACCCGACGAAGCCGAAGCAGTTTATCCGGGAGATCTCGCAGGTCCTCACGCCGGGGACCGTGGTCGAGGACAACGTCCTCTCCGTCGGGCGCGCGAACTACCTGGCGGCGGTCGTGGTCCGGGACGGCACAGCGGGTGTGGCGGTGGTCGAAGCCTCGACCGGCGAGTTTACCGGCGCCGAGGTCCCCGAGGAGAGCGTCGCCGCCGAGTTGGAACGCTGGTCGCCGCGAGAGCTGGTAATCCCGGAGCGGACGATGGCCGAGAACCTGCCGAAGATACAGGCCAAGTTCAGTCCCGCTCCTCGCTGGACCTTCGAGCCCTCCGCCGGGGAGCAATCGTTGAAGAAGCACTTCGGGGTGTCGAACCTCAAGGGGTTCGGGCTCGACGGACAGCCCGCGCTCGTCGGGGCGGCGGGGGCCCTGATCCAGTACCTCTCTAGCCTGCGCGCCGGCGCGCCGCCGGAGCAGGTTGTCTCTTTCCGGCCCTACAGTCCGGACGCCGGTATGGTCCTCGACGCCGCCACCCGGCGCAACCTGGGGCTCGAAGAGTTGATCGAGACGATAGACCGGACCCGCACCCCAATGGGCCGGCGCACCCTCCGGCGCTGGCTGGAGCGCCCGCTTTTGGAGGTGGAGCGCATCGAGCAGCGGCTCTCGGCGGTGGACGCCTTCACGGAGGACTACATGCTCCGGGAGGAGACGCGGGAGGTCCTCGGCCGCATCCCGGACATCGAGCGCATCGCCACCCGTATAGTGCGGCTCTCGGCCACGCCGAACGACCTCCTCTCCCTGAAGGGCGCGCTGGACGCTATGGGGCCGCTAAAAGCGTCGCTCGGTCCGGCCGTGGAGAAAAGCTCGTTGCTCTCGCGGGTGCTCGGGGCGATGGAGGAAATGCCGGGGGTTCGGGAGCTGATCTCGGCCGCCATTTCCGAGGAGGAGGGTGAGATCATCCGCGCCGGCTACTCCGCGGAGCTGGACGAGGCCCGCGAGTTCCGCGACGGCGCCCACGAGTGGCTGACCCGCTTCGAGGCCGAGGAACGCCTCAAGAGCGGCCTCAAGACCCTCAAGGTCGGCTACCGGGACGGTGAGGGGTACTTTATAGAGGTGGCGGGCAAAGAGGCCCACGCTGTCCCCGAGCACTACCAGCACCGCAAGGCGCTCAAGCACAACGCCCGCTACGTCACCACGGAGCT
>JALYGE010000011.1 GCA_030777225.1 Actinomycetota bacterium
TGCTGCCTCCCTGCATCGATTCTACATCTACATGCCCGTCTTGTCCTCTCTGTTTTGTCGACCCGCAGAGTCCAAAAAAAGTAACCTGTTTTGTTTGTATTTTGGTAGTATAATGTACTTATGGACAAGAGATTCGTGCGGGTAGACGGAGAGCGGTTGAGACGGACCAGGCGGGAGCAGGCACTCTCCCAGCGCGACCTCTCGCGTATGACAGGAGTGGCACACGACTCGATAAGCCAACTAGAGACTGGAAAACGTGAGGCGCAGCCCAAGACCCTTCGCAAGCTGGCCGAAGTGCTGAGAGTCGAGCCTAAAGAGCTAATGGAAAGCATAGAAGGAGAATAGGTAATGAGTACCACCACCGGCCACGATCCCAAGACGGCCATCCTCTACGCCCGTGTCTCCAGTGACGATCAGGTCCGCGGCTATAGCCTGAACCAGCAGATGGAGGCCCTGCGGGCCTACTGTGGTCGCGAAGGCTACGAGGTCCTGGGAGAGGAACGCGACGAGGGGTGGAGTGGAGCGTACCTGGAGCGGCCCGGCCTCGACCGGGTGCGTGACCTGGTAGAGGAGCACGCCCCGGGCGGCGTGGCGTTGGTGCTGGCCCAGGATGCAGACAGGATTACGCGGGATCCGGGTCACCGAGCGTTCCTGGACGATGAGTTCGAGCGCCTAGGCACCCGGCTCGTGGCCCTCGACGACTGGGGCGACGACACGCACGAGGGCGAGCTCCTGAGATTTCTCAAGGGTTGGGTGAGCAAGGGGGAGCGGCTCAAGATCGCCGAGCGTTCCAGGCGAGGCATGCTTCGTAAGGCGCGCGAGGGCAAGATCATACTGCCCCCAATACCGAACTACGGCTTCGCCGCGAATGAAACCTGCGACGGCTACGTCATAGATGAGGAGAAGATGCCCGTAGTGCGGCGCATATTTCGCATGATCGGTGAAGAGGCGTGCTCGATTAACGGTGTGGTGCAGGCCCTCGCTGCGGAAGGCGTCCTCACCTTGACCGGCAAACGCAGGTGGTCGCGCACCATGATCCGCAACATCATCAAGGATGACGTCTACAAGCCGCACACCCACTCGGAGATGGTCGGACTCCTCTCGCCAGAGGTCGCCGCCGGCCTGGATCCCGAGAGATGCTACGGTGTGTGGTGGTTCAACCGTCGGCGGGTGACCCAGAAGCAGGTCGTGAGGAAGGCGGAGATGGACGGTCGCAGAACCTATCGGAAGGTCACGAAGTTCGCCCAACGTCCCCCTGAGGAGTGGATCGCGGTGCCCGTCCCCGACGCTGGCGTCCCCCGCGAGATCGTCGAGTCGGCGAGGGCGGCCATCAAGGACAACTCTAGGCCATCTGCCGCCGGCGAACGATCCTGGGAACTTTCGGGCGGCGTGCTTCGCTGCGGGATCTGCGGGTGCAGCATGCGGGTACGCTCCGCCTGGAACAAGAAAGGCGGCACGCGCCGCTACTACTACACCTGCGGGAAGTCCAACACCGACAAGACCGCCTGCCACCACAGGAAGAACCACCGGGCTCTCGACCTCGAAGGTGAGGTGTGGGTGCACGTCTCCGGGACCATGAAAGACCCCGAGCAACTCCGCGAAGACCTGGAGCATATGATAGAACTCGAGCGCAGGAGCCTGCGCGGGGATCCCGACCGAGAGGGTAAAGCTTGGCTAGAGAAGCTCTCTGAGGTGGGCCGCAAGCGGGCCGCCTTCCAGGATATGGCCGCCGAGGGCCTCATAACCTTCGATGAACTCAGGGCCAAGCTCGCGGATTTGGAGGAGACCCGCGAGACCGCCGGGCGGGCACTCGCTACGCTCAGGAGCGCTCAGGAAGATATAGAGAGGCTAGAGCGCGACAAGGCCACTGTCCTCGAGCACTACGCCGCTCTCGCACCCGAGGCCCTCGACAGCCTCACCCCCGAGGAGCGTCGCGGGCTATACAAGATGCTAAGGTTGGTGGCGTTCGCGTACCCCGATGGGACGTTAGAGGTGGAGTGGGAATGGGAGATACCTCGGGGCTCAACTGTTTGCAGAGACGAAACAACGGGGACCCGTTTTTCCAGGAGCCGCCGGAGACCGCCGGCGTGGACCTAGACCGATACTTTGAGAACGAAGACCTCAAGGAGATCACCCTCAAAACCTACGACGCTCTGGGCCTCGAAGTGCGGGACGTACTGGCTCGGAGCGATCTATACGAGAGAGGCGGCAAGGACCAGCACGCTTTCTGCCTCAAGGTGGGCAGGAAATATCCCTATGACGTGCGGGTACTCGCCAACCTTCGGCCCAACGCCTACTGGGCGAACACTATGCTCCACGAGTTCGGCCACGCCGTCTACGACAAGCACATAAACCCGAAGCTCCCCTATCTGCTGCGCTCTATCGCCCACATCAACACCACCGAAGCTATTGCCCTGATGATGGGAGCGCTCTCAGAAGATCCCGGCTGGCTCTCGTACGTCGCCGGCGTGTCGGAAGAGGAGTTAGAGAGAGACAAACTGTACTCCCGCAGCCGGGCCGAGAGGCTCGTGTTTATCCGCTGGGCGCTCGTCATGTTCCACTTCGAGCAGGCCCTCTACGGAGACCCAGACCGGGAAGACCTCAACACCATCTGGTGGGACCTGGTAGAGGAGCTGCAACTCGTCGAACGTCCGCCCGGGCGACACGAACCCGACTGGGCCACCAAGCTGCACGTCGCCCTGGCCCCGGTCTACTACCATAACTACGTGATCGGGGCTCTCATCGCCGCCCAGCTAAGGAACTACCTGGAGCGCTACATAACTCGCGGCCCATTCTATAGAAACGAAGCCGCCGGCCGGTACTTACTGGAGTCTTTCTTCGGCCCCGGCGCCCGCGAAGACTGGCAGGATACTGTGCTCCGGGCCACAGGAGAACCGTTGACCGCAGAATACTTCGTCAAATCGCTCCAGTAGCAGGCCGGTGTTTACAGGAGAGCGGGCATCACACTCGAAAGATATTCTCGTGATGCCACTTCAAAGAGTTGGGATCGGGCCAGTAAATCTTTCTGACGGACGAACGATGCTGCGTCCTTGAAGATTGGTCAGATAACCGGGCAGGTTATCGAGCGCCGTCAGTCGTGGGGAGGTGGCGATCTCATAGTTCGTGGAGACTCTCAGCAGTCCTTCATCGAAGCTCCAGTGGCAGAGCCGACACAGTGACATGCCGTTGGCAGGACGGTCGTCGTAGCTGAGGCTCCAAGGAACTATGTGCGAGGCTTCGACCGCCGTGTGTCCGTCCAGCGTTAGCACCCGAACGCCGCAAAGAGCGCAGCGGTGTTCGTAGGCTGTCACGACGGCCCGGCGGAAGCCCTGGTCGCGCACACCGCGGGTCTATACTTCTCCTCTTCGATCAGCGCTTTTGCAACTTTTTCATAGCCTTCCCGCAGCAACTCTTCGCTGTACCGGAATGCTTCACGGTTTACCGCGCTCTGCTCCACCAGCACTGCTCTCACCTCCGGCGCAAAATAAGTCTCGACGAGAACAGCCCGCAAAGTTGCCCGTGGTTCGGGAACCTGGAGAAAGCCGTACAGATCGTCGTCCAGACGAGCGCCGGCTATGGTGTCCCGGAGCTGAGACAAGGACCTTATCTGAGCCGCAGGTGACAGGATCCCTTCCTTGCCCGGGCTTGCCACCAGGTGCCAAAAACCGTCACTTCGGAGGTGAAAGAAAGGAAGCGCCAGATTGCCTTGCCGATCGGGCGGCATTACATCTGCCCAATATCGTGTGAACAGGTCGCCCAGATCTGGGGTCAACTCGATCAGGTTGGACTGGATGAGCCCCTGCTCGAACAGGTCCAGTACCGAGAGTAGCAGCAAAGGCTTATGAGGCGCCCGGTTGCGTGTGAAGTCCGACCAACGAGAACGGCTTGTATCCGTTCGCAAGTCACCAAATAGCCTTGCATACTTTGTTATATCCCGATCATTCATAGTGCCTGCATGTCACTCTCTTTGCCCTACACTCCTCACGGATTACCGGTGAGCCGTTGAACGCTGAATACTTCGTACCTTAGCTGGCTCGGGCTTGACCGGCTACCGTTGAGAGGCTAACGGGCCACGTACACCGGGATCTCGACGCCCTCGAAGGTGCCGTCGCGGGCGCTCTGGGCGCCGACCTTGAGTTTGGCGCGGCCGCTGAATGGGGGGAGATCCAGCGTGGTCTCGAAGTAACCCCAGGTGTTGGCCCAGTCGTTGCTCATTATGGTCTCCCTCATCAGTTCTCGGCCGGAGGCGTCGGTCAGAATGAGGGTGTTGGAAGCCTCCGGGTTGCGAGAGTAGCCGCTGACGGTCAACGAACCACTGACCCGCGCGCCCCGACGCGGCTCTACGAGAACCGTATTGGCTCTCTCCGCCGGGAGGGGTAGATCCAGGGTCGCGCTCGAAGGCTTGAAGTCCACGACGATCCGGGCCGGATTGAGCAGCTCTATGACCCGGTAGGTAAAAGCCGCTTCCGAGAAGACGTCCACGAACATGCCGCCCTCCGGCGCGCGCACGACGTGGAAGTTCTTGAGCAGGGGGCCGCTGAGTTCGCCGCCGGAGACCCTGGTCATGCTGACCGAGGGTATGGTGACCCGCAACAAGCCGTCTCCGGTCGGGCTGCTCAACACCCAATCCGGTATAGAGCTGGCGGTCTGTCCTCCGGCGCCGAGGTCTATAACGACCCGCTCGTAACCCTCGTGTATGCCGTACCGGACGCCGAGTATGCTGTCCGCGCCGTAACCGGCCCCGCCCCGGACCTGCGGGTCGGCGATAAAAGGAGCTTGCGAAACTCGGGCCCCAGAAGGTTCTACGGGGGCTTCTTCTACAGGCTCCTCTGCTGAGGAAGTTTCCCCAGAGGGACTGGAGAGGGCTTCCTCCTGTGAAACTTCGGCTTGTTCGGTGGTCGAAGCAACCCCTACCGTGGCCTCTACGCCCGAAGACGCATCCGTAGTTGTCGCCATCACCGTCGGCTCCGGGGCATCTCCACCCTGCGCGCGGGCGGTCGAGTCCCCGGTGTCCCTTACGGGGGCTGTAGCCGTACAGCCCGAAGCCATCGCCACCGCGAGTACCGGTATGAGCAACGCAGGGAGCAGAAAAAGGGCGTGCTGTCTCATGCCCGGAAACAAGTCCCCTCACCAAACATGAGGTGCATTATAAAGGAGAATCTTTGCGCGCAACTTGAAAAGGTGTTTCGGTTGGGTTGCGAAATGCGCTGTTTGTGCGCTGTTTCGCGTTTTTTCGCTGTCCGGCGGGAGCTTTTACGTGGCCAGGTACGGCGTGGTGCCGTAGTGTTCCAATCCTCGTCGGGTCGCGGGGATCTCGCCGAGCTCCATCTGTAGCCGGTCCTTCCGACCCGTAAAACCGAACTCCTCGAAGAGGCGGTGGGCGGCTGCGGCTCCCGGGCCGGCGACCGTGACCTCCACGGGCGTGGTGCAGTTTTCGATGGTGCGCTCCATCAGCAGCCGGGCCACTTCGGGAGTCTCGGCCAGGAAAGGCCCGATACGGGTCGCGAGGGACGCGGCGCTGTGGACGAGGTAGCCTTTAATCCGGCCGCTGGAGTCTCGCGCCACGAGCCCCTGGCCGGGATGCAGCTCCAGGGTAGCCAAGATCAGGGCCGAGCGGTCCGCCCCGTAGGACCAGAGGTCCACCCCGTACACCTCCGGCAAATCTCCGACGGTGAGGGGCTGGATCCGGTACCCACCACTCTCCACCCGTGCCCCTGGAGCCGTCTCCTCCAGCCGGTATACGGTGCGCGGCGTCGTGGGCCTGAAACCTGCCGAGCGGTAGATCTTCTCGGCCTGCGGTGTGGAGTAGAGCCGGATCAGGGCCGCCCCCCGGGAGCGGAGGTAGGCGACGGCCCAGGACGTCAGCCGCGCGCCGAGACCGTAGCCCCGGTAGCCGTTGTGAACCGCGAGATGACAGAGTATCCCTATGCGCCCCAGCGGAACGGCTCCGACCATGCCGACCAGGGTACCGTCTCCGGCCTCGGCCACCGCCCAGCGAGTGTCGCGCATGCCGCGTAAAAGATCAAAAGCCCTGGGGTCCGCCGGCCAACTTACGACGGACCTCAATTCCTTTACGAGGTTCAAGTCCGCGCTATCCATATGACGGATATGAACCCCGAACTCTTCGGCAACCCACTCCTCCCGCCTTGAGAGAGGCCTACCCCGACCGGCCGTTTCCTGTAACCCTGCGTCTTTTCTTGCTGTGGAAGCCAACAAAGTTCCCTCGATTCGAAAGCCCGTTCTGCAAATGGCGTCTCTCAGGCGCCCCGATTACGCCCTACCTGGACGGTCGGGGCCGTGGCGGTCGAGGGAACCGCCCCAAAAAGGAGCTTTCTTTAAGCTCTATGAGATACAGGCCCATATCCGTCATGGTAGCAGGCGGCCCGCGACTTGCATACCTCGGTAGAGACCTCGGTAGAGAGTTTACCCGCGCCTGAAAACCTCCCTCCAATGTCTGCCGCACGAGCTCAAACTGCTGTAACCTACCTTGCTTACTGAGTTTTCAGCAGTTAAGCGCATCTTTATTGCAAGAGCGTACTATTTTGTTACAATGCGCGCACCATCAACCAATCTGACCGCAGAAGGAGCAGTAAAGGTGAGAGCCACTCTACAACCGGGTCTAACGAACAGGCTGACCAAGTATCTCCGGGTGACCCAACAGTTGATCGAGGAGGGTCGGGACGCGGTTTCGAGCAAGGAGCTCGGTGACTTCACCGGCATAAACCCCGTGCAGGTGCGCCGGGACCTCAACGCCATCGGCTTTTCGGGCACGCGGGGGGTCGGCTATCAGGCTTACGATCTCGTCGAGGCCGTGCGCAATATCCTGGGTCTCCGGCAGACCTACAACATAGCCCTCGTCGGCGCCGGCAACCTGGGGAGCGCCATCGCCAGCAGCACGATCCTGCCCAAGCGGGGGTTCGTGATCCACGACGTCTTCGACAACGACCCGGATAAAGCCGGACGCACCGTCGGCAACGTCGTCGTCAAGCATATAGACGAGCTACCCAAGAGCGTCGCGGAGGCCGACGAGATAATAGGCATCGTCGCCACCCCCTCGGCCGCCGCCCAGGAGGTCGCCGACCAGATGGCGGCCGCCGGGATCAAAGTAATACTCAACTACACCGACGTCCTGCTCCACGTCCCCTCCGGCGTCGACGTACACCGGATAGACCCTACCGCCCAACTCATGCACACCCTCTACTACCTTACCCAGGTCGGAGAAGCGTCCTAAAAGAGCTTATAAGCTGGTCAACGTCTCATCCTGTCAGCTCTTCAGTTTGCGGCTTCCGGTTCACCGGAAGCCGCTTTTTCTCTTCCGACACCGACGATAACGAAAAGCGAATAACCAGCCGCGTCGATCATAGAAAGAAGCTGACCCGCTGGAAAAGAGGAAGAGACCGGAGCGCTAAAGGGGTGATAGGTGGGGAAAGGGAAAGGAGGAGTAGCGCCCCGGTCTCTTTAATTGTGTCGATTTGGTTTCGCACCAACCGACTGCCAGTATGTTACCGCGCTCGCCACACTTTGTAAAGCTATTGGAACAGGAAATCTAGAAACTTTCTGCAAATACATTCAGACTACATATATTTGTGTACCTGCGCCCGCATAAATCTGTGTACCCGCAAGTTGCCGGACATCCTTCTGTCTGGTGGGATCACAGCCGGGGAGGGTGTATCACGTAG
>JALYGE010000012.1 GCA_030777225.1 Actinomycetota bacterium
ACCCTCTTGCTTGAGTTCGAAGGCTCTCAGTCGCCGGCCCTCTCGCCAGTCAGTAGCCTGGCTCGATAACGTCTTCTCCATGAAGTCCATTATTCACGGCTTTAGATATTTCCGCAGAGATCAGTAACGTGTTCGCGTCTGCGAGATTTCACACCGTACCGGGACCACCAGGTCGTTAGTATGTACGGGACGGCGTAGAGAGGAGGCTAGGATGCGGGTTCTGGTTAGCGGGGCGACGGGCTTGATCGGCTCGGCCCTGAGTTCGGAGCTTGAAAATAAGGGACACAGGGTAATCGTCTTGAGCCGCTCGGAGCCCAGTTCGGAAAAAACCATCCGTTGGGACCCGTCCCGAGGCCAGCTCGACGCCTCCCGGCTCGAAGGGATAGACGCGGTCGTTCACCTGGCCGGGGAGAGCATCATCGGGCGCTGGACGGGGGAGAAGAAGCGCAGGATCCGGGAGAGCCGGGTGCAGGGGACGCTCCTGCTGGCCGAAAGCATCGCCGGACTCTCCGAGAAGCCGCGCGCTATGGTCTGCGCGTCGGGGATCAACTACTACGGTGACCGGGGCAACGAGTTGCTGCGCGAGGAGAGCGAGCCGGGAGACGCTTTCCTATCGGAGGTGGTCAAGGAGTGGGAGGCCGCCGCGGTTCCGGCCCGGGAGGTGGGTATCCGGGTCGCGAACCTGCGCTTCGGGGTCGTCTTGAGTCCGGAAGGCGGAGCTCTGGGAACGACGCTGCCCATCTTCAAGCTCGGCGGGGGCGGCAAGGTCGGGAGCGGCCGGCAGTGGTGGAGCTGGGTCGCCCTCGACGACGTGGTGGGAGCTCTAATCCACGCCCTCGAAAACGATTCCGTCGAGGGGCCGGTCAACGTCGTCGCCCCGAACCCGCTGACGAACGCAGAGTACACGAAGGTTCTGGGAGAGGTACTCAATCGTCCGACGCTCGTTCCTGTACCGGCTCCGGCGATCCGGGCCGTGTTGGGACAGGTCGCCGACGAGTTGCTGCTGGCGAGCATGCGCGTCGAGCCCGCGAAGCTCAAGGAGACCGGCTACGAGTTCCGCTACCCGGGGCTGGAGGGCGCGCTCCGGCACCTGCTGGACCGGTAGCCGTGGACCACGAACGCTACATGCGCCGGGCCGTCGAGATCGCCCGCAGAAACCCCGAGGCGCCGTTTGGGTGCGTGATCCTGGACGTAGAGACCGGAGAAGTCGTCGCCGAAGGTCTCAACGAGGCGGAACGCAGCCCCGTCCTGCATGGTGAGACTGCCGCCATAATCAACCTCTTTAACACCGATCCGCGGGTGGATACATCCCGCCTCGTTCTCTACACAACGGCCGAACCGTGCCCTATGTGCTCCGGCGCGATTCTCTGGTCCGGCATACCGCGCGTCGTCTACGGAACCTCAATAGAGACCCTCAAAGGACTCGGCCGGCCACACATAGACCTGTCCTGTGAAGAGGTTGCGGGCCGCGCGTCTTTCCAAAGCTTCGCCGTTACGGGCGGCGTGCTCGAACGGGAGTGTGATGCCATGTTCGAAGCTCTGGCGTCGCGGGACGATCCGTAGGTGCTTTACCGAAGATGATTCAGGCTACCGTATTCATGTTAGACCAGAGACCGGACCTGGAAGATCAGGCACGCTAAATCGGGGCGCAGATCTGGCCGGAGTTTATGCTCCACGATCCGGTGGCGGACCGCTACTGGGAGCGCCTCTTCACCGACTTTCCCGAATTTCAGATCGTCGTTTGCGATTCCGAAGACCGGGTTTTGTCTGGGGGAAACACCATCCCCTTCTCCTGGAACGGGACACCAGAAGGGCTTCCCGCCGGTTGGGACACAGTCCTGGAGCAGGGTTTCCGCGAGCGTGAGCAGCAAGTTCGGCCCACGACGCTCTCGGCCCTGCTGGCTATCGTGGTACGAGAATACCAGGGCCAGGGGTTGAGCGGCCTGTTACTGAACGCCATGCGGGCGGTCGCGGCGGGGCACGGGTTGGATGCGCTGGTGGCTCCGGTCAGGCCTACTCTGAAGAGCCGCTACCCGTACGTCCCGATGGAGGATTACGTCGGCTGGACGCGGGAAGATGGGAAACCCTTCGATCCCTGGCTGCGCGTCCACGCGAGTCTGGGAGGCACAATACTCCGTGTCGCGCCGTGCTCGATGACGATTACGGGCAGGATTTCGGATTGGGAAGAGTGGACGGGTATGAGTTTCCGTGAAAGCGGCGAATACGTCGTTCCGGGTGCTTTGCAGCCGGTATCAATGAATCTGGAGAAAGACTTCGGGGTCTATGAAGAACCGAACGTCTGGATGCGGCACACAGTTTAATCCATCGAGGAGATGACCGCTACAGTCGTTACCCCAGGATCTCCGCCCGGAACCCGGCTTCGTGGAGCAACTCCCGCGCTCTTCGGGCGGCTTCGGCGTCCAGCGTCAGAACCAGGGCGGCGCGTTCGGTATTGGAGTGGCGGACGTAGAGGTCGAGGATGTTTATGTTGTTCGAGCCCATGAGGGTCGTCACTTCGGCGAAGACGCCGGGCCGGTTCTCGACGGGAACGGCGATCTCCGCGTTGTCGCCGGAACTTTCGATGAGGATGCCGCCTAAAGCGTCGTAGGCGTCCTGGGCCTCGCGGAAGCGACATTCCATGCTTTTTTTGTCCCCGATCTCACTCCCAAGCTGCGCCATCGAACCGGCAAACGAGCCGAGTGCCTCCCCAAGAGCCGGCGCGTTCTCCGCCAGGATGTCCGACCACAACTCCGGGTTCGCAGCCCCGACCCGTGTGAGGTCCCGAAAGGAAGGGCCGGCGAAAGAGAGCGCCTCGGGCGAAATGTCGGAGGCGACCTTGAGGAGCGCCGCCGCCATGAGGTGCGGCAGGTGCGAGAGGGCGGCCATGAGCAGGTCGTGTTTCTCCGGGTCTACGGCGGTCGGCGTCGCCCCGAGCTCGTGGACGAAAGTCGCCACCTCCCGGTAGTCTTCCGGGTCGGTTTCGTCGGTGGGGGTAAGGAAGTATCGGGCGCCTTTAAAGAGCTCCGCGCGCGCGTTGGCGACGCCGGCGAGCTGGCTTCCGGCCATCGGATGCCCGCCGACGAAGCGGAGATCCTGACGCCCGGCTTCCTCGACTATGGCGTTCTTGGTGCTGGCCGCATCGGTGACCAGGGCGTCTGTAGGGGGTAGTTCGGAGAATAAGTCCCGAACCTTCGAGATCGGGGTGGCGAGCATCACGAGGTCCGCTCCCCGCACTTCCTTGAGGGTCGAAGCCCGGTCAATGGCTCCGAGATGCGTCGCCTCTTCCAGCACCTCCGGCGTGTCTACCCCGATCACCTCCCACCCCGCTTTCCGGGCGGCGAGGCCGATGGAGCCCCCGATCAGGCCGACCCCGACGATGCCGAGCGTCCGGCTCACGAGACGGCCCCGATCACCTGGTCATTCTCCTCCGTGTTGCCGATCGTAACCCGGCTCCAGCCCGGCGAAAATCCGAGCGCCTCGCCCTCCCGCACCAGCACCCCGGCCCTCTCGAAGGTTTCCGGTCCCGTCTCTACCATCATGAAGTTGGCCTGCGAGGATACGTAGTTGAGGCCCGCCGCGCGGAGGGCCTCCTCTATACGCTCCCGCTCTCGCATTACGAACTCCGCCCGGCCCGCTATCTTGTCGCGGGCCTTCATGGACGCCGCCGCCGCGACCTGGGCCGCGAGGTTGACGGAGAACGGGAAGCGGACCCGCTCGGCGTAGTCGGCGACCTCTTCGGGGGCGATGGCGTACCCGACCCGGAAGCCCGCGAGCCCGTGCGCCTTGGAGAACGTGCGGGCCACGACGACGTTCGGGTGTTCGAGGGCCAGGGCGTGGGAGCCGTGGTAGGCCGGGTCTGAGACGAACTCCTGGTAGGCTTCGTCCAGGATCAGGAGCACATCCTCCGGGAGCTCGCCGGCGAGCTTCCGCACCTCATCCAGCGGCAGGTAGGTGCCGGTCGGGTTGTTCGGGTTGCAGACGATGACCGCGCGGGTCTGCCGCGTCACGGCGGAGAGTAGGGCTTCCGGTTTGATCTCGTACCGTTGTTCGGTCAGCGGGACGGTCTTTGTCTCCATCCCGAGGACCGTCGCTATGGACCGGTACAGCCCGAAGGTGGGCCACGGGAAGAGCACCTCCCCCGGTTTCTCGACGAGTTGCAACAGGTTCAAAAGCACCTCGCTCGACCCGTTGCCGACGACCACGTTCTGCGGGGAGCTGCCGGGGTTGGCGGAGACTATCGCCTCGCGCAGGGCGGTCGCGTAGCGGTCCGGGTAGCGGTTGGCGCGGGGGAGGGCCTCGGCGAGCGCCGTCTCGGCCTCCGGGAGCGGGCCGAAAGAGAGCTCGTTCATCGTCAGCTTCACGTACCCGTCCGTCCCGCGCTCCGCCGACGCCTCGGCGGCGGCCTTCGGGGGCTTGTACGGGCTCAAAGATCCAAGCTCAGCTCTGAACTGCAAACTCTCTCCTTCTAGCTGGTCAGCCTCGTTCTCCGGCGGAGATCCGCCGCTAAAGACTATCCCTCTTTATTTGCGCTTTCAACAGAGCCTGGTGTCGCGGTCGGGCCCTCACCTTCTACCGGATTTTGCGGGGGTCGCCTTGCAATGAAAATCACTCAATTAGGGGTGCTCCGGGTTCCTTCTGCCGTTATTATTCCTAGCGCAAAGGTGTAAACAAAGGAGCGGCTATGTCTTCTTCGGACCTTAAACGATGGGGCGCGCCGGGAACCCTGCTGGCCGCAATAGCGTGGACGATCTCGGGCGTTATCGCCTTTGTGTTAGTACAGTCCCCGGCAAGCAACATGGGGCCCACCGGCTCGTTGTCCTGGTACCTGATCGAGTCCTCCGACGCCATCGCCGAACTCGGGATGCTGGCAGCCCTTGTAGGGCTTCACTTCCTTCAGGCGCCACGCTACGGGTGGCTGGGAACGGCAGGCTTCGCGGTCGCCTTCGTCGGGACGGCGTCCCTGTTGCTGTCTACCGTGATCTGGCTACTCACCGCTGGCGCCGAGGGGGCCTTCCTTGACATACTCTTCAGTTTGGGTGGACTGGCCGTGCTCGTAGGGTTCCCGCTCCTGGGCGTGGCTACATTTCGGGCGGATGTGTTGCCGCGCTGGTGCAGCCTGCTGCTCATCGCCTGGATCGTCTACTTCCCTCTCATCTTCATGTTGGTGGACTTCTACGGTGAAGCACGGGCACTGTTCGGCCTCGTGTTTCTGGCGCTGGGGTACGCGCTCTGGTCGCGGACGGGGGCGGCAGCACGGCACCCCTCGTGTGTGAGCTAGGTAGAACCTTCGTGCGAGCCACATCGTCTGTTCGCTGGGCGCTGACGGTTCCCGGTTGCCTTATGTGAGTGGCGCATATACAATCTCAAGTCTTATGGAAGAAGCAGAGATGCAGGAGAAAGTACAGGAACTCAGGGAGCGGGTGAACGAGGTAGACAAGGACCTCGTCCGGGCGCTTAACGAGCGGGCCAGAATCGTGCAGGAGATCGTGGCGATGAAGGCCGAGGCCGGGTCCCCGATCTACGATCCCAAGCGGGAGGAGGAGATCCTCCAGCGGGTCATGGAGTACAACGATGGGCCGATCTACGACACCTCGATGCGCGAGATATTTGAGTTGATCCTGCACCGTATCCGGGATCTCGAAATTCAACGCGGGGAGTTTTACAGATAGCGATGGACGTTTCAGCCGCCCCTAAGACGAACGTAAAGACCACCAACGGCATGATACAGCCTGGAACCTTCCGGGTTGTGGCCGGACCTTGCACCGTCGAGAGCTACGAGCAGTTCGAAGCCTCGGCCCGCTCCGTCAAGGAGGCGGGCTTTGAGTACGTCCGCGGCGGCGCTTTCAAACCCCGCACCTCCCCGTACTCTTTCCAGGGCCTCGGTGAAGAGGGACTGGAGATCCTCTCCGAGGTCAGCAAGGAGCTGGGCCTCAAGGTCGTTACGGAGGTCATGGACCCTTACGACATAGAGGCGGTCATGGAGCACGCCCAGATCATTCAGGTGGGGGCGCGCAACATGCAGAACTTCTCGCTGCTGAAACGCATCGGGGCGGCCATTGCCGGGACGGACCACGGCGTCGTACTCAAGCGCGGCCTCGCGGCGAGCGTCGAGGAGTGGCTGCTGGCGGCCGAGTACATTACCAGCGAGGGCGGGGACAACGTGGTCCTCTGCGAGCGGGGCATCCGCACCTTCGAGACGGCCACGCGCTTCACGTTGGACCTCTCGGCGGTCATCGTCGCCAAACGCCTGACGGACCTGCCGGTGATCGTGGACCCCTCCCACGCCGCCGGCCGGCGCGACCTGGTTATTCCCTTGAGCAAGGCGAGCGTGGCCGCAGAGGCGGACGGCCTGATCGTGGAGTCTCACCACGAGCCGCAGGAGGCGTTGTGCGACGCGGAGCAGGCGCTCCCCGTTGAGGCGCTGATGGGCATGCGCGAGACGTTGCAGCCCTTCGCCGCCGCCATGGGCCGGGAGGTCATCTAGGCCCCAGGACCTACTCGGGGATGAGAACGTGAGTCGGCGATTGGGTGGAAGGTTTGTCCTGGGGCGTAGGCTCGGCTCCGGAGGGATGTCTACCGTGTACCTCGGCACCGACGAGGTGCTCGACCGGCTGGTGGCGATCAAAGTCCTCAAGTCCGAGTACGTGGGCTCGGATATTGGTTTCCGCTTCCGGCGGGAGGGCCGCACCGCAGCCCGGCTCTCACACCCCAACATCGTGCAGGTCTACGATGCTGGAGAGGACGAGCTCGACGGAGAGAACCTCTCGTACATCGTCATGGAGCACGTCTCCGGTGGCGACTTGCGGGACCTTATCTCCCAACGGGGCACGCTCTCCGCGGCGGAGGTCTCCAACCTCAGCGCCGCCGCCGCGGGGCTCGCCCACGCCCACGAGCGGGGCGTCGTCCACCGGGATATCAAGCCGCACAACATCCTCCTGGACGAAAACGGACAGCCGAAGCTGACGGACTTCGGCATCGCCCGCGCTCTCGACGCCACCCGGGCGACCCAGACGGGCATGTACATGGGAACTGCGCGGTACTCCTCGCCTGAGCAATTGAAGGGTGAGGAGATCACCCCCAACAGCGACGTCTACTCGCTAGGAGCGACGCTCTATGAAGCGGTTACGGGCGCCCCACCGTTCAGCGGAACGCCCATCGAAATCGCCACCCAGCACGTCTCGAAGCCCCCGGCACCTCCCGGAGAGCTAAACAGTGCCGTGGACCCGGAGCTGGAGGCCCTGATCCTGGACTGTCTCGCAAAGGAACCCGACTCTCGACCGGCCACCGATGAGGTGCGCGACCGGCTCGCGGCAGTAGGCCGGAGTACGGGAGACACCCGCGCCCCCGCTACACGTCCGGTCGCCGGACCCGCGAGCGCCCAAAGCGGTCGCCCCACTCCGGCAAACGCCCCTGGGAGGAGGCGACCGGGAAGGAGCGCCGTGATACTGGCGGGGCTGGCGCTACTGGCTGCCGTGGTTCTGGCCGGGGCCCTGGGAGCCCCGACGCTCCTCGGGGGAGGGGAGGACCAGGCCTGGCAACCGTCGCCGGAGGCCGCCGGCCCACCGGCCACAAACCAACAGGAGGAACAGAACCCCGCGAACGGCGCCGGCTCTCAGGGTAAGAGGCGGCGCCGGAGCCCCCCGAGCAACAACCCGCCCGGCAGGAACCCGCGCCGGTTGAGCAGGGTGGAGACCTGACGGAGAAGGCCGCTGCCCAGACCGTAGAGGAGGTCTACAAGGCGGCCGCCTCGGGAGATTACGAGCGGTCTTACAGCCTGCTTTCGCAGGATTTCCGGCAGAGCCAGGCGCCGACGCAGGCGCAGTGGAGTAGCCAGTTCGCCACGCTGGAGAAGATAAAGTTCGTCGAGAAGCCTACCGGGCAGGTCACCGGTAACGCGGCGCAGGTCACGGGCGTCACCCGCGCCGTACACGCCGACAGGACCGAGCGCAATACGGCCGCCTGGACGCTCGTGCGGGAGGGCGGAGAGTGGAAGTTAGATGGTGTCAACATAATCAGCAGAGAATTGGTATAAAGAGCCGACTATAAACCGTTAGCGAGGAAGTCCCACTTTGAAGACCGCACTCACAGCGTTGGTATCCGCCGTAATAGGTGGCCTCGTGACCGCACTTTTTATATTCGTTGGCATGTTCTGGGTCGGGAACGGCAGCGGAAACGTGACCATAAAAGAGGCTTCGCCGCCGGTTTCGGGGAAGGGCGTCTCTGGCAACAGCTCGCAGTCCTCGGTGCGACAGGTGTACACCCGTGACGGTCCCGGTGTCGTGAGCGTGGAAGTGGCCTCGGGTAGAGGGCCGGGTGGTGGATCCGGCTTCGTCCTGGATGAGAGCGGCCACATCGTAACCAACCAGCACGTCGTAGAGGCGGCCGACGGCGTGTCTGTTCAGTTCGCCAACGGGACCCGAAAAGAAGCGGAAGTCATTGGGGAGGACCCCTCTACAGACCTTGCGGTCATAAAAGTGGACGCGCCGGAGGAATCTCTCAGGCCTCTCACGTTCGGGGACTCGGATGCCTTGAAGGTTGGGGAGCCGGTTATCGCCATCGGCAATCCGCTCAACGTCGGGATCAGCGTTACCACCGGTATAGTCAGCGGCGTGGGACGCCCCATAAAAGCTCCGAACAACTACACCATAAGCGAGGCCGTCCAGACAGACGCCGCGATCAACCCCGGCAACTCCGGCGGGCCGCTGCTCGACTCGCGGGGCACCGTCGTCGGGGTGAACTCCCAGATCATCTCCGACACCGGCAGCTTTCAGGGCGTGGGCTTTGCGATCCCGAGCAACACCGTAAAGAGCGTGGTCGAGCAACTCATAACCAACGGCGACGTCGAGCACGGCTACATCGGGGTCAGCATGTTTACGGCGGGCATCGAAGAGCTGGTAGCTTACACGGGCCTCTCGGAAAAGGAACTGCGCGAAGAGCACGGCCTCCCGCCGACCGGGGCCATCGTCAGCGAGGTTATGGAGGACGGTCCCGCCGACAAAGCCGGGATAAAGGGTGGAGAAGAAAAAGAAATAAAAGGGCTTCCGGTCCCAATGGGAGACGTGATCACTGCCGCTGACGGCGAGAAGGTCTCGACCCCCGATGACGTAATACGGATCGTCAACTCGCTGGAGCCCGGAGAACGAGTGAAGTTAACGGTCGTTAGTCCCGGCCAGGAGCCACGTGAGGTCGAGGTCGAGCTCGGCGTCCAGCCGGACGGTGTATAGAGTACGGCTCCAGGAGCGACCTCGTAGTTTGCGCCCACTGGTAGATGATGCTACAGTCCCGCCCTGTCATCCTTCAGCGTGAAGGCGAGAAATGATAAGTATCCCCTGAGGCTCGTTGCCACGGTCTTGCGGGGAAAGGGATACTCTGGAGGTACTGTGGCGCGCGGTAGAGTCAAGTGGTTCTCGGACGAAAAAGGGTACGGGTTTATTGAGAACGTGGAAGGTGGCGAGGATCTCTTCGTCCACTACTCCGAAATAGCGGGTGAGGGCTTTCGAACCCTCAAAGAGGGGAAAGAGGTAGAGTTCGAGATCGTGGACGGCCGGCGCGGCAAGAAGCAGGCGGCGCGGGTCGAGGTCGTCAGCTAGAAAACGCGGATCTGGAGCAGGAGGCGCAGCCGTCGAGGTCGTCGGAGGGGCCGGGTGTCCGGCAAGGTAGAAGAGCAGAAGAAGGCCGCCGCCTTTGCGGCCGTAGACGGCTACGTCAAGAGCGGCATGTCCGTGGGGCTCGGGACCGGCACCACGGCTTTCTGGGTGATCCGGAGGATCGGGGAGCTTCTGGCCGCGGGAAAGCTGGAAGAGGTGCGGGGTATACCGACGTCGGAGAGGAGCGCCGAACAGGCCCGCGAGGAGGGCATTCCGCTTGTAGGACTTTCAGAGGCGCGGCCGAATCTCACGATAGATGGGGCGGATGAGATAGATCCGAACCTCGCCCTGATAAAAGGCCGTGGAGGCGCCCTTTTGCGGGAGAAGATCGTGGCCGCCGCGGGAGACGGTCTCGTGGTCGTCGCCGACTCCTCCAAGCGGGTAGACACCCTGGGAGTAGGGACGTTGCCCGTCGAGGTCGAACCGTTTGGCTGGGAGACTACCTTAGAAGCTCTCGCCGCTCTGGGCTCCGAACCCGCGCTGCGAATGAAGACTGGGGAGCCGTTCGTGACCGACGGGGGACACTACACCGTTGACTGTCTTTTCCCCTCCATAGAGGACCCGCGCGCGCTGGAGACCGAGATCAAGCACATCCCCGGCGCCCTCGAATGCGGTCTCTTTGTCGGCCTCTCGCGGGCCGCCGTTATCTCCCGCGAAGACAGAGTGGAGATTCTGGAAGCGTAGGGCGTCGGGGATGCTCGGCCAGAGAAGCGGCGCTCACGATGTTCGCAAACTCTTCGCGCAGGTCGTCGGAACCGTTAGAGCTTTTTGCGCGGGTACACTACGGTACCTCGCTTACCCTACTCTGCAGTA
This sequence comes from Actinomycetota bacterium, assembly GCA_030777225.1. Taxonomy (GTDB): domain Bacteria; phylum Actinomycetota; class Rubrobacteria; order Rubrobacterales; family Rubrobacteraceae; genus SIRX01. The sequence continues at coordinate 10,461 of JALYGE010000012.1, forward strand.
GCCCCAAAGCCCGCGCGGACGCCGGCTCGGGCCTTGCGCTCCTTCTCTACGACGAGTTTGTAGATCAGGTCATACTCCACGTAGACGGTCGCCCGGCCGTCCTGCATCTTCGCCTGCAGGTGGTCGTCTGCCAGCTCCAGCTCCGAGAGGTCGTCCGCCTCTACGGTGAAGGTGTCCCGGCGGTCCCAGATCACCAGGTTCGCCTCTTCTTTGCGGGCTTCTTCTACTACTTTCTCGACAAGCTCTTTTCTCACTTTGAATGCTCCTAACTACGACCTTTTCGTAAAACTCGCGCGGCAAACGTCATTCTATTCTACTTCAACAAGAGCAAAGTACAGGGCGAGACCACGGTATTTGTAATGCCGCTCGCGGTGTGCGGTTGCGCTTGTAGTATGATGCCAACTTATGGCTTCCTCCAAATCAGCGGGCGAGATATTAGAAACGGTAGTAGAGGACGGCCAGCAAGAGCTGGAGCGGGCGAATGTGGGGCTGGCCTTCAGCGGCTTCGTCGCCGGGCTCAATATTTCGTTCAGCGGGATAGCCCTGGTCGTCGTGGGGGCCCTAACCGGCGGCATAGGATTCGCCGCCTACGCCGCCTACCCGATAGGGTTCCTGATCGTCATCCTGGGCCGGGCGCAGCTCTTTACCGAGAACACCGTTACGCCGGTGGTCGTGGTGTTGTCGCGCCCGAACCGGTTGCTGACTATGCTGCGCCTGTGGGGGGTGGTCCTGCTCTTTAACATCCTGGGTGCGGCAATCTTCGCCGCCGCGGTCGTCTACGGAAAGGTCCTGGAACCTGCGGCCTTCGAGCTCCTGCTCGAAGAGGTCTCGAAAAAGATGGAGTATGGGTTCTGGGCCACGACCATAAAGGGCGTGTTCGGGGGCTGGCTCGTGGCGCTCGTAGTCTGGATGGTGGCGGCTTCCCGGGACACCATCTCTCAGGCCCTCATTATCTACCTGTTGATCATGCTCATTCCGGCCACCGGACTGGCGCACTGCGTCGCGGGCTCCTCGGAGATTTTGATGAGTGTGTTCGCCGGAGAGACCGCTCCACTGGATTATCTCGGAGACTTCCTGGTGCCGGCTACACTCGGCAATGGACTCGGGGGCTTCTTCCTGGTCACGCTCCTGAACTACGGACAGGTGATCGGTTCTCAGAGTAAACCCTGGCTGCGGAGGAATAGAAAGGACTGGGAGACGTAACCTGTACGTCTCCCGGGCAAACGCCTGTCCCGACGCGGGTAGAATGTACGCCGGTAGGGCTACGACCGGCAGGTGAGCTTGAAGAGTTTTGTATGGACGGTGAGAAACCTGGATCGTGGGCTGTTCCGCGCGATCTTCGGCCTGAAATGTACACCGCTCACCGTGATCATGCGGTGGTTCACGGTGGCAGGCACAGCCGGGGCCCTCTGGGGATTTATAGCGGCGGGGATGTTCGTGGCGACCGGGTTTCAGGTACGTAACCTGCTACTGTCGTGGGCGGCCATCGCGCTCTCCTGGATTCTCGCAGAGGGGACGAAGCACCTCTTTGATCGGTCGCGACCCTTTATCTACGATACCAGCATAGCCCCCCTGATAAAAACACCCTCTTCGAGCTCTTTCCCTTCCGGTCACTCGGCGACCGCCGCCGCCGGGGCGTTGGCGCTATCGGTGTTCTACCCGCTGCTCGCACCGGTTCTCGTGCCGGCGGCGATCCTCGTGATCCTGTCCCGAGTGTACCTGGGCGTCCACTATCCGTTCGACGTGCTGGCCGGCGGCACGATCGGTCTGGCAACCGCCGCGGTTCTGCTGCTGATATGGTGAAGCTGGTTACCGGTTTTCCGGCGAGTATGCGGTAGAAGATCTTTATGAGCATCGCGCGTTACTACACTATTGGTGCCGTCGTCCCGGACCTGGGCGCGTTGAAAGCCCTCGACGAGCGACTGGAGGACTTCGGCGTGCCCGGTAATTCACTGCTCGTGCTCATCCGGCGGCGGGACGAGCGACTGACCAGGGTCTCCCTCCCCGAAGCCAATATCCGTAAGGTGGAGTCGGGTCTGACAAGGATGCAATGGTTCGAGTTCGGGAGCATGTTCCTCGGGGTTACGGCGACGAGCGTTCTTATGGGTGCTATCCACTTGTGGACCGGTGTCGTTGTCGAGACGCTGCTCGTGGTCGGCTCCCTGATCGGGCTCCTCCTCTACTACCGTCAGCCCCGGCTGGAGAAAAAACTTTTGAGCATGGGCCTGCCGGAGAAGCTTGCAGAGGAGTGGGAAGGCAAATTTCCTTCCGGGTACGCCCTCGCGCTAGTCACCGTCCCAGGAGAGTCTTTCGAGGACGTCGAGGGGATGTTTACGGAGGACGAGAGCCTCGAAGCGCCACTCGCCGTCGACCGGCGTCCGGTGCTCTAAGGCCGGTCAGCATCCTGGTGGTCGACTGGTTGGCCTATGGGCTTTGGTGTAAGCTCGCCGCGTGATAGTTCGCAAGCTGAAAGATTCTTTCTTGCTCGTCCGGCAGCACGATCACGGCCAGATCTCCGGCGAGTTCGCCCGGCACTGGAGCGAGGAGACAACTCCGCAAAGACCTACGCTCTTCGCCATCGCAAACCACGACGTTGGCTGGCTAGAGCTGGACGACGAGGTCCGCTTTAATCCCGACACGGGCGAACCCTACTCCTTTATAGACTACCCGTTGGAGCCCAAACTTCGGGCCTACAAGCATGGCCTGGACCAACTCGAAGTCCAGGAGCCTTACGCCTCGTACCTCTGTAGCCGGCATTACAACTCGTTCGTGCGCGACTCTCGGGAGAACGTAGCAATAGAGTTCAGGACCAGAGAGGCCGGGCGTAGGGAGCGGCTAGAAAAACGTCTGCCGGAGGAGTGGCTGGCGAACGCGGAGTACAATTTCCGCCTGCTTCAGCTCTGTGACGATTTCTCCCTGTTCGTATGCCTCAACGAGCCCGGCGAAAATACTTTTCCCTGGTACAGAGACGGTTTCAATTTCATGGGACAGAAGCTTCATCCTGCCTGGCAAGACGAGAGCACTTTGAGCGTGATCCCCAACCCTTTCTCGGGCCCGTTCAACTTCACGATACCTTACGGACGGATCGGGCTTGACGGACGGAGCCTCGAAAACGGCGGCTTCCACATCCGGGTAGTCTGCTAGGCAGGTATACTTGCCGGAGCCAAACTAGAAGGGAACACATGAGAGACGAATCGTACGATTTTCTGAAAAAACTACTCTCGACGCCGGGGCCGAGCGGTAACGAAGGCGCGGCTGCGAGGGTCTGGCGCAGGGAGGCGGAGAGGTTCGCCGGGGTTCGCGGCGACCGGATGGGCAACTCCTTCGCCACGATAGGCGAGGGCGGATCGCCCAGGATCATGCTCAGCGGCCACATAGACGAGATCGGGCTGATGGTCACCCACGTAGACGAGCAGGGCCTCCTCTACTTCACCGGGGTTGGCGGCTGGGACTCGCAGGTCCTCGTGGGCCAGCGGGTCTTGATGCAGACGAAAAACGGCCAGGTTCCCGGTGTGATCGGCAAAAAGGCCATCCACCTCATGGAGCCCGACGAGCGCAAAAAGGTCTCCGAGATAAAGAGCCTCTGGATAGACGTCGGGGCCAAAGACGGTGATGAAGCCAAGTCTATGGTCCGGGTGGGGGATGTGGGCGTTATAGACCAGGAGCTTCTGGAACTTCCGAACGGTCGCATCGCCTCCCGTTCCCTGGACAACCGGATGGGCGCGTTCGTGGTGCTCGAAGCCCTGCGCCTGCTCTCCGAGGAAGAGGATCTGGCAGCCAGGGTCGTTGCGGTGGCGAGCGTGCAGGAGGAGATCGGGCTGTACGGAGCCCGCGCCTCCGCCTTCTCCCTGAACCCGGACGCGGCCATCGCCGTGGACGTAACCCACGCCACCGACACCCCCGGCGCCTCCAAAAACCAGAACGGCGACCATTCTTTGGGCAGCGGCCCCGTAATAAAGCGGGCGACGAACCTAAGCCCCATAGTATCCGACGGTCTCATCGAGGCCGCCGAGAGAGAGGAGATCAGCTACACGCTAGAGGCCGACTCCCGCTCCACGGGTACGGACGCCGACGCCATCCAGTTCCAGCGCGCCGGCATCGCCACGGGCCTCGTTTCGTGCCCCAACCGCTACATGCACTCACCGAACGAGATCGTGGACCTGGAAGACCTGGAGAACTGCGCCCGCCTCATCGCCGCCTACATAAGGGATCTCGACGAAGACGCCGACTTCGTCCGCTAACGCGGGTTACTAGTGGACGTCGGAGAGGGGCGTAGCCGGGCCTCCCTGTGGGTCGAGGTCTCGCTGTTGATGACGGTCTTCTTTTTCGGGACCAACTTCGTGGCCGTCAAGTACGTCGTGGATTTCGTGCCGCCGCACCTCTTCGCGGCGGTACGTTTCACGGTGGCGGGAGTTGTTCTGTGGCTGATACTGTGCGCCGTAGAGCCGCAGAGCCGTATACCCCGCAAGGAGTTGTTGCCGATTTTCGGGCTCGGGGTGGTCGGCATAACCCTCACGCAGTCGGTTTTTACGATCGGCGTCAGCCTGACAACGGCGGCGAATACCGCCCTGATCTACTCTACCGCTCCCGTCTTGGGGATGCTCCTCGGTTTCTTTCTCACCCTCGAACGCCCGCGGTTGTCGGGCATAATCGGTGTGGGTCTCTGCCTGGCAGGCGTCACCGCGATCGTCTACGGCGGGCTTGAGTTCGGGGGCACGAGCCTCGCCGGTGACGTACTCATACTCGCCGCCGCCATCTTCTGGGGCTCTTATACCGTCCTCTCGCTCTCCCTGCTCCGCCGCCACTCGCCCCTCGCCGTCGCCACGTACTCTATTTTGCTCGGCGGCCTCGCCATCTTCCCGCTTGCTGCTGTAGGCCCCGGCCAACTGGAGGTGGGAGCCCTCGGCGTACCCGTGTGGGGCGCCGCCCTCTACTCCACGGTCCTCTCCTCGGGTTTCGGGTTCGCAGCCTGGCAGCGGGGCGTGTCCCAGGTAGGCGCGAATCGGGTGCTCGTCTACCAGTACCTCGTCGCCCTGACCGGCGTCATCGCGGGGATCGTGTTGCTCGGAGAGGCTTTCGGTTACCAGCAGGCGATAGGAGCAGCCGTAGTCCTGGCCGGTGTGTATCTCGCCCGGAAGAGATAGAGACTCCCCAATGGCAGTTCCCCCTTCTCTTTCTGCCGGACCCGATGAGCGAGCAGTCTGCTGGCGCCGGAGTTCTTGTTCGTCGAAAGCCCGGGCTTACTGGAACTCCAACGGTTGCAGGCCGGACGGCGGTGCTTCCTCCGTCGGGAATACCTCCAGCCCGGCCGGGATCAGGCGGAACGTTATCTGCCTACCGTTCTTCCTGAATCAACCCTCCGCGCAGAGCGCGCACTATGGCTTGGCTTCGGTCGTTTACCTGTAGTTTGGTGAAGATGTTGGAGATGTGATTGCCTACCGTCTTCTCGCTGATGACCAGTTCCGCGGCGATGTCCCGGTTGCGCAGACCCTGCGCGATGAGCTTGAGCACCTCCCGCTCTCGTGGAGTCAACTCGTCGAAGAGCGGCGCGGGGCGATCGGGAGCGGGGATCGGGGTTGGCTGGGTGAACTGTTCTAGTACCCGGTGGGCGACTTGCGCGCCGAGTAGCGCCTCGCCCCGGGCGATGGCCCGGATCGCCCGCAACAGGTTGCCGCGGTCGGCGTCTTTGAGGACGTAGCCCCGGGCTCCCGCTTTCAACGCGGCGAACACGGACTCATCGTCCTCGAACATGGTCACCACGATGACCCCGATGTGCGGGTTGCGCCCCACGATGGACCTGGTCGCCTCGATGCCACCCATCCGGGCATCTTGAGGTCCATGAGCACCACGTCGGTTAACAGTCGTCGGAGAGCCGCACGGCCTCCTCCCCGGTAGCGGCCTCTCCTACGAGCGTGATATCCCCGGCGCGCTCCAGCAGACTCGCCACACCCTCGCGGAACAGCCGGTGATCGTCGGCCAGCAGTACCCGGGTGGTCTCATTATCCGTTGTTCTCTGTTTACTCACCTTCTCGTCCTTCCACTGGGATGCGTACTGTTAGGTTCGTGCCGGTCCCGACCACGCCGTCGAACTGCAGCGCGCCGAGCAACTCCGCCCGCTCGCGCATGCTACCGATGCCCGTCCCTCCGTTGCCGTTTGGGCCGAGTCCCGCGCCGTCGTCCCGGACGGTTAGTGCGAGATAACCCTCGCGCCGATCGAGCCGCACGTCGACTCGCGAGGCGTTGGCGTGCTTGCCGACGTTGACCAGCGCCTCCTGGACAATGCGGAGCAGGGCCACCTCCGCCGCGGCCGGGATGGGTAGGTCGTCCCCGGCCTCGAAGCGAACCTCTATGCCAGTCTCGCGGCCGAAGCGCTCGCAGTGCTGGCGGAGTGCGGGGACGAGCCCGAGCTGGTCGAGGACTGGCGGAGGTCGTAGACCAGGCGCCGGATGTCGGCGGTGGCCTGTCCCACCAGCTCGTGGAGCCTTTCGAGGTCCCGGATCAGCGCGGTGTCCGTGCCCTGTTCGGTGTCCAGGCAGGCTTCGAGGCGGAGCCGCATGCTTGCCAGAACCGGCCCGAGCCCGTCGTGCAGGTCGCGCTGTATGCGGCGCCGTTCATCGTCCTGCGCCGCCACCAGCCGCTCGCGGGAGCGCCGCAGGTCTTCCAGGCTGGATCGGAGCGCGACCGTGAGCCGGACAGCATCGGCCGCCGCGCCCACCTGCGGAGATAAGTCCCGCAGGAGCCGCCGATCCGCCGCGGAGAACTCCTCAACGGGACTGCGCGGGACCAGGCACAATGCGCCGACGAGCTCGCCCCGGTGGGCCAGCGGCATCACGAGCCCTATACTGCGCTCTTCGAGGACGGCGCCGTACCCGCCGTCAGGCCCGAGTTCCGCCGGCCGTAGGCCCTCCGGAGCGCGGCGCAGCGTCTCCACGGCGCCGGCGTCCCGCACGCTTGTCTCCGCCGGGGCTTCACCGTGGGATGCTCCGGGGCGGAGTGTCTCGCCGTCGGCGAGCAGATCTCGGCTCGCGGCAGGTGTAGCGCCCGCGCGATGTTCTCTACCACCGCGGGTAGCACCGCCTCGGGCGCCAGGTTGGCCTCCAGGCGCCGTCCCAGCCACGATAGCACCTTGTAAGGGTCATCGCGCTCGCCGTACATCAGGCGGTTGACCCCGCGCTGGAGCCGATCTCGGAGCGGCGCGAACAGCACAGCCACCAGCCCCGCGCCCAGGAGCGAGAGCAGCAGGTTGCCCTGCGAGTGTAGGAGCGTGCCGAGTCCTCCGACGACCAGCATGTAGAGTCCAACGACGCAGGCGGTAAGTGCCGCGTAGACCAGCGTACGGTTGATGATGAAGTCTATATCGTAGAGGCGATACTTGAGGATGGCGACGCTGATGGCAATCGGTATGAAGGTTGCCCATATACCGCCGATCAATCAAGCCAGATTAGGGAACAGGTCGTTCGCCACGAGGCTTACGGGTATTACTGATCTCAGCACAGAGACCTAAACCTCGAAGCCCGGCTGTCTGATGCAACCGAGGATGACATCCCT
>JALYGE010000013.1 GCA_030777225.1 Actinomycetota bacterium
GCACGGTGATCGCCTCTTCCAGGGACGACGGGGACGGGGTATGCTGAGTGCGGGCCATCCGAGGTTCCTTTCGCTGAGGGGTCGGATGGCCCTTGTTGTATCGTCAATCCACGCAACAGACGTCTAGCTTAGAAAGGAGGAGTTCATTGTTTCAAGGAACAAGCCTCATCCTGTTTCTGACGGCGTCGTTGGCGCTCATCGTTACTCCAGGGCCGGACATGATCTACGTCGTCACGCGGGGCGTCGCGCAGGGGCGCGCTGCGGGCCTGGTGTCGGTGTGGGGCGCGTGTTCTGGGCTCATCGTTCATACGATGCTGGCTTCGGTTGGTCTGTCTGCGCTACTCCGGTCGTCCGCCACGGCGTTCATGGTTGTGAAATACGCGGGTGCGGTGTACCTGATCTCCCTGGGCATAAAGGCTTTTCTCGGCCGCGAGAACTTCTCCGTTGCCCGGGAGCCCGCCCCGACGCTAAAGCTCGGAAAGGTCTTCTTCCAGGGGCTCGCCTCGAACTTGCTGAACCCCAAGATAGCGCTCTTTTTTCTGGCGTTCCTTCCGCAGTTCGTGAGCCTGGCTTCGGGGAACGCAGCCCTTCATATGTTGATTCTCGGGCTTGTGTTTACAACGCTCGCCCTGCTCGTCTTCAACGTAATCGCCTACTATTCGGGAGCGTTAGGTAACTGGCTCGGTAAGAAGCCGGGCTTCGCCAACGACTTGCGCTGGTTGACGGGTAGCGTTTTGGTCGGGCTGGGGCTCAGGTTGGCTCTGCCGGAGAAAGCCTAGAGAGCTTACCTCAAGCGACCCGGTCGCCCCGGACTATCAGACGCCACTCGTAGTTTGCTCCCACGCAGGTCTGCAGAGAGACCATGTCGCGGCCCGGTTGTGGATCCGCGACCCATACATCGTAGGGGGAGACGGTGAGGACCTCCGTTACCTCGTAGGTGTAGGTCGTACCGGCGGAGTCGGTCAGATAGATCACGTCTCCATAAGTCATGTTGGGCAGGTTGGCGAACTGCAACCAACTGTTGGTGCCCTCCCAACCCAGAACGTGGGCGGCGATGTAGGTGTTGGCCCCCGGCTCCCAGGGAAAGCCCGAGCTCGGCAGCTTGCCGGCGCCCTGATCCAGGGTCGCCTCCGACATGTCGTTTATTACCAAATCGTTGTAACGGCCCATCTTGGGGACCGTCAGGTACAACGTGTCGTCCGAAGGGGCGGCGGCAAGATCCGGGGTTTCTTCCGCCGGAGCTTCCTCTACGACCGGCTCTCCGTACTGGTCTTGGGGCTCTTCCTTCTCTTCGACCTTTTCCGGAACCTCTTGTTCGGAGACCGTGGGAGTAACGGCCCTCTCTACCGGGCTCCCGTCCGACCGGAGCAGGCTCGTCCCAAAAAACACGGTTGCGCCTATAGCCAGCAGCGCCGCCACGCCTAGAGCATAGAATCCTACGTTTCCCCAGTTGCCAAACAGCCTTCTCATTCTGTCACCTCTTCGCTGACTCTACACCCCATAAACCCGTGCCTGATCGCCCGATTTGAGTACGTCGTTTGTTGACTTCACCGACAGGCAACTGCGCCATCAGCATGTGTACCACCATTATACGCGCAACTACCCAACGTGGTTCAACCTATTCACATAAAAATTCGCAATATTTCACGATATATCCACATTCCGCGTTGGCGCCATCGAATTTGTTGGGGTACGAAAAGTGTGGCGCTTCTACCGGATCACCTTCAGGGCGCCGGGGTCCGTATGGAACGACATGGGGAGGCGTCCCCAGAGCTCGCCGTCGAGTTGGACGGGGACTTCGGCCCCGGGAGCGCGGGCGCGTAACTCCTTGGCTCCCACGGAGCGCATGCTGCTGTTGAGGGGACGGCGGGCCAGGATACGCCCGAGGATGTCGGGCCTGAGTAGCGCGCCGATGCGTTCGATCAGGATGGCTTCCAGCTCGCCGCTGGAGAGGGACTGGCTGCCGGTTACCCGAAAGTCGCCGCCGTAGCGGCGGCCGTTAGCGATGATGACGAACTGGGAGACGTAGATCGTGTCGCCGTGCAGTACATGAATGGCGGGAAACTCCTCTTCCGCGTAGACCTTGAACGCCGAGAGGGCAAAAGCCAGGGCTTTGAAGTAGCGTTTCAAGCGGGGGGTTACGGAGTAGATCACGTTGGCGTCGAACCCGATGCCCGCCACGAAAGTAAATCGGCGCTCCGTGCCGTTGCGGTCTGTGGCTATACCAAGATCCATCCGAAAAGTCTCACCCGCCAGGATACGCTGGCAGGCCTTCTCGACGTTGAGCGGCAACCCGATTTCGCGGGCCAGCACGTTCGCGGTGCCGAGCGGCAAGATGCCCAAGGTGGCATCTTTGTGCAACCCGTTGACGACCTCGTTGATCGTGCCGTCGCCCCCGGCGGCGATGACGATCCGGTCGCCTACCTCGGTGGCGAGCTCCGTGGCGTGATCCGGATACTCGGTGTTGAGGACCTCCGTTTCCAGGCCACCGGCGCGCAGGGTCTTGGCGTAGTTCTCCAGGTAATTTCTGCTACCCGCCTTGCCCGAGTTGGGGTTGCCTATGATCGCCACGTCCATGAGCTTATATTATCCCCCTTTTACCGGCGATGTATTCTGCCGTAATATGTTGCCATGGATAACTTTTTCGTACCGGAGATAGGTGTTGACGTTGTTGACGTAGAGCGGATGCAGTTCGCGCTGGAGCGCACGCCCCGCATCCGGCAGAGGCTTTTTACGGAGGCGGAGATCGCCTACTGCGAGAAGTTCCGATTTGCCGAGCGGCATTACGCCGGGCGCTGGGCGGCGAAGGAGGCCGTAACCAAAGCGCTGGGGTGTGGCCTCATTCAGTGGAACGGCGTCGAGGTGGTCCGACAGCCCCGCCGGGCGCCCTCGGTCCGTATCTTCGGCAAGATCAAGAAGTTCGCCGATTACGTGGGCGTGAGAGAGGACGAAATATCCATCTCTATCACCCACTCGGAGCTTTCCGCCGTAGGCGTAGCCGTTATACGCCGGAAGGAGGTCTCGTGAAGCTCTACTCGGCCCAGGAGATGACCCAGGCCGACAACGGCGCCCAGGAGCTCGGCATCTCCGGCACCATCCTTATGGAACGCGCCGGGGCCACGATGGCCGAGGAGATACTTGAACGGTATACTCCTCACCGCCTCCGTCGTCTCGGCCTCCGGGCGCTGGCCGTGTGCGGCGGCGGTAACAATGGCGGTGATGGGTTCGTTATAGCCCGCGAGCTGCACCGGACCGGCGTGGAGGTCGCCGTCATCGCGACCAAAGACGAGTATGAGGGGGACCCGGCGACCAACCTGGAGGTTTTGCGGAACCTCGGTGTAGAGATCCTCGGCCCGGAGATGCTGAATGCGATGCTCGGCGAGACAGGACTCGTCGTGGACGCCCTGCTCGGGACCGGATTTTCCGGCGAGGTGCGGGAGAAAGAGGCCGGCCTGATCCGGCAGTTGAACCGAGCCGGGGTTGCGATCGTCGCCGTGGACGTGCCGAGCGGTGTGGACGGTTCGACAGGTGAGGTTCAGGGAGAAGCGGTGGAGGCTGATCTGACGATCTGTGCCCACGCGGCGAAGATCGGCTGCGTCGTCTCTCCAGGTCGCGAGCACGCCGGAGAGGTCGTCGCTGTAGACATCGGCATCCCGCCCGAGGCCGACGTGGAACCCTCCGTAACCTGGACCGCCGGGCCGTCCATCCGGGGACGCATCCCGCGCACGGAGGAGCCGGCGCACAAATACTCGGCGGGTGCCCTGCTGGTCGTCGCCGGTTCGAAGGGCGTCACCGGCGCACCGGTGATGGTCGTCGAGGGAGCCCAGCGCACGGGCTGCGGCATTATCTTCCTCGCAACGCCGGCGAGCGCCGCCCCGGATGTGGACCTCCGGCTCACGGAGGCGCTCGTCTACGGTACACCGGAGAACGACACCGGCCAGATCACCTCCAGCGCCCTGGAACAGGTGCTGGAGCAGGCGGAGCGGGCGACCGCTCTAGTAGTCGGCCCCGGTATGGGCACGGGTGAGGAAGGAACGAGGCTCGTCGAGGGCATCCTGGAAGGAGTGGAGGCCCCGGTGTTGCTCGACGCTGATGCGATCTCCAACCTCTCCGGCTCAGAGGCGCTTTCAAAGAGAGAAGGGCCGACGGTCGTTACGCCGCATCCGGGAGAGCTGAGCCGACTTATGGAGAGTGGGACAAAGGAGCTTCAGGCCCGGAGGCTACATTCGGCGTGGGAAGCGGCAGAGAAGCATGGTTGCTGCGTGTTGCTCAAGGGTTCTGGCACCATAGTAACTGATGGTGGGCGTACTGCTGTGAACTCCACCGGCAGCGTCGCGCTCGCGACCGCCGGCACGGGGGATGTGCTATCCGGTGTGATCGGGGCGCTCCTCTCCCGCGGCATGGACCCCTACGACGCCGCCCGGACCGGGGCCTGGGTCCACGGTCGGGCAGCCGAGCTGTGGCTCGAAGAGACGGGGCTGCCTGGGGAGAGTTTTATAGCCACTGACTTGTTGTCTTACATTCCGCGGGCCGTTAGCGAGGTGCTCTAAGGTTACGGGCACCGGCTCTTGAAGCGCTCGCCTGCTGTAGTATCAGACGGTAGGAAACAAGAACATTCGAGGAGAGAATTTGGAGCAGGATATTCGTGGATTAAAGGTCGGCGACGTTATGCAAACGGAGTGGCCGACGTTGGGACCGGAAGATACGGTGGAGGACGCGATCCGGCTGTTCGCCAAATCTGGCATCTCGGGCGCGCCGGTGGTCGAGGGGGGGGAGTTGATCGGGATTATCACGGAAGGGGATCTCATCTTCCGGGACGCGGAGATTAGATCTCCCGGCTTTCTGGACATACTGGGTGGTATCGTGCCGCTCGGGGACTGGGAGGAGTACCAGCAGGAGGTTCTCAAGAGCGCCGGGGTGACGGTGCGGGAGGTTATGACCGAAGAGGTAACGACGATCTCGACCGAGGCTTCGCTCTCGGAGGCGGCTACCATTATGGCGGAAGAGCGCCGGAAGCTGTTGCCGGTGGCCGGGGAACGGAGGCTTTATGGCGTGCTCTCCCGCATGGACATCCTGACGCTCCACATCCTGAACCCCCAGAAGTAACAGTGGGACGCGGCGCCAACACGATAAGCGCGCCCGCCCGCACCTGGGCTGAGGTGGATCTGGGCGCCGTTCGGCACAACGTCCGGGAGCTGAAGCGCCGCGCGCCGGACAGCCGCCTGATGGCCGTGGTCAAGGCCGACGCTTACGGCCATGGGGCGGTCGAAGTCGCGCGTGCGGCCTCCGAAGCCGGGGCGGACTGTTTCACTGTCGTTACGGTCGAGGAGGGAGCCGCGCTGCGGCGCGGAGGAATAGGAGCCCCGATCCTGGTCTTCACCGACCTGCTGCCGGATCTTCTTCCTCCTGCGGAAGAGCAGAACTTGACGGTTACGGCGCACTCTATGACCAGCGCGCGGCGTATCGCGGAGCGGCCGGGATTGCGGGCGCACCTCAAGGTGAACACCGGGATGAACCGCTGGGGCGTCGAGCCGGAGGAGGTGGGGGAGGCGCGGAAGATCCTCGGCGAGCAGTTGACCGGCGTCTACACGCACTTTGCCTCCGCTGACTCCGATGCGGAGGTCACCGGACGTCAGATAAAGGTGTTCGACGAAGTCCTCGCCGCGCATTCGTTCAGCGGGATCGTGGCCCATGCGGCGAACTCCGCCGGAACGCTCTGGCATCCTTCTTCCCACTACGACTGCATCCGTCCCGGCGTCGCGCTGTACGGGTTGCATCCGGCGGGGGATAAAGGAAACCCCGCGGAGGAGAACTTGCGGCCCGCGATGAGCCTCAAGAGCTACGTGGCGGGTGTGCGAAGGCTAAAACCGGGCGATGGGGTATCTTATGGGTTGACCTTCCGGGCGAAGGAGCCGATGTATGCCGCGACCGTGCCCTGCGGTTATGCCGAGGGATACCGGCGGGCGCTATCGGGAAAGGCTGAAGCCCTGATCGGGGGCCAGAGAAGACCGCTGTTGGGGCGGGTCTCAATGGACGCCGTAGTCTTCGGGGTGGACGAGTCGGTCGAGGTGGGTGACGAGGTAGTGTTGCTCGGAGAGCAGGACGGGGAGCGCGTGGGAGCCGAGGAACTCGGGTCCTGGGCCGGCACGATAAACTATGAGATAACGACCGGGGTTAACCCCCGGCGGGTCGAGAGGAGTTATGTGGAATGAGTAATTTTGACTGGAAGGCCGGGTTCCGTCGGGCGGCGGTCTTCATCCTGCTCTACGCGGTGATCCTGTACACGATGAACGTCCTGTTCCCCGAAACGTTCGGCGTAGGAGAGGGACAGTTGCCGGCTATCTTGATTCAGGGCATCTTTTTCTTCTTTATCCTAGGCATTTTCTTTTCCTGGACCGAGAAGCGCCGGAAGCAGCGGATGGCCGAGCTTCGGGCTCGTAAGCAGGGCAGGCAGCCGAGCCCGGAGGGGGAGGAAGGGGAGCCGAGCCCTTACAAAGGCAAGCCCAACCCGAACACGAGCCGCAAAAAGGCCCGCCGGCGACGGTAGCTCGGTAGCGCGGGACTTTGGATATACATCAACTGCTCGAACCGCCCGTAGAAGAGGCGGAGGTGCTCGACGTGATCCCCGAGCTCTCTCTGGCGAGAGGGCTCGGGCAGGGTCCATACCATCATCTGGATGTCTTCGAGCATACGATGGAGGTGGTGCGGGGCGTCGAGCGTGAGTTGCAAGAGGATCTCTTAGGCGCCCATATTCCGTCCGAACGGGTTGGGGGCCTCCGGCTCGTGGGTTTGCTGCACGACGTCGCTAAGCCCGTTAGCCGGGGAGAGTACGATGGCAAAGTGCTGTTCGTGGCGCACGACACGCTGGGCGCCCGGCTCGCCCACCGCGTCTGCCGGCGGCTGGGAGTATCGGCTGAGGATACGGACCTCGTCGTCACCCTCACCGCTCTGCACCTGAAGATCGGGTTTATGCGCAACGAACGCTCGGACTATCCGCCGCCGCGTCTCGCCCGGGCTGCGGGGCCGTTCGGTGAAGAGCTCGCCGTGCTCAGTTGGGCCGACCGGGCCGCCGCCCAGGGACCGCGGCTCAAGCAGGAACACCTGGATCGCCACTACGACCTCTGCGCCGAGTTTCTTCGTATCAGCCGGGAGCGGGGTCCTTACTCCTTACCCGACTACGTGAACCTCACTCGCGGGGCACAGGAGGACACGGAGACCGACGCCGGATACGCCGCGAGCTGGGCGCGGCTTTTAGAATCCCGAAAGCCTCTCCGCGGAGGGACTACAGAATACGTCGCGCAAAAGCGCGGCGTGAACCGTCCTGTCTAAAGCTGTAGAATCTCGCGCTTGCGAGTATGACATACTTGTTCCGAGGAACCCGAGCCTTAGGATGGTGAGCATCGAGAGCCTCGCCGCAGCGCCGACACGACTACGGGAGAGTAGCTGAGTGGCACACGTCGATACAAGTTTTATCCCGCTAATGGTCGTCATAGCGCTGGCGTTCCTGGTGCCCATACTGCTCTCCCGATTGCGGGGTTTATTTATCCCCATAGTGGTCGGGGAGTTGGTGGCCGGCATGATCGTTGGCAAGAGCGGCTTCGGTCTCGTGCCGGAAGACCACCCGATACTAGGCGTCTTGGCGCCGTTGGGGTTCGCCTTCCTTATGTTCCTCTCGGGACTGGAGATAGACTTGGGCAGCTTCGCGGTGGGTGGCGACGAGAACTCTTCCAGGGCGCGGCAACTCTTTACCAGTCCTCTGGGGACGGGAAGCACGTTGATGATTCTCGTCCTGGCGGCCTCTATCGGGGCGGGACTCATTTTCTGGAATCAAGGGTTGGTGAGGGACCCCTGGATCATGGCCCTAATACTCTCGACGACCTCTCTGGGGGTCGTCATGCCGGTGCTCAAGGAGCAAGGTTTCACCGGCGGAAGTTACGGGCAGACGATCATCGTTTCGGCCATGATCGCCGACTTCTCCACCATCTTGCTTATCAGCGCGTACTCGATCTTCTATCGGCAGGGGCTGTCTATAGACCTGATGTTGGTACTAGGCCTTATAGCGGTGTTCCTGGTAGCCTACCGCGTCACGGTAACCTTCAAACAGTTTGCCTCGGTGGAACGCCTCTTCCGGCAGCTCTCTTCCGCGACCGCGCAGCTTGGCATGAGGGGGGCGTTCGTCCTAGCTATCCTGTTTATGGCCCTGGCGCAGGGATTGGGCATAGAGTACATACTGGGCTCTTTCCTGGCGGGGGTCATAGTCTCGGCGCTCTCCAGCGGCGAGAGCTCGGATCTGCGGGAGAAGCTGGACGCCATCGGCTACGGCTTCTTCGTGCCGATCTTCTTTATCATGGTGGGTGTAGGCTTCAATCTCCCCGCCCTTCTCTCGTCCGGGCGGGCGTTGCTGCTCGTGCCGATCCTGATCGGGGTGGCCTACGCTGTGAAGCTCGTCCCGATCCTGATCTTCCGTTTGCAGTTCTCCTGGCGTGAAACACTCGGAGCCGGCTTCTTGATGAGCGCCCGACTCTCCCTGATCATCGCCGCCGCCGCTATCGGGTTGGAGTTGGGGGTTATTACAGAGGCGGTCAACTCCGCCGTTATCCTGGTCGCCGTAATCACCTGTACGGTCTCCCCGGTCCTGTTCGGCTGGATCTCACCCGAAAAAGAGGAGCGCGACCGGATCATCGTTATCGGGCCTCGCCGCAGCGCCGAGCTTTTGACCCGCCGGCTGCGCGAGCACGAGTTCGATACCGTGCTGATCCCGGCGAATGACATCGAAGGAATGTCCGAACACGGCCCGGAAAAGAAGTACACGGAGGTTTTGAGCGAAGCCGGAGCCGAAAAGGCTCACACCGTCGTCGCCATGCGTCATAGTGATGTGGAAAACCTCCGGCTTTGCCGGGTCGCGCACAACGAATACGGGGTGGAGAACGTGATCTCCTGGGTCCAGAACCCGGCCCTCAACGACGACTTCCGCAAGTGCGGCGCCCGCGTCACGAACCCCGCCTACTCCACCGTGCTTACCATCGAGAGCATGGTGTTGAGCCCCGGAACCTTTTCGATGACCGCGGACGTGGACGAGATGCAGGAGGTGCGCGAGGTCCGGGTGACCAACCGTGGGCTCCACGGGCGCGCTATCGACCAGCTCTCGCTACCGGGAGACGTGCTCGTCTTCATGATCGAGCGCGACGGCGGCGTGCTCGTGCCCGATAACATACCCGGATACGAGATAACCCTTCGGGAAGATGACGTCGTAACCCTGGCCGGCAGCGCCGAAAACGTAGACGCCGCCGTCCGGTACTTCAAGTAGTGGAATTCGACAGCCGTGTCATGTGACACTACAAGCATGGAAACCGGACTACAAACACTGCACGGGGTCAGGGAGATGAGGGTCTTTGAGCCGGAGAGGCCGCTCGGTTTCGTGCCGACCATGGGTTATCTCCACGAAGGACACCTGTCTCTGTTGCGGCGCGCAAAAGAGGAGTGTGCCTCGGTTGTTCTCTCCATCTTCGTAAACCCGCTCCAGTTTGGTCCCGCGGAAGACCTGAACCGCTACCCTCGGGACGAGGAGAGAGACCTGGAGTTGGCGCGGGAGGCTGGGATTGACGCCGCATTTCTTCCCATGGCGGGGGAGATGTACCCGGAGGGTTTCACGACCGAAGTCCGGGTGAGGGGCCTCGAAGACGTGCTGGAAGGCGCTGCCCGCCCGGGACACTTTGCCGGCGTGGCGACCGTGCTCGCCAAGCTGCTCAACGTCGTGAGGCCGGACCACATGTACATGGGCCAGAAAGACGCCCAGCAGGCCGTAATCGTGGGGCGCATGATCGAGGACCTCCACTTCCCGACCCGGCTGGTTACCTGTCCCACCATCCGGGAAGCGGACGGCCTGGCGATGAGCTCCCGGAACGTCTACCTGAGCCCGGAGGAACGCTCCGCCGCTACCGTGCTCTACAAGGCGCTCTCCGAGGCTCGCGATTCTGGCGACCGCAGGCCCGACGCGCTGGAGGCGCGTATAAAAAAGATCGTCTCTACCGAGCCGCTGGTCGAGTTGGAGTACGTCTCGGCCAACGACGCCTCCTCACTCGGCCCGGTCACGCCCGATACGCCGCGCATCCTGCTCTCCCTGGCGGCGCGCGTCGGCAAGACGCGGCTCATAGACAATGTGGTGATCGGGTAGTGCCCCCCGATGGTAGATGCGCCGGACTTCACAATTGGCGCGATTGAGGATAATATCGGTTTGCTCGACGAAAGACTTTGCTGGCGGCTAAGGATTGGAGAATCCGGCATGAACCTGAAACGGGCGACGAGGGACCGGTGGATCTTCGGGGTGTGCGGCGGCATCGCCCACGCTTACGGTTGGAACTCCAACGTGGTGCGCCTGATTGCGGCTATCGTGGCGGTCATCGTTCCCGGCGTTAGCGTGATACCGGCCCTGATAGGCTACGTCCTGCTCGGCGTCTTCCTCCCGGAGACGGACGAGTTCTAGCGGTTGGACTTTGCCGAGGCACAGAAGGAGGCCCTGGGTTGCACCAAGTGCGGCTTGTGTAACAGCCGCACCCAGGTGGTCTTCGGCGACGGGCCGTTGAACGCGGACCTCTTTATCGTTGGAGAGTCGCCGGGTTTCAACGAAGACGTCGAGGGCAAACCATTCCAGGGCGCGTCCGGGATGCTCTTGAAGCGGTTGTTGGACTCGCTGGATCTCGGCCGCGACAAGGTCTACCTGACGACGCTGGTCAAGTGTCGCCCGCCCGGCGAGTCGCCCCGGCCGCCGAAACCGTCGGAGATAAGCTCTTGCAGACCCTACCTCATGGCACAGCTTGCGGCGGTGGATCCTAAAGTGGTCGTGGCTATGGGAGACCTCGCCAGCCGGGTCCTTACGGGACGCAAAGAGGCGGTCTACCGCATCCGGGGTCGGGCCATACCGCTCGACGGACGCTACGTCTTCCCGACGCTCGCCCTGGAGAAAGCGCTCTACGTCCCGGCGGAGCGCGCGCTCCTGCTCTCGGACTTCTCCCGCCTGCCGGAGTTGGTCGCCGCCGAACGCCCCCGGACCTACGAGACCCACAACGTCCCCCAACCCGTTGCCGAGCCCGAACCTCTCCAGCCGGGTCTCTGGTAGAACCTTCGGGACGTCCCTTATGGAATGGGATTCGCTCGACGAGGCCGCACTTTCAGACCTGGCGGCGAAGGTGGCTGAAGTCCTGCGACCGGGCGACACCGTAGTGCTCTCCGGCGAGGTCGGCTCCGGAAAGACGACCTTCGTGCGGGCCGCGGCCCGCGCCCTCGAGGTGAAGGAACGGGTCACGAGCCCTACCTACCAACTCGCCCGCGGTTACAAAGGAAGCTCCGGCGGAGGAATCGTGACGGTAAACCACCTGGACCTCTATCGTATCGAGGAGGTAGGAGATCGAGACGCCCTGGAACTCGACGACTACCTGGACCCCCACGCCATCACGTTTATAGAGTGGGCCGAACCCGCCCTGAAGGTCCTGGAGAACCCCAGCGTCTTGCGCCTCTCGCACCAGACACCCACCACGCGCCGGGCGGATCTGCGCGGTCCCGTCGCCGGGCGCCTCTCACGATGCTGATACTCGCCTTCGACGCCTCGACCCCGACAGTAACCGTCGCCCTCGCGCGCGAACAGGGCGGAAATAGAGAGGTTCTGGCGGAAGCCGCGGCCACGGTTGGCGGCGCTTCGGAGGTTCTTCTCCCTGCCGTTCACGCGGTCCTGGGTTTCGCCGGAGAGAGACTCGAAAACGTAGAGCTCATTCTCGTTGGTGTCGGCCCGGGCACTTTTACCGGCATCCGCATCGCGGCTTCCACCGCGCGTGCGCTATCCCAGGGGACCGGCGCCGCGCTCGCGAAGAACTCGACGCTCGCGGCGCTCACGGCCCCGGCGCTCCCTACACAACCAGAGGTGCTGGCGGTGATCGACGCGAAGAGAGGACAGGTTTTCGCCCAGCGTTTCTCCGGCGCCCGTGCGGGCGATATGATGTGCCTGAAACCGGAGAAACTGGTCGCGGAGGACTGGCCATTGCTCGTCGGCGACGGGGCGGTTCGTTACCGGGAGGATCTCTCTGTAATCGGGGAGATACCGCCGGACGGCTCGCCGCTGCACCGGGTAACGGCCGCGGGACACGTACTGTCGGCGGACCTGAAGCCCGTAGAGCCGGAAGAGCTCGTTCCCCTCTACATCCGCGAGCCGGACGCCGAGGTTCGCCGGGACCTCAATCCCTGGAGCCGGTAGCGGCGATGCCGGAGCAGGCTTCCGGCGTCCCGGTGCGCAGGATGCAGCTCTCGGACCTTCCTGTAGTGATGGTGATAGACGCGGCGAGCCTACCCAGGCCCTGGAGCAGGGCGGTGTGGCGGGAGGAGTTGGAGAGTCCGTTTGGCCTCTATCTCGTGTTGGAAGAAGCGGGGCAGGTCTGGGCCCAGATCGGGGTGAAGCTCGTCGGCGAAGAGCTTCACGTAATGACGCTCGCCGTGAGCCCGGAGCGCCGCAGGAGAGGATACGCCCGCGCCCTGGTCGAAGCGGCTGTCTCCGCCCATCCAGAAGCGGCCAAAGTCTATCTGGAGGTTCGGCCCGGCAACACGGCGGCCCGGGAGCTCTACGAGTCGCTGGGTTTCGAGGTCACCGGCGTGAGGCCCCGGTACTACGGCGACGAAGACGCGCTGCTTATGACCCTGGACCTTCAGGGTCGTCGGTAGGCTTCCGTCGGTTTTGCTCTTCCTTGCGCCGCAGAAACTCTTCCCGGCTTTCGTAGGGCTTGAGCAGGTACAGGGCGGGAATCGCGCAGGCCAGAAAAGAGACGAACAATCCGCCCGCGATCAGGGGATCTACCGGACCCCGAACGACGTAGATCGCAAACATCGCCAGTATCACCAGCGCTATAAAACCGAACATGAGCGAGTACATCCGCATGGTGGTGAGTATATCCGGCCCTCGTCAAACCGAAGTGCTATAAAACACCCGTGATCCTGGCCATCGAAACCTCCTGCGACGACACCTGCGCCGCCGTGCTGGATGGCCGCCGGATGCTCTCCAACGTCGTCCACACCCAGGCCGAGCACGCCCGCTACGGGGGCGTCGTCCCCGAGGTCGCCTCCCGCGCCCACCTGGAACGTTTAGATAGTGTTGTAGAGAAGGCGCTCTCAGACGCCGGTACGAAGCTGGACGAGGTGTCGGGCGTCGCCGTCACCGTTCGTCCCGGCCTTATAGGCGCGCTGCTTGTCGGTGTCGCCGCAGCCAAGGGACTGGCTTATTCTCGTAAACTTCCGCTCTACCCGATAGACCACCTCGAAGGCCACGTCGCCGCCGCCTACCTGACGGAGCCGGACCTGGAGCCGCCGTTCGTAGCCCTCATAGCCTCCGGCGGCCACACCGCCCTCTACTCCGTGGACGCCGAACGCGTGATGTACCTCCTCGGCGAGACCCTGGACGACGCCGCCGGCGAGGCGCTGGATAAGGGCGCCCGGATGCTTGGCCTCGGTTTTCCCGGCGGGCCGGCGATCTCCAGAGCGGCCACCGACGGCGATCCTTCCCGCTACGATTTCCCCGTAGGTCTCAAGGACAAGAGCAACCTCGACTTCAGCTTCTCCGGCCTCAAAACCAGCCTGCTCTATAAACTAAAGGTGCTGAACAAAGAACAGGTCAACGCAGAGCTGCCGCACCTGGCCGCCAGCTACGAATCCGCCGTAGTCGAAGCGCTGGTCCGCAAGCTCCTGCGGGCCGCCGAACTTCAAGGCGCTTCCACACTCGTCGTCGCCGGGGGGGTAGCCGCAAACGCCCTGCTGCGCCGGAGGCTGGAGAAAGAGTGTGCGGAGCGAGGGCTTGCGCTCGTCATACCGCCGCCGGAGTTGTGTACGGATAACGCGGCCATGATCGGGGCCGCCGCGCTCCGCACGCCCTCTATTCCGTTCCCGGACTACCTGAGCCTGAACGCCCGGAGCGTCTAGGACTCCTCCAGCGAAGCGAGCACCCGTTCCCGCTCCGGGCCGGTGATGACCGTACTGTGCGCGCAGGAGAGGCAGGTGGCGTGCAGGTTCTTTTCGTGCTCCTTGAAGTAGACCAGCACGAACTTCTTGGGGACCCGGTAAAGGATGTGCTCGCCCTGGGTCCCGCAGTGATCGCAGAAGCGCTCTTCGCGGCCTAGCTCGGTCGGTAGACGGCTCAGGCCGGGGATTCTTTCGGGGCGGAAGATCTGCCTTATGGACATGTTTGAATTGTACCGCAGCTAGGAATATACTTTTGGCGTTGGCACTCTACCGGGTAGAGTGCCAAACTGCGGACTACGGATGGTAGCCGCAGGGTTGTGTAGTTTAGCAGAGGAGGCTAGAAGTGGCGCATAAGGAGCTAAAGTTCAATACTGACGCCCGCCGCTCGCTGGAGTCGGGGGTAAACAAGCTCGCCGACGCGGTGAGGGTAACGCTCGGGCCGAAGGGCCAGTACGTCGTGTTGGACAAGAAGTTCGGTTCGCCGACCATCACCAACGACGGTGTGACGATTGCTCGCGAGATCGAGCTAGAGGACATCTTCGAGAACCAGGGCGCCCAGCTCGTCAAAGAGGTGGCGACCAAGACCAACGACATCGCCGGTGACGGCACGACCACGGCGACGGTTCTCGCCCAGATCATCGTCCGCGAGGGCCTGAAGAACGTCGCGGCGGGCGCCAACCCGGTTATCTTGCGGGCTGGCATCGACAAGGCCGTCGAGAAGGCCGTTGAGGAGATCCGGTCGCAGAGCACGGAGATCTCCGAGCGCGACGAGATCGCCCGCGTGGGCGCCATCTCCGCCCGCAGCGAGGAGATTGGCAACGTCATCGCCGACGCCATCGACAAGGTCGGCAAGGACGGCGTGGTGAACGTCGAAGAGGGCCAGACCTTCGGGCTGGAGCTGGAGTTCACCGAGGGCATGCAGTTCGACAAGGGCTACCTGAGTCCCTACTTCGTCACCGATCAGGAGAGGATGGAGGCCGTCCTCGACGATCCGTACATCCTGATCGCCAACCAGAAGATCGGCAACGTCCAGGACGTGCTGCCGATCCTCAACCAGGTCATGCAGAGCAATCGTCCGCTCCTCATCATCTCCGAGGACGTCGAGGGCGAGGCGCTCGCCACCCTGATCGTCAACAAGCTGCGGGGCACGTTCAACGCGGCGGCGGTCAAGGCTCCGGGCTTCGGCGACCGGCGCAAGAGGATGATGGAGGACATCGCCACCCTCACCGGCGGCGAGGTCATCACCGAGGAGCTCGGTCTCAAGCTGGAGAACACCCAGCTCAACCAGCTCGGTAACGCCCGCAAGGTCGTCATCACCAAGGATGAGACCGTCATCGTCGACGGCGCGGGTGATGCGGAGGCCATCAAGGGTCGCATCAACCAGATCCGGGGCGAGATCGAGAACACCGACTCGGACTTCGACCGCGAGAAGCTTCAGGAGCGGCTCGCCAAGCTGGCCGGCGGCGTCGCCGTCATCAAGGTCGGCGCGGCTACCGAGACGGAGCTCAAGGAGCGCAAGCACCGCGTAGAGGACGCCCTCTCGGCGACCCGCGCGGCCCTCGAAGAGGGCATCGTGCCGGGTGGCGGCGTGGCGCTGCTGCACGCCCAGTCCCCGGTCTCCGACTTGGTGAGCGAGCTCGACGGCGACGAGCGGACCGGCGCGAGGATTATTCACCGGGCGCTGGAGGAGCCGCTGCGCCAGATCGCCGGCAACGCCGGGGCTGACGGCTCCATCGTGGTAGACAAGGTGCGGTCCGAAGGCGGCAACATGGGCTTCAACGCCCTGACCGGCGAGTACGGCGACATGCTGGAGGGCGGTATCACCGACCCGACCATGGTCACCCGCTCCGCACTGCAGAACGCGGCCTCCATCGGTAGCCTCATCGTCACCACCGACGTCGTGGTGGCCGAGCCCGAGGAAGATATGCCCGCGATGCCCGGTGGCGGTATGGGCGGCATGATGTAAGTCCTCTCCAACGAGGCTTTTCTAGGCGGCGTCCGAAAGGGGGCCGCCTCTTTGTTTCAGGAGAACAGTCGTTGTCGAGAGACGCTGATGTGTTGTACGAGGCGAGCAGAGTAATGCATAATAAGCTGTACACGAAAAACTCATGATAAGTGTGGCTGATTAAGGGAGGGTGAAGTCTATTGTATTGTCCTAACTGCGGTGCTCAGAATAGTGACGATGCGACGTACTGTGCGAACTGCGGTAATGAACTGCGACAAATACGCACACCTACTGCTGATGTTCCACCTCCTCCTCAGTACCAAGCGGGAACGCCAGTACCCAATTACCTGGCCCCAGCTATCCTCACGCCATTTTCTGTTGCTTGCCATTTGGTATCGTTTCGATAGTCTATGCGGCTCAGGTGAATGGC
>JALYGE010000014.1 GCA_030777225.1 Actinomycetota bacterium
CGCGAAGGTCGGCATCTCCGGGGCGAACTTCGGCGTCGCCGAGACCGGCACGGTCTGCGTGGTCGAGTCCGAGGGCAACGGCCGGATGTGCACCACGCTCCCGCCGGTCCTCGTCACGCTCATGGGCATAGAGAAGGTGATCCCCCAGTGGCAGGACTACGAGGTTTTCATGCAGCTTCTTCCCCGCTCCTCGACCGCCGAGCGAATGAACCCCTACACCTCGTTCTGGACCGGCGTCTCGGGCGAAGCCGGCGATGGTCCGCGGGAGTTCCACCTCGTCCTGCTGGATAACGGGCGGACGGACGTGCTCGCCGACGAGGTCGGGCGGCAGGCGCTCAACTGCATCCGGTGCTCGGCGTGTCTCAACGCCTGTCCCGTCTACGAGCGGACCGGCGGCCACGCCTACAACTCCGTCTACCCGGGGCCGATAGGTGCGGTCCTCACGCCGCAGCTCGTCGGCATCGGGAAGCCGGGACCGGACTCGCTGCCTTATGCCTCGTCGCTGTGTGGAGCGTGCTACGAGGTGTGCCCGGTCAAGATCAACATTCCGGAGGTCCTGATCCACCTGCGCGGCAAGGTCACCCGCAAGAAGCAGGACGCGGGCCTGACCGGCAAGCTCCACCCCGAGAACGTCGCGATGCAGGCGATGGCGAAGACCTTCTCCGATCCCAGACTCTATGAGAACGCCCAGAGGCTCGCCCGCATCGGCCAGTGGCCGCTGGCCCGGAGCGGCGCCATCCACAGCCTGCCCGGAGAGTTGAGCGGCTGGACCCGGACCCGCGACCTCAAGCCCGTGCCGGAGCAGACCTTCCGTGAGTGGTGGAGAGAGAGGCGTGGCCCGTGAGCACTGCCCGCGAGACGATCCTCTCCCGCATCCGGCACGCCACCCGCGACGTGCCGCGAGATGAACGCCCGGAGGACGTGAGCGTCGAACGCGGCTACCGCACGGAGGATGGGTCGGCGAGACCCGAGATCGTAGCCCGCTTCGCCGAGACGGTCGCCGAGTACGAGGCGACCGTCCACCGTGTGACCGCGGAAGACCTGCCGGGAGCCATATCCGAGGCCCTGGAGCGCCGCGGCGTAGGGCGACTCGTCGTTCCGGCAGACCTGCCGGAGGGCTGGAGACCGCAGGACGTGGAGCTTCTGGAGGATGGCCCGGAGAATCCTCTGGACAACGACGCTCTCGACGGGAGCGACGGCGTCCTGACCGGCTGCGCCCTCGGCATAGCCCAGACCGGCACCATCGTCCTGGACTCGGGCGCGACGCAGGGAAGGCGGGCTATTACCCTGCTCCCCGACTACCACCTGTGCGTGGTGCGAGAGGGACAGATCGTGGGCCTCGTCCCGGAAGCCATCGAACAGCTCGGGGATGCCGTAGAGAATGAGGGATGGGCCGTCACCTTTATCTCCGGCCCGTCGGCTACCTCGGACATCGAGCTGAACCGGGTCGAGGGCGTCCACGGACCGCGTACCCTGGAGGTCCTTATCGTCGGCGCCCCGTAACCGGAGGCCTGTCTGCTTCCGCGAGCCCGCTGTTCACTACCGGGTGCGGCCTGCCCCATCTCCGGGGCGTAAAGATAGCACATTTGGGGGATGCACTGGCCCGTCGGGCGAGGATCGAATCTCTCCGGGCGGTCCCATTCGGGGCGGGCTTCGTGTTACGTGTACCGGGAAGGAAGAGAACGATACCCCAGGAACACATAGAACAGCCGGCAAACAGCCGGGAGCGCTTCAAAGAGGTTTTCGAGCACTCGGCGGTCGGCGCGATGCTTGTGGAGCCCGGCGGGCGTATCGCGCAGGCCAACCACTCCGTGTGCGATCTCCTGGGCTACACAGAGCGCGAGCTTGCCGGTAAGACCATCCGGGACATAACCCATCCGGACGACCTGGATACGGATCTGGAGCAGCTAGACAGGTTGTTGGGCGGCGAGGTACACGCCTACCAGATAGAGAAGCGCTACATACACAGAGACGGGCATACCGTCTGGGGGATCCTGAGCCGGTCGCTGGTGCGCGACGAGTACGGTAATCCCCTCTACTTTATCTCACAGATTCAGGACATCTCCGGGCGCAAGACCCTGGAAGAGAGCAGCTCCTGCGCCTCGCCCACCACGACCATCTGACCGGTCTATATAACCGGGCGGCCTTCGGGGAGCAGCTCGACCGCGCGCTATCCTTTGCGAAGCGCAACCAGGGCTCGCTGGCGCTTCTGTTGCTGGACCTCGACAACTTCAAGCGGGTAAACGACACCCTGGGTCACAGTGTGGGTGACCGGCTGCTGGTAGAGGTGGCGGATCGCCTGCGGTCCTGCGTGCGCACCGAAGACATCGTCGCGCGCCTGGGCGGGGACGAGTTCTGCGCGCTGCTCGAAAATCTTGCGGACATCGAAGGGGCGGTGCGGGCCGCGGAGCGGATAAAGGCGTGCCTCGAAGAACCGTTCGTCCTCGGCGCCCACCGGCTCCCCCGTCTCACCGCCAGCGTCGGTGTCGTTCTGAAAGCCCCGGTGAACCCTGGACCACCGAGCGGCTACTAGACGAGGCGGACACCGCCATGTACCGGGCCAAGAGAAACGGTAAAGCCCACCACAGACTACATCTCGACCTGCGGGGTACAGAAGAGGTTTCCTAGCCGCCACCGGTGTGCTAGGTTTAGCCTATGGACCTCTCAAAGATACGGGTGCGTTACGCACCGAGCCCTACGGGAATGCTACACGTCGGCGGCGTCCGGACAGCGCTCTTCAACTGGCTTTTTGCCCGCAAAAACAGCGGCGTCTTCGTGCTGCGGGTAGAAGACACGGACCTCGAACGCTCCACGGAGGAGTCTGTGGAGCAACTAAAGCGCTCGCTGCGCTGGATCGGCCTGGACTGGGACGAAGGCCCCGAGGTCGGCGGTCCCCACGCCCCCTACCGCCAGACGGAGCGGCTGAACCTCTACCGCGAAGCGGCGCAGAAGCTCGTCGAAGCCGGCGCAGCGTACTACGACTTCGCGACCACGGAAGAACTCGCCCGGTTCCGGGAGCAGGCGCGAGCCGAGGGGCGACAACCGATCTACCGCGGAGAAGGATATCGGGACCTGGACCCTGAAGAGGCGCTCAAACGTACCCGGCAGGGCGAGGGGCACACCGTCCGGTTCAAGACGCCGCGCGAGGGCCAGACGGTGGTGGAAGACCTCATCCGGGGTCCCGTCACCTTCGAGAACGAGAACCTGGAAGACTTCGTGCTGATGAAGTCCACTGGCACTCCGACCTACAACTTCGCCGCGGCGGTGGACGACGCGGAGATGGAGATCAGCCACGTCATAAGGGGCGACGACCACCTCTCCAACACGCCCCGCCAGCTCCTGCTCTACAAAGCCCTCGGCTACTCACTCCCGGCGTTTGCCCACGTCCCGCAGGTCCTCGGTCCGGACAAGAAGAAACTCAGTAAGCGCCACGGGGCGGTGGGCGTCGAGGAGTTCGCCGCGCAGGGCATCCTGCCGGAGGCTCTCTTCAACTACCTGGCGCTTCTGGGCGCGGGCTACGCGGCGGACGAGGAGATCTTTACGCCTGAAGAACTGGCAGAACGCTTCCGCATAGACCGGGTGAGCGGCAACCCGGCGGTCTTCGACGAGACCAAGCTCCTCTCCATAAACCAGGTTTACATCCGCAAGCAGAGTCCGGAAGAGCTGGCAATGCAGGCGGCCCCAATGCTCGTCGCGTCCGGTGCCGCTGGCCCGGAAGAGCTGGAGGGCGACATGCCGCGCCTCACGGAGATCATGGACCTCCTCAAAGAGCGCCTCAGCCGCACCACCGACATCCCGGACGCCGTCGGCTACTTTTACGGCGGGACGTTGGACTACGATCCCGAAGAGTTTCAGAAACAGTTCGGCAAGGAGTTCGTGCAGGAAAGCTTCCCGGAACTTCGGGATCGCCTCGCCGCCCTGCCGGAGTGGAACGAAGAAACGATAGAAGAAGCTGTCCGCGGTCTCGCCGCTGAGAAAGAGAAAGGGGCGCGGCACCTCATACATCCGCTCAGGTTTGCCACGACGGGCCGCACCGTAAGCGCCGGCCTCTTCGAGACGATGGCCCTCCTAGGTCGCGACCGGAGCCTGCTCCGCATCGGCAGAGCAACAGAGGAGATGCAGCAGAAGCTCGGGTAGCTTTCCGGCTTCTTTTGACGAACTGGAGGCTATCGTTTAGACTCTATGCTCGCTCGACGGCCCCATCGTCTAGAGGCCAAGGACATCGCCCTCTCACGGCGAAAACCCGGGTTCGAATCCCGGTGGGGTCACTTTCGGAAATCTCCTTACACAGCGGGATTTCCCTGCCTCCAAGCCAAACCAATTGTCAACTGTATTAGGTTAACACGCCAATAATGACCCTGTGTGGTGGTCAAAATGGTGGTCAAATAAACACGGTCCGTAACCCTACAATCCCCGATGAGAGAAGATAATATGAACGAGATGCACGAGTCTCTTCATGCCGCAAAGATGAGAGAAAAGTATCCGTGTCCGGAGCCAGATCCCGCCCAGGAGATTAGGATCTTACGAACCTTGATCGTGGAAGAAGGTAAGGTCGGTTTCCTTGGTTGTAAGAACGAAACCATCCACCGCCTGAAGAGAAGGTATCCTGCTGCTTACGAGGCTTTTTGCCAGCAATATAAGCGCAAGGTTCTAGAGAGATGTGCGTATTCTCCCTACCTAGAAGAGAAGACGAAGGAGTTGTCTGGCTCGGAGGATGGAGAGAAGCAATTACGCACATTGAGAGGTATGAGGAGCACGATGATCAAATTCAAGTTGGGCTATGGTGGTTACGTAATGGGGATGCTGTTCGCTAAAGCGAAGAGCAGATATCCCGAGGCTTACGAAGCGTTTAAGAAGGAGCTAGCGCAGTAAAGTTTCAAAGGTTTGCGGGAGAAACTGGCAAACTACCCTAGAGGACACT
>JALYGE010000015.1 GCA_030777225.1 Actinomycetota bacterium
CCCATAAGCTCCGCGCTGGACAGGGCGGCCGGTCCTTCAGAGAGTAATCGTTCTCTGGGACGCAGTTCCGGAGGGAGTTGCTTTATGGTGTACCTGCGACGCTCCACAACCGGCATTCTAATACCAACGCACCCCGAAGCGCTCCAACATCCTTATCGTCAGCGAGAGCGGCAGGCCGACGATGTTCGAGTAATCGCCGACGACCCATTCCACAAACGCCCCCGCCAGGCCCTGGATGGCATACCCACCGGCTTTGCCGACGCCTTCGCCCAGCCCCACGTAGGCTTCGACCTCTGCTTTCTCTAGCGACCGCAGCTTCACGCGGGACACCGCGTGGCGGACTATTATTTCGTTCCCCCGGGCAACGGCCACGCCGGAGTAGACCTCGTGCGCCCGTCCCTGTAGGTCGCCGAGCATGCGCCGCACGCCCTCTTCGTCTCCAGCTTGGCCCAACACCCGCTCTCCGGCGGGCAGTTCCGGCAGATACACTACCGTGTCGGCGGCGAGGGTGATGGTGTCTCCGTCTGCGACGGCGAGCGCCTTGCCGCGGGCGTTGGTCTCGACGGTGGCTTTGGGGTGTTCTAAGGTTACTTCGGGAAAGCCGCTCTTGCGGGTCTTGAAGTCGTAGCCCGCGTGGCGCAGGAGATCTACGCGTCGGGCCGACTCCGAAGCCAGTACGAACTGCAAGGGGTGTCGCTAGGAACCGAAGAAGAGTTTCAGCTCTCTTTCGGCGCTCTCGGGGGAGTCGGAGCCGTGGACGAGGTTGTCGGGCAGGCTCAGGGCCAGATCGCCACGAATGGTTCCGGGCTCGGCTTCGGCGGGGTTGGTCGTGCCCATCAGCTTGCGCATTACCTTGATCGCACCCTCACCGCTCACCCGCATGGCGACGACCGGGGTAGTGGTTATAAACTCGACCAGCTCCTCGAAAAAGGGCTTGTCATGATGCTCGGCGTAGTGTTCCTCGGCCAGCTCGCGGCTCACGTCCATTAGCTGCATGGCCCGTATGTCCAGGTTCTTCGCCTCGATGCGGCGGATGATCTCACCGACCAGCCTCCGCTGTACGCCGTCGCCTTTTACCAGTACTAGGGTCTCTTCCACAGAAATATCTCCTTCTACAGATTTATGTTCTTGCCGGTTTGCTGATCTGTGCCGCAGTAGGGGCACGTCTGCCAGTTGTGCTCCAGCGGCCGCTCACACTCGATGCAGGGCTTCTTCAGCTCCAGGTTGCACTCCGGGCAGATGAGGTAGTCTTTCTCTACGAGCGCCCGGCAGTTAGGACAGAGTAGAACACGACTACGCAGCTCGCGCTCCAGCACGGCGAGTTCCAGCTCGCGTTCGCGGGCGTCCAACTCGTACTCCGGGGGGCGCACGATCAGGTACACGAGCGTCCCCAGAAATGGGAACAACACGGCGACTATACCCCAGAGTATCGCCAGCGTCCCTCTGCGGCGGGCGTCAGTGTAAGTCCAGTACACCAGGGCGAGCCACAGGATCACCGTCAGCAGGATCAGTAACTGGCTGGCGATCCTTATAAAGGGGCTGGTGAGAAAATCCGAGATGACCTGGAAGGGGTCTGTGTCTTGTTGCAACAGTAACGCCATAGAAAACCCCTTCACGACAGATACCTCAGCATCACGAGGTAGCCGGCAGCGAAAGAGATGGCCGCCACGGCGACGAGCAGAGCCCCTACCTTCAAGACGCCACTAACTCGCACGCAACCGCTCCAGAACCGGCGCTCCCGTGTAAAGAGAGCCCGTTACCAACACAACTCCGTTTATCTGTTTCATCTTCTCCACAACCCTGTCGAGCGCCTCGTTCGCATCGGCAATGATCCCGACCTTTTGCTCCCAACGATTTCGCAGACCGTACTGGTCCACGAGTCGATCAGGGTCCATGGCCCGTTCGTTGCTCGGACGCGTTATGACGAGGTGATCAGACTCTTTTTCCAAAGCGGTAAGCATACTTCCAATATCCTTGTCTCGCAAGACTCCGAATACTACGCCAATAGGCCGGTCGTCGTAACTCTGCCGAACGGCAGCCAACGCGGTCTTGAGGCCCGCTGGATTGTGTCCCCCATCCACGACCACCGGCACGCCGTCCAGCGCATGCACCTCGAAACGACCGGGTAGCGAGCCAACGACCCGCCGCTGTACCCGCCCGCGGACCTCCGCTCCGAGCGACATATCGAGCAAGACCTCCGCCGCGCGCACACCCAGATGTACGTTTTGGAGCGCGTAAGGAGCAAGGTGGCCCACACGAGTTTCGTCTACCGGGGACGTCACCTCCACTAACTGCGCGCCGGCCCTTTTGCACTCCTGCCGGGCAATGCCGACCACCTCGGGGTTCTCGTCGCCGAGCACGAGGACGCCGCCCCGGGGCAAACTGGCGAGCTTTTCGCGGGAGATCTCATCGAGGGTGTCGCCTAGATACTCGGTGTGATCCAGGCTCACGCTCGTCAGCACGACGGCCTCCGGACCGGCGGCGGTGGTGGCGTCGTAGCGGGCTCCGAGGCCAGCCTCCAGGATCGCCCACCCAACCCCTTCCCGGCGAAACAGTTCGAGGGCTCCGGCGGTAAGCAGCTCAAACTGGGAGGCGGGAACACCACCCGCGTCGGCGGCGTCCATTACACAGTCCATTACGGATACAAACTGCCTTTCGGAGACGTACTGGCCGCGGACCATCATGCGCTCGGTGTAGGACAGTACGTGGGGTGAGAGGTAAGTACCGGTAGACTCGCCGACTTCCTCCAGGGCGGCGGCGAGTGCTACGGAGGTGGTGCCTTTTCCATTGGTTCCGACGACTTGGACTGTCTTTAGACTCTCTTCCGGGTGACCCAGTAGCGCGAGTAGTTCTTGTATGCGCTCCAGACCGAGAGTAACGTGACGGCGGCTGTCCAGCTCGTCGCAGACGTTTGTAAAAGAACGGGTGACAGCCATCCTCCGGCCGTCCTACAGGTACTCTTCGAGCCGTCGGGTAAGGGTGTCGAGCATCCGGGTGTTCACGGCGAGTTTCTCCCGCTCGGCGCAGACGATCTCCTCCGGCGCCCGCTCGACGAAGTTGGCGTTCGCGAGCTTCTTCCGGGCGCGCTCAACCTCGGCTCCGACGCGTTCGATCTCTTTTCTCAGGCGACCGATTTCACCCTGACGCTGTTCCTCGGTCAGGGAGATCTCGACCACCACGTCTCCGGCCGGGAGCGCCGCCCGCGTACCCCCCAACTCTTCGACCGGCCGCACGCCCGCCAGAGAGGTAAAAACCTGGTCCTCTATGCCGTCGGGTATACGCCCCTCAACTTCGTCTGTTACGTCTGACTCCGCCCGGAACTTCCGCACCGCCGAGACAGCCCGCTTCGTGCGCTCCAACAGGTCTTCGGCGTCGCCGTTCTCGAGCTCCGGCTCGTAGGACGGCAACGTCTTTCGCACGAGTAGCTCGTCTCCGCCGAGCAGGTCGGATATCTCCTCCGTAGCGAACGGCATGACCGGGTGCAGCAGGCGCAAGATGCCGGAGAATACCTCACGCAGTACCCGCGGGGTTGCCGGTGAAGGGGCGGCTTTGGCTATCTCGATGTACCAGTCGGCGAACTCTCCCCAGGTAAAGTTGTACACGAGGCGCATGGCCTCCGAAAATTCACACTCTTCGAGCAGTTCGTCGTACTCGCGGGCCGTTCGGTTGAAAGCGGAGAGTATCCAGCAGTCCGAATCCGACAACGCACCGTCGCCATCGGGCTCCGGGTAGTTGAGGATAAAGCGGGTGGCGTTCCAGAGCTTGGTGACGAAGGCGCGGCCCATACTCGCCCGTTCGTGCGAGTAGGCGAAGTCCTGGGTCGAGGACTGGTAGAGAAGCCCGAAGCGGACAGCGTCCGTGCCGTACTCGTCGAACAGTTCGAGCGGGTTTATGGTGTTGCCTTTGGACTTGCTCATCTTGGTACCGTCGGCAGCGAGCACGATGGAGTGGACGTTGATCTTCTCGAAGGGGACCTCGCCCTTGAAGCGGAGGCCAGTCATGATCATGCGCGCCACCCAGAGGTACATGATCTCCCGCGCCGTAGACAGTAAGCTAGTCGGATAGAAATATTCCAAGTCCTCCGACTCTTCCGGCCAACCCAGCGTGGCGAACGGCCACAGCGCCGAGGAGAACCAGGTGTCTAGCACGTCGGTGTCTTGCTCCCAACCTTCACCGGGAGATTCTTTGGAGGCTTTGATCTCACCGTCAGGCCCGTACCAGATCGGGATGCGATGGCCCCACCAGAGCTGCCGGCTAACATTCCAGTCCTGAATATTCTCCAGCCACCGGATCGTCTCCCGCCGCCACGAGTCCGGATAGACCTGAATTTCCTTTTCTTTCAGCGCCTGTATGGCAGGCTCGGCCAGCTCCTTCATCGAGACCCACCACTGTTCGGAGAGCCAGGGCTCTATGACCGCGCCGCAGCGGTCGCAGTGCCCGACCCGGTGAACGTAGTCTTTCACCTCGGCGAGCAAACCCTCCGCTTCGAGGCGGCTTACCACGGCGGTGCGGGCGTTCTCCCGGCTCATCCCGGCGAAGGGGCCCCCGTTGTCGTTGATCGTGCCGTCCGGGTTCATGACGTTTACCGGGGCAAGACCGAGCTTCCGGCCAATCTCGAAGTCGTTGGGGTCATGCGCGGGGGTAACTTTCAGGACGCCGGTCCCGAAGCTCGGGTCCACGTAGTCGTCGGCGAAGATCTCGATCTCACGCTCGACGAACGGCACCCGCGCCTTGCGCCCGACATAGTCCGTGTAGCGTTCGTCGTCAGGGTTTACGACGAGGGCCACGTCGCCCAGCATCGTCTCCGGCCGGGTGGTGAAGACCTGGGCGTAGCCTTCGCCATCTACAAAGGGATAGCGAATGCCGTAGAGCTTGCCGTT
This sequence comes from Actinomycetota bacterium, assembly GCA_030777225.1. Lineage (GTDB taxonomy): Bacteria > Actinomycetota > Rubrobacteria > Rubrobacterales > Rubrobacteraceae > SIRX01. The sequence continues at coordinate 4,881 of JALYGE010000015.1, forward strand.
TATCTCCTCGTAGTTGACTTCGAGGTCGCTTATGGCGGAGCGGTCACGGGGGCACCAGTTGGTAATGCGGTTGCCGCGGTAGATCAGCCCATCATTGAACAGCTCGACGAACGCCGTAAGCACCGCGTCCACATATCGCTCGTCCATCGTGTAACGGAGCCTGCGCCAGTCAGCCGACGCCCCGAGCCGCTTGTATTGTCCCAGTATCTGAGAGCGCGCCTCTTCGGCGAAAACCCGGCAACGCTCCACGAACTCTTCGCGGCCGAGATCCCAGCGAGTCTTTCCCTCTTCGCGCAGCAGCTTGCGTTCAACGACGTTCTGGAGGGCGATTGAGGCGTGATCTACGCCCGGTAACCACAGCGCCTCGTAGCCTTTCATCCGGGCGCGGCGGGTGAGGGTGTCCTGGATCACGCCGTTCAGAGCGTGCCCCATGTGCAAAGCCCCCGTAACGTTGGGCGGAGGAAGCACGATACAGTAAGATTCTTTGCCGGGGACCGGATCGGCGTCGAACGCGCCGGACTTCTCCCACTGCTCGTAGATGCGGTCTTCTACGGCACGGGGATCGTAAGTTTTCGGTATCTCTCGGGGGTGGCTCAATTTAGGCGGAGCGAAGCTAGGCGGTCTCTTCTTCATCGTACGAATACTTGGCGTTCCCGGAGCCCGTTACGAGCGCCGGTTGCACGCCTTCTTTCACCGTATCCGCGTCCACGATGCACTTCACCACGTCCGAACGGCTCGGCAACTCGTACATCGTCGGCAGGAGCGACGCCTCCAGGATACTACGCAGCCCTCGCGCCCCCGTGCCGCGCTCCAGGGCCTGCTCCGCGACCGCCGTTAGCGCGGCCTCGGTAAAGGCGAGGTCCACCTTGTCGTAGCGGAAGAACTGCCGGTACTGGCGGACCAGGGCATTCTTCGGCTCGGTGAGGATACGGATCAGGTCCTTCTCTTCCAGGGTCCTGAGCGTAGAGATCACTGGCAACCGGCCCACGAACTCGGGGATGAGCCCGAACTTCAGGAGGTCTTCCGGCTGGGTGTGCGTGAAGACCGCCCCCGGGTCTTCTTCCTGGCGCTCGGCGGCGTCCCCACCGAAGCCTATGCTCCGCTTGCCGATCCGCTGCCGGATTACGTCCTCAAGCCCGCCAAACGCCCCACCGCAGATAAAAAGCACGTTCTTCGTGTCTATCTGCAGGAAGTCCTGGTGCGGGTGCTTGCGCCCGCCCTGCGGCGGCACACTGGCGACCGTGCCCTCCAGGATCTTCAAGAGCGCCTGCTGCACGCCCTCGCCGGAGACATCCCGGGTGATGGACGGGTTGTCCGACTTGCGGGCGATCTTGTCGATCTCGTCTATGTAGATAATGCCCGTCTCGGCCTTCTTCACGTCGAAGTCTGCAGCCTGTATGAGCTTGAGCAGGATGTTCTCCACGTCCTCGCCGACGTACCCGGCCTCGGTCAGCGCCGTGGCGTCGGCGATGGCGAACGGGACGTTGAGGATCTTGGCGAGCGTCTGGGCCAGAAGCGTTTTGCCGGAGCCGGTCGGCCCTATGAGCAGGATGTTGGACTTCTGAAGCTCGGTGCCGTCGGTAGGCTCCGGCCCCATCTGAATACGCTTATAGTGATTGTAGACGGCCACCGCGAGGACCTTCTTGGCGTCCTCCTGGCCGATCACGTACTCGTTGAGGATACGGTTGATCTCGCGCGGTTTGGGGAGGTCGTCGTCCGTAAGGACCTCGGGTCCGCTGAACTCTTCGTCGATGATCTCATTGCAGAGCTCGATGCACTCGTCGCAGATGTACACGCCCGGACCGGCGATGAGCTTTCTGACCTGGCGCTGACTCTTCCCGCAAAAAGAGCACTGCAACTGGTCCGACGGGTCCCTCATGTGGTTAAACCCTCCCCATTTCTACGTTCGCTTGCCCCTTCGTCCTTTTCCTCTTCGTCCTAATGGTTCCGGATTATGTTGTCTATGACACCGTACTCGATGCCTTCTTCTGGCCCCATTATGTAGTCGCGGTCGGTGTCGCGCTCGATCTGCTCGTAGGGCTGACCGGTGTTTTGCGCCAGGATCTCGTTGAGGCGCCGCTTGGTGGCAATGAGTTCCCGCGCGTGGATCTCCACATCCGAAGCCTGTCCTGCGAGCCCGCCAACGCTCGGCTGGTGCAACAAAATCCTCGTGTTGGGGAGGGCGTTCCGCTTGCCCTTAGCCCCCGCCGCCAGCAGGAACGCGCCCATCGAAGCGGCCATGCCCAAAGCGGTCGTCGAAATGTCCGGCTTGACGAACTGCATAGTGTCGTAGATGGCGAGCCCCGCCGTGACGCTGCCGCCCGGGGAGTTGATGTACAGGTTGATGTCCTGATCCGGGTCCTCGCTCTCCAGGTGAAGGAGCTGGGCCATGATGGCGTTCGCCACCTGGTCGTCCACCGGCGTTCCGAGGAAGATGATCCGGTCCTTCAGCAGCCGCGAGTAGATGTCCATCGCCCGCTCACCGCGCGGGCTCTGCTCTATGACGTAGGGGATTACGCTCTGGGGATCGTAGTAGCTCATTCCTTTTCCTCTCCTTCGACGGTCTCTGTCTCAACGGTCTCTGTATCGGCGACACCCTCGCCGACCTCTACCTTCGCTGCTACCGACGCCTCTCCGGCCTCCGGCTCGGACTCGGCGGTGCCGGACACGTCCTCCCCGCCCTCTGTCTCCTCGGAAGGGCTCTCCTCCTCTTCGGGCATCGGTACGGCGACCGCGTGCTCCGCGATGAACTCCAGCGCCTTCTGCCGGGCCATCTCTTCCTGGAGCAGGGTGTAGGTCCCGTTTCGCTTCATAGTCTCGACGACCTCCTGCGGCTCTCGTCCGGAGTCTTCGGCGATATGCTCTATCTCGTGCATCACGGCGTGATTGTCGGCCTCCAAGCTCTCCGCAACAGCCACCGCGTCCAGAACCAGCTCTTTCTTCACCGTATCTGTTGCGTCCCGTTTGACCCGGTCTTTCATCTCCTGCGGGTTTACGCCGGCGATCTGGTAGTACTGCTCGGGCTCGATGCCCTGGGCCCGGATGCTGCGCTCGAAGGAGCCGACCATCTCCTCGGCCTTCTCCTCGACCATCACCTCCGGCACCTCGACCTCGGCGTTCGAGGCGACGGCATCGAGCACCCGGCCGCGGAACTCGCCCTCGACCTGCTGCTGCAGGCTGGCCTCGATCTGCTCTCGCACCGCGCCGCGCAGCTCTTCCAGCGTGTCGAACTCACTCGCCTCCATGGCGAAGTCGTCGTCGAGCTCCGGCAGGTCGCGCTCTTTGATCTCCTTGACGTGGACGTTGAAGAGCACCGACTGGCCACGCAGCGACTCTTCCTCGTAATCCATCGGGAACGTCACCCCGAACTGTTTACGCTCCCCGGCGCTCATCCCGACGAGGTTCTCCTCGAAGTCCGGGAGAAGCTCTCCGCCGCCGACCTCCAGCATGTAGTCCTCGGCTTCGGCGCCCTCCAGGGGACCGCCGGTCATCCGCTCGCCCTTGAAGTCGATGATCGTGAAGTCGCCCTTCTGCACCGGGCGATCCTCGACGGCTGCCAGGGTGGCGAACTGGCCGCGCAGCTCTTCGAGCTGCTGCTCGACCTGTTCGTCTTCGACCTCGACCTCCCGCTTGGGGACTTCCAGACCCTTGTACTCGCCAAGGCTGGCTTCGGGCCGGACGGGAACCGTCGCAGTGAACTTGAAGCCCTCCTGCTCGTCAATAGCATCGTCGAAATCTATCTCGGGGCTGTCTATGGGCCGGACATCGGTCTCTATCACGGCCTCCGAGTACCAGGTCGGTAGCTGTTCCTGGAGCGTCTCCATGTAGATATAGTCGCGTCCGACGTGGTTCTCGATCATACGCCGCGGGGCTTTGCCGGGACGGAATCCGGGAACCCGCAACTGCTTCTTCAGCTCGCGAACCTTCGCCTCGACGCCCTTCTGCACAGCCTCCGCTGAAACCTCGACGTCGAGCCGGACCTTGTTGTCTTCGAGCTTCGTTACGTTCGCCGTCATAAACCTCTACTCTTCTCTACTACAAACCAACAGCCCCGCCGCGCTGCTACCGCGGGTTACCGCGCCGCAACGGAGTGCGAGAGGCGGGATTTGAACCCGCACGCCTTGCGGCACTAGATCCTAAATCTAGCGTGTCTACCATTCCACCACTCTCGCGCACCGCGAAATCTGCGTCCGATTATAACAGCACCCCTAACGTTCCCCGCCTACCAACCCATCTTTACGCTAAGGGCGCACCGGTCAGTACACACCTTCAGGACGAGCTATCCTCCGTTGGCGAGCGCCCGGAAGGCTTCGGTCTGATCCCGCGTGCCCAGAGTACCCACCATGTCGCCGGGTTCCAGATGGTCCTCGGGACCCGGGTTGGGTATGACGTCTTCTCCACGGATCAGCGCAACGACCGATATTCCGATCTGGCTGCGGAGCTCCAGCTCACCGAGCGTCTTGCCGGCGAGCTCGCTTTTTTCCGGGAGCCGCACCCACTCCGTCTCTATCATGCGGGACGTTCGCTTGAGTTGGTCGAGCAGCCCATCCCCTATCGAGTCCGCGCTTACGGGAGCGTACAGCTCGCGGCGCACCCGGTCTGAGAACCGCTGTATCTCCGCAGCTCCGACGCCCAGGTGAGAGAGCGCCTGACGTCCGAGCTCCAGGGCCGCCTCGAACTCCGGCTGGACCGCCTCGTAGACATCGAGGGCTTTCAACTCTTCGAGCTGATCCACGGTCGCTGCCCGGGCGACGATGTGAACTTCGGGATTGATTTGTTTGATCCTGTCTATCGCGACTCGAACCCCGGCGGCGTCCGGCATAGTAACCACTACCAGCCGCGCCGTTCCCACGCCCGCCGCCTCCAACACCGGATGCGCCGCCGCGTCCCCGAAGATTGTGGGCAACCCTTGTTCACGGATCTCATCCGCCCGAGATGGGTTGCTCTCTATAACGACGAACTCCTGGTCCAGCCGGTCCAGCAACTGCGCCACAAAGGTCCCGACCTTTCCATGGCCCGCGACGACGATGTGGTTCCGCAGTCCGTTCTCCGGCAGGTTGAAGGTGTCGAGTTGCTCCTTCGGAAAGCGCTCCCGCCATCGACTGTATACTGGTTGCGCGAGCCGGGTCGCAAACGGCGTCAACGCCATGGTAACGACCGCCGTTGTCAGAGCGATGGAGTAGGTCTCCTGGGAGATCGCTTCCGCCGCGAGGCCCTCCCGCGCGATAACGAACGAGAACTCCCCGACCTGAAACAGGCCGAGGCTCACCGCGAACGGCGCTATGTTGCCGTACCCGAAACCCCGGGTGATGCCCGCAAAGATCGTTCCCTTTACCAGAAATACCAGCAGCACCACCAGCGCGACCGTCCCGGCGTTCTGCCACAAGAAAGCGGGCTGTATCAACATTCCGACCGATACGAAGAAGAGCATGGCGAACAAGTCCCGCAGGGGGCCGATGTCCGCGAGAGCCTGGTGGCTGTAGTCCGACTGGCTCAATACCATGCCCGCTACGAAAGCGCCGAAAGCGAACGAGAGTCCGAACTGGTAGGTGCCGTAGCCGATACCGAGCCCTATGGCGACCACAGAGATCAGGAAAAGCTCCCGCGAGTTGAAGCTGGCTATCCGGGCCATGAGCCACGGGAAAACACGGGTCCCAAACAGCGCCATCGCCCCGATAAATATAGTCGCCTGTACGACGGCTATACCAAGCTCCGAAAGGCCCTCGCCTATATTGCCAAGCTCCGGTAGCAGGATAATAAGAGGAACGACCGCGAGGTCTTGCACGATGAGCATTCCGACGATAACCCGGCTCGCCAGCGTGTTGATCACGCCCTGCTCTGTGAGCGTCTTTAGCACGACCGCGGTACTGGACAGGGACAGTATCGCCCCGAGCCAGACCGACTGCGTCCAATCCAGCCCTAAAACTACGCTGCCCAACCCGTAACCGAAGAGGCCCGTCAGCCCCATCTGTATGGGGGTTCCGATCAGGGCTATCTTCTTCACCGGCGCCAGTTCCCCAAGTGGGAAGTGCAACCCGATGGCGAACAGGAGCAAGGCTACCCCGATCTCCGCGAGAAGCTCGATCTCGTGTACCTCGGCAACGGTTGGTCCCGGAGTATTCGGACCGACCAGGACACCGGCCATAATGTAACCGAGTATCAGAGGTAGCCCGAACCGCTGCGCTACTACGCCGCCAATGAAAGCGGCGACCAGGATCAGCGCGATGTCACCGGCTATACCCACCGCTCAACTTATACACCATGCAGCTTCAATTAGCGCCGGCCCGATCCCCGACCCGGTCTTATTAGTTGCGAAACTCCCGCAAGATCTGTTCGTTCTCGGCCTCGTCCGGCACGAGGACTTTGCTGCCGTTTTCGAGCGTATCCGGCGTGCCTTTGAGTTGCGTGGAGGTCATAAGGCCGTTGCGCCCGTGCTCCGCCATCGCTCGCCCTAGAAAAGCTATCTCGGCAAGGCTCATATCCGTCTCGACGTTCTCGAAGACTGCGCGTGTGATCTCCGGGTACTTCTCCGCCGAACGCCATCGCAGGGCCTTACTGCGGAGAGCGGCCAGCACCTCTTGCTGACGCCTGATGCGCTCCAGATCCCCCCCCGAACTGTTGCGATACCGAGCGTAGATGAGAGCCCTGCGCCCGTTGAGGTGCTGCGCCTCATCCTTGACCTTCCAGTTGGGCGGGACCTGACCTTCTTCGAGGTCAACTTTCACTCCCCCGAGGGCGCCCACGACCGCTTCGAAACCCTCGAAATCTACGACCGCGTAGTGGTCTATGTAAGCGTTCGAGAAGTTCTCGACCGCGCCGATAGTGCCCGAGACTCCGTCATACGAATAAGCGGCGTTGATCTTGTCTTCAACGCCGGGGCTGACCTCCACCAACAGGTCGCGCGGTATAGAGACCAATCGGACCTTGCCCGTCCCCGGGTAGATCCGAGCCAGAATCATGGTATCCGCGCGGCTTCCTTCGACCTCCGGGCGCTGATCCACACCCATAACCAGGATGTTCTGCGGTTCGTCCGAGGGGCTTGCGAGCATCTCCAATATCCTGGGGGATTCACCGCTCACCCGTTGCGAGAGGACCTTTTCCCCTTCGAGAAAGGGCGCGGCAGACGCAGCGACCCCGATCCCGACCACCGCCAGGAACGCGATTGCGAGGTAGCCTAACCAGTTTCGGCGACGCCCGGACCTGCGTGTTTGGGTGAGTTCCTCGAAGTCGCGCATACAAGGGATCCTAGTCCTCTTTCGATCTCCCGGCAAATTAGACGTTTGGTTACGAAGAGTACACATTAGAGACTTGCCGGTCGTCCTTTACGGACAGCTCCCTGATCTTTCACCCTTCCGGGGTTCCCAGATATCTTGCCAACCGGGGCGGAGCCTCGTCTATGACCTCGCGGCGCAGGCTATAGAAACGCCACTTCCCACAGCGGGTCTCCTTTATCAGGCCAGCGTCTTTCAACTTGCGAAGGTGGTAAGAGATCTTTGACTGACTCATACCGAAATAACCCACGAACTCGCAGACACAGATTCCCTGTCGGGCCGTTTCCTCGGCGTCCACCGG
>JALYGE010000016.1 GCA_030777225.1 Actinomycetota bacterium
GTATGTACGAGTAAAGGGATTCGCCGGGGCTACCCACGGGGTAGGTGGACGGTGAAAGTAGAGCCTTCGCCGGGGACGCTCTCTACGGTGACGCGTCCGCCGTGGTTTTCGGCCACGTGACGGACTATGGAGAGGCCGAGGCCCGTTCCGCCGGTCGCTTTGGAGCGGTCTTTGTCCACCCGATAGAACCGCTCGAAGATGCGGACCAGCTTTCTCTCGGGGATACCGATGCCGGTATCGGCGATGCTTATTACTACTTCTTCCTCGTCTGAGCCGCCGGTGACCTCGACCGTTCCGCCGGGCGGGGTGTATTTGATCGCGTTGTCAACGAGGTTGTTGAACATGGAGGTTAGCTGCGTCTCGTCGCCGTAGACGGAGTAGTCGACGGCCCTTCCGAAGCGCTTCCAGTTGAGCGTGATGTTTTTCTCGCGGGCCACCCTTCTTGCGCGGGGGAGCACGCCCATCAGCACGCCTCGCACGTCCACCGGCTCCGGGTTCTCGACGCCCTCTCCGCTCTCCAGGCGCGCCAGGTCCAGCAGGTCCGTGATGAGCTGACCCAGACGCCGGGTCTCGTTCTTTAGCTGGCCGGCGAACAGTCGGGCCTGCACGGGGTCTTCGTCGATGATCTCCTCTAGGCTCTCCGCCAGGAGCCGGAGGCTCGTCGCCGGGGTCTTTAGCTCGTGGGAGACGTTGGCGACGAAGTCGCGCCGGATCTTGTTGACCCGTTCCAGCTCGGCCGGGCTGTAGTGGTCGGCTTCTCGCGTTCGCTTCAAGCTCGCCTCGACCCCGCCTCTTATTCCGGGGTCGGGGCGCCCACGCCGCTTTCCACGCCCGGCGCGGCCTCGAAGCGGTAGCCCAGGCCCCGGACGGTGTGGACGAACTCGTAGGCGGACCTCTCCGCCAGCGCCGCCCGGATGCGCCGGATGTGGACGTCTATCGTGCGCGAGGAACCTACGCCGGCGTGGCCCCACACTTCCTTCGCCAGCTCCTCTCGGCTCTTGAGCTCACCGGGGGCGCTCGCCAGGGCGACGAGCAATTCGAACTCTTTGAGCCGCAGGGGGAGGACCTCGCCGTTCACTCGGGCCGAAAAGTTCTTGGTGTCGAGTTGGAGGTCTCCGGCCTCGATGATCCGGCCCCGCCCCCCCGCGTCGCTGCGCTTGAGGTTTGCGTTGATGCGGGCAATGAGCTCCTTCATGCCGAAAGGCTTCGTGACGTAGTCGTCGGCCCCGGCCTCGAAGCCTCGCACCTTATCCTCCTCGGCGTCTTTGGCGGTGATCATTATGATAACCACGTCCTCGTCGAGGTCCCGGATGTGCTCGCAGACCTCGATCCCCGACTCGCCGGGGAGCATGATGTCCAGGAGGATCAGGTCCGGCCGCAGCTTGCGGGCTATCCTGAGCGCGTTCGCGCCCGTGGTGGACTGGCTGACCTTGAAGCCTTCCCGGGAAAGGTTGTAGGCCAGGGTCCCCATGATGACCTCGTCGTCTTCGACTATGAGGATCTCCGCCCCGTTCGCAGCAACCACGTCACTCTACTCCTACTCGTCGGACGAACGACCGAAGTATAAACGGTATCTCAAAGCAGGTCAGCATTTCGGTTTGTGAGCCGGCCAGCTTTCGTAGTTGGAAACGGAGGACTGTTTTGGCGCTACAATGCGCTAGACACCGGCTGGAAGGGGTACTATTTGGAGCTGAGAACAGAAACTATCAGGGTTCATCCCGAGCGCACCTTCACCATCGCCCGCAGCTCCGCCGACTTTTTCGAGCGCGTGGTCCTGGAGACAGAAGAGCAGGGCTTCGTGGGTCGCGGCGAGTCCGCCCCGACCGGCTACTACGGGGAGAGCGCCGAGAGAGCCCGAACGGCCCTGGAGTCGGTGCGGGTACGTGACCCGTGGGACATCGAAGGCGCTTTGAAGGCCAACTCCGGCCTGCCGCCGAGCGCCCTCGCCGCCCTGGACAACGCCCTCCACGACCTCGCCGCGAAGCGGCTCGGCGTCCCGGTCTACCGGCTGCTGGGGCTCGCCCGTCCCGAGCCCGTCACCGCGTACACGCTGGGGATCGCCGACCGCGAGACAACCCTAGGGGCCGCCCGCGAGTATTCCGGGCTCCCGCTCTTCAAGATGAAGGTCGGCGGTATGGAAGACATCGCGGCGGTCCGGGCGGTATCCGAGGTGTCGGAGGCGGAGATCTGGGTCGACGCCAATGAGGCGTTCTCGGCGGATGACGCCCCGGAGGTCGCGCGCGAGCTAAAAGACATCGGCGTTGCAATGATCGAGCAGCCCACCCCGGCCTCCGACGGCCCGGAGGCGCTGCGACGGTGGACCGAAGAGGCCCATCCCGTACCCGTGATCTCCGACGAGAGCTCCGTCACCGCCCGCGACGTGCCGGGCCTCTCCGGCTGCGTGAGCGGGGTGAACGTCAAGCTCGCCAAGTGCGGCGGCATCCGGCGGGCGCTGGAGCTCATACACACCGCCCGCGCCCACGGCATGATGGTAATGCTCGGCTGCATGGTCGAGACCTCGCTGGGCATCTCCGCGGCGGCCCAGATCTCCGGCCTCGTAAACTTCGTAGACCTCGACGGCCCGCTGCTCCTCGCCGACGACCCGTTCGGCGGCCTGGGCTTCGAGAAAGGACGCATCCTGCTATCCGACGAGCCCGGCCTGGGGGTGGAGCCGCTGTGATGCGAGAAGTTCCGCAACGCCGCTACGCCATCTTCGCCGAAGGCCGCTTCCAGGACAACAACGCCAAGACCGCGCACGGCCTCCTGCGTTACGGCAAGGATGAGGTCGTCGCCGTCGTGGACTCCACCCTGGTCGGAAAGAGCGTGCTGGACGTAATGCCCGACCTCCGGCGCGACGGGCCCATAGTGGGTACGGTGGGGGAGGCGCTGGAGTATGAACCGACCTCTCTGCTCGTCGGCCTCGCCCCGCCGGGCGGGAAGCTACCGCAGGAGTGGATGGACTCTCTGCGGGAGGCGGCGGACGCCGGATTGGAGATCGTCAGCGGCCTCCACCAGCGCCTCGCGCCCGAGTTCCCCGAGGGGAAAGTCTGGGACGTACGCCAGCCGCCCGAAGACATACCGCTCTTCTCCGGCGAAGGTCTAGAGGTGGAGCCGAAGGTCGCCCTCACCGTCGGGACCAGCGCCGCCATTGGCAAAAAGACTGCCACCCTGGAGCTGCAGCGGGCGGCGGAGGAGGCCGGGGTTTCGGCGGAGTTCGTCGCCACGGGCCAGACCGGCATCATCATCGCCGGGCGGGGTATTAGCGTTGATGCTGTCGTTTCGGACTTCGTGGCGGGCGCCGCGGAGCAGCTCGTGTTGCAGGCGGCGAAGAGTTCGCCGGACCTGATCCTGGTCGAGGGTCAGGGTTCGCTCGGGCATCCGGCCTACTCCGGCGTCACCCTCTCCCTGCTGCACGGCTCCTGCCCCGATTGTCTAGTCCTCTGCGCCGACGCCTCGGAAGAGAAGATCATGGGCCTCACCCCGCGCCCGGAGCCTGCCCGCGCGATCCGGCTCTACGAGGAAGTCGCCGCCCTCGTAAAACCCGCCCCGGTAGTCGCCGTGAGCGTCAATACCAAAGGCCTGGACGACACCGAAGCCGAGGAGTTCATCTCGAAAGTCTCCGACGAGACCGGGCTGCCGGCGACCGACCCGTTCCGTAGCTCGATGGCACCGATCCTCGACGCTGTACTCGCGGCTCCCAAGACCCGTCCGGCGTCCACCTGACCCGGAGGCCACATTTTGCAACACTTGAAGCTAGCAGACGCGCAGCGTAACATTCCTATGACGAGATCGGAAGGGAGCGGCATGAGCGAGAGTACACAGACCTCAATGAAAAAGGCGGTCCGGGATGTGGTAGGGGAGCAGATCAAGCACGAATTCTACTCCGCCTACCTCTACCTCTCTATGGCGGGATCGTTCGAAGTGGCGAACCTGCCCGGCTTCGCCCACTGGATGCGCCGACAGGCCCGGGAGGAAGAGGAACACGCGATGAAGTTCTTCGACTTCCTGCTCGACCGCGGCGAGTCTGTTCAGCTACAGGCGATAGACGCCCCACCCTATGCCTACCGGTCCGCACTCGACGCCGTCGAGCAGGCGCTGGAACACGAAAAGGAGATCACGGGCCGCATCCACGCCCTCTACGACCTCGCCGTACAGGAAAAGGACTACCCGGCGCAGGTGCTGCTCAACTGGTTCGTCACCGAGCAGGTCGAGGAAGAGAAGAGCGCCACCGATATCGCCGAACGCCTGCGCATGGCCGGCGAAGACGGCGCCGCCCTCTTGCTGCTGGACAACGAACTGGGCCAACGGTAGACCCCGCTCCAAAACGCGCTTGAATCACGCCGTGCGGAGCTAGTATGATCCCTGCTGCAAATGATTCTCATTCACAGCGAAATGGTGGGGTAGCATTGGCTGAGAGACCGGGCAGGGTAAAGGCTGCCATTCTGGCGTCCTACAGCGTACGGCGCAGGGTGGTTCGCGGGGCGGACGGGGTGGTGAGCATCCTGTGGGGTGCTTTAGGGCTCAGGGTATCGCACGGGGAGTTTCTGGATCTCGCCGGTGTGCTCGCGGAGGCGGCGCGGAGCCTGGCCCAGTACGGAGAGCTGGCGCGGGGCGGGCGCGCACGGGTGGTTCGCTGCTCCATGGGCCAGGTTACGTTGCATCATGGGAACCTCACGCTCTGGTTCTCGCCGGAGGAGTTCGAAGGCTTCTCGAAGCTGATAGCCCGGGCGCGAGAGAAGCTCGCGGACTCGGCGCCCCCGCCGCTCTTGGGTTTGGCGTGGAGGCCGGAAGAGGAAATGTTCGGTCCCAACTAGAAGCTGTGTGAGAAGGTAGATAATGGGGCTTGATCAGCAACACAGCCGGTTTCTGGAGTCCCTTTATGTTCTCATCTTATGTTCTCACCTCTCCGCCTGTATCCCAGCGATCTTTCAGATCACAAAT
>JALYGE010000017.1 GCA_030777225.1 Actinomycetota bacterium
GAGTTACTGGAGCGGGATGAGTGACGGGATAATGAGTCTGGAGACGAAGCTGGCCGGGATCGTGCGGGACGCGGCCCGCGAGGTGTACGGCGTAGAGCTGGAAGAAGTCCACGTCGAGCGTCCGAACGAAGCCGCGCACGGCGATTTCGCGACGAACGTGGCGTTGTCCAACGCGCGGATATTTCGTCGCAACCCCAAGGAGGTTGCCGGTAGCCTGGCCGCAGCCCTCGACGCTTCTTTCGTCGCGAAGGTCGAGGTTGCAGGGCCGGGGTTTATCAACTTCTGGCTCTCGGACGAAGCTCTGTGGGGGGAGATAAGAAAACTTCTCCAGAGCGGCGAGAACTATGGACGCCGGGAGCCTTCCGGGGAGCCGATTTTGTTGGAGTACGTCAGCGTAAACCCCACGGGTCCGATGACGGTCGCGCACGGGCGGCACGCGGCCTACGGGGACTCGCTGGCCCGGATACTGGAGGCGGCCGGTTGGCCGGTGTCGCGTGAATACTACTTCAACGACGGGGGGAACCAGATCCGGCTCCTCGGAGAGTCCGTCGCCCTCCGCTACGCGGAGCTCTACGACGAAGCCTGGCCCGTCACCGAACCCGACGCGCTCTACCGGGGCGAGTACATCCGGGAGATAGCCCAATCTCTCTCCGACGAACGCGACGAGGTGTACCTCGACATGGGCCGCGAGAAAGCGCTGGCGGAGATCAGCGCCTTCGCCACCCGCTGGTGCATGGACGATATCGGAAAGACCCTGAAGCGGGCGCGGGCCAACTTCGATAACTACTTCAACGAGAAGAGCCTCTACGAGTCCGGCGCGATAGAAGCCCTGATCGAGGAACTGCGAGAGGCGGGGCACGTCTACGAGCGTGATGGCGCCCTGTGGCTGGAGTCCACGAAGTTCGGGGACGACAAGGACCGGGTGCTGGTGAAGAGCGACGGTACTTATACCTATATGGTGCCGGACATCGCCTACCACCGGGACAAGTACCAAAGGGGCTTCGGGACCGCGGTAGACGTGCTCGGCGCCGATCACGCCGGTTACCCGCCGCGCATCCGGGCCGGGCTGGTGGCTCTTGGCATACCGGGCGACTTCCTGGACGTGGAGCTGGTGCGACTGGTGAAGCTCGTCCGCGAGGGGGAGCAGGTAAAGGTTAGCAAGCGGGCCGGTACCTTCGTAACCTTCGACGAGCTCATGGATGAGGTGGGGGAGGATGTGACCCGCTACTTCTACGTCCGGTCCTCCCACAAGACCGAAATGAACTTTGACCTGGACCTCGCAATTCAGCAGTCCGACGAGAACCCGGTCTTTTACGTCCAGTACGCCCACGCCCGCATAGCCAGCATCTTCGAGCGTGCCGGGATCAGTCTGGACGAAGTTACGGGCTTCCCGTCCGGTGATCTCGCCTCCGAGGAGCGGGCGCTGGTGATGGAGTTGCTGGACTTCCCGAGGGTGATCGGCAACGCGGCCGGCAGGCGTGAGGTGCATCCGGTCCCGACTTACCTGGAGACCCTCGCTACCCGCTTCCACCAGTTCTACACGGTACACCGGGTATTGGTAGACGACGCCGCCGTGCGAACACGAAGGCTCGCGCTGTGCGCCGCGACCAAGACCGTGCTCCGGGCCGGTCTCGACCTGCTGGGGGTCGAAGCTCCAGAAAAGATGTGAGAGGATAGCTTCGGCGTAGGAGCAAACGCCTCTGGTATACTTCGGACGATGTTTTCAGGGTCCCAGCCATCAGGGAGAGCATGAGCACGGGCGGCCGGTTGACCATCTGCCAGATCAGTGACATCCACTGCGGCAACAACCCGTTTTTTATCCCAGACCTTCTGGAGCGCACGATTCTGGAGGTCAACGATCTGAACCCTACGGCGGTCGTCGTTTCGGGGGACCTGACCGCCGCCGGATATCGCCAGGAATTCGAGACGGCGGCCGAGTACCTGGGCCGGCTGCGCTGCGAGCACGTCATGGTGATCCCCGGCAACCACGACTCGCGCAACGTAGGCTATCTACACTTCGAGCGGCTCTTCGGCGAGCGGTACTCGGTCATAGACTTCGAGGACGCCGTGATGGTGGGGGTGGACTCGTCGGAGCCGGACCTGAACGACGGACGGATCGGGCGCGAGCGCTACGACTTTATTCGCGAGGGTTTCAAAGACGCGGGTAATAAGCTCAAGATCTTCGTGGTCCACCACCACCTCATGCCGATACCCGGCACGGGCCGGGAGCGCAACATCATCTTCGATGCCGGCGACGTGCTGGAGCTACTGGACGAGGTGGGGGTGAACATGGTGCTCTCGGGACACAAACACGTGCCGTACTCCTGGAAGCTGGAGAACATGTTCCTCGTCAACGCCGGCACGGCCTCTACCACCCGCCTGCGAGGAAACACCCGCCCCTGCTACAACATCATCGAGATCGAGAACGGCCGCGTGCAGGTGTTCCGCAAGTACCCTTTCAAGCAGCGCGAGATCACGGTAGATTTCAACTCCGCGACCCAGGAGTACTCGCATCACGAGGAGAAGATAGACTCCACGGCCGGCGTCTCCGGCGACCAGTAAAACGTGCGGGCGCTGTTCCTGATCGACGGCGAACACTATCCGCCCGTCGTCCTCGACGCCATGCGGAAAGTCCGTGAAGACCTGGGCGTCGACGGGGTCGCCGCAGCCTTCCTCGGTGGCACGGAGAAACTCAAGGAAGGAACCGACTACGGCGTGCCGCTGGTGAAGGCCGCTTCGCCGGTCGCCGCGGTCGAGAAAGCCCTCGGAGAGTACGAGGTAGACGTTGTGGTGGACCTCTCGGACGAGCCGGTGGTCGGCTATCGGGAGCGGATGCGGATAGCGTCTCTGGCGTTGGCGACCGGCGCCCGCTACGTTGGCAGCGACTTCGAGCTCCGGCCCCCGAAGCTGCACAACGTTTCGGATAAACCGTCGCTGGCGGTTATCGGGACGGGGAAGCGGGTCGGGAAGACGGCTATCTCCGGGTACCTGGCCCGGCTCTTGGCGCGGGAAGGCTTTGATCCCGGCGTCGTCTCGATGGGACGGGGCGGGCCGCCGGAGCCGGAGGTGATCGAGGGCCGCAAGCTCACCGTTGGTAGCGACTACTTGCTCGAAGCCCTGGAACGCGGGGCGCACGCCGCGAGCGACTACTACGAGACGGCGGCCCTCAGCCGGGTCACGACCGTGGGATGCCGCCGCTGCGGCGGGGGACTGTCCGGGGAGCCCTTCGTCTCCAACGTGCTCGAAGGCGCGAGGATCGCCAACGGGCTCGATACCGGCATCACGGTGTTCGACGGTTCGGGGGCGACCATACCACCGGTCGTGCTGGACCGCCGCATGCTCGTGGCGGGCGCGAACCAAGACCCGGAGTACATCACAGGCTTTCTGGGGAGTTACCGGGTCCTGATCTCCGACCTCCTACTCCTGACTATGAGCGAGGAGCCGATGGCGGAAGATAAGAAGGTCCAGAATATCGTGGAGGCCGTTCGGGAGCTAAAGCCGGGGATAGAGGTGATCCCCACGGTCTTCCGGCCCCGTCCTGTAGGGAACGTGAAAGGGTTGCGCGTCGCCTACATCTCGACGGCGCCCCCGCAGGTTCTGGAGAAGCTATCAGAGCACCTGGAGGAGCAGTACGGATGCGAGGTCGTGGGGGCTTCGGGTAACCTGTCCGACCGGCGGCGGCTGGCCGAGGACCTGGACAATATAAAGAACGCCGAGGCGTACCTGACGGAGATTAAAGCGGCGGCGGTAGACGTCGTGACCCGGCGCGGTTCTCAGGAGGGCAGGCCCGTACTGTACTGCGACAACGACCCCGTGGGCGACGGTCTTGATGAGGCTTTGCTCGGGCTGGCGCGGGAAGCGGTCGCCAAAGACGGTGGTTAATCTACAGATGCTGGTATATAATTTAGGTTAACGAAGGCGGGTTCCCGCCGCAGGCGTGGAAGCGTCCCGCACCGTTCCTACGAAGCTCTCGCTAGTAAATCAGCCTGCTCGACGCGGGTGGATGTCGGGAGAGGGAGGTTGGGTGATTGCCTATTAGTTCGTTCGAACTTCGGCCGGATTCCATCGCGCAGACGGCCATCGAGTACGCCGCCGTAACCGAGCAGGTGGCGCTAGGCGTCGCGCGCCTCGAAGGCTCCGGCGCGCCTGAGAAAGCGTACACCCTTGCGACGCGGCTATTCCGCGAAGAGCTCGAAAAGGTGTCGGTAGCCGGCGAGGTGGCGATCCTCAGGGAAGAGCGCCTGGATGAGAGTGGACAGTTACGGCGTCTGAAAACCCACCCGGAGATCCTGAGCGTCGGGGACAAGCTCGGCGGGGACGCGCCCGAGGTTGACCTCGCGGTCGAGCCGGTCGAGGGGTTGCAACTCCTCATCAAAGGCCAGGAAGGCTCCATATCCGCGCTGGCGGTGGCCCCGAACGGGGGTATGTTGAGGACGCCGGACATGTACATGAGGAAGCTGATCGTAGGCCCGAGGGCGAAAGGAAAGATAGACATCGACGCCCCGGTCGCCGACAACATAGAGGCCATAGCGGAGGCGGTTGAGCGCCGACCCTCGGAGATAACCGTCGCCGTGCTCGACCGGGAGCGGCACGAGGATTTGATCGAGGAGATCCGGCAGACCGGGGCGCGCATCCAGATCCGGGCCGAGGGAGACCTTACGCCGGCAATAGCCGTGGGTTTACGCGGGTCGGAGTTGCACGCGGTGATCGGCATCGGGGGTGCGCCGGAGGGCATTCTGGCGGCGGCGGCGATAAAGTGCCTGGGCGGCGAGATGCAGGCGACCATGTGGCCCACGCAACGTTCGCAGGTCGAGAAGCTAAAGGAGAACGGCCTCGCAGATCCGGAGCGGAAGCTCGCACTGGACGACTTGGTGCGCGGCGAGAACGTAATCTTCGCGGCGACCGGCATCACGCCCGGAGAGACGTTGAACGGCGTTCGCTACTTCAGGGGCGGGGGTAGGACACACTCGGTAGTTATGTGCACCGAACCTCGTATGGTAAGATTTATCGACACCATCCATGTCCTGGAGCCGGACGCCGGTATACAAGGATTCCAACTTTAAGCAGTAACCCACAGGGAACATGACGAACGATTTCTTATCGCAATACAGGAAAGGTAGAACAGCATGACCGAACTAGCCACCCTCGAACGCAAGCGCCTGAGCGACCTGCACCAGATCGCCTCCCAACTCGGCATTGAGCAGTACCGCAGGTACCGCAAAAACGAGCTGGCCGAGATGATCTACAAGGTCGCCACCGAGCAGGCCGCCGGACAGCGGGCCACCCGCGAAGAAGACAGCGCGCCCGCGCCGACCAACGGCGCGACCGAGGCGCCCGCCACCAACGGTGCCGGCGCCACGCAGGAGGCCGCTACACAGGCTCCCGTGGATGGCTTCGGGGAGGCCGATACGGCTGTCGTGGCGGAGCCCGAAGAGGTCGAGCGGCGGCGCGAAGAGCGCAAGCCCGGCAAAGAGCGCCAGGATCGTCAAGATCGCCAGCGGGATCGGGGCGGCCAGAAGCCGCAGGACAAGTCCGACGGCCCAAAGCAGAGCGGAATCCTGGACGTACTGCCTGACGGGTTCGGCTTCCTGCGGACCGGCGGCTACAGCCAGGGAAAGAACGACGTATACGTCTCGACCTCTCAGATAAAGCGGTTCAACCTTCGGCGCGGCGATCACATTGTCGGGCAGATACGTCCGGCCCGCGACGGCGAGAAGTACCCGGCCCTGGTCCGCATTGAGACCGTCAACGACAAGGAACCTCAAAAGGGCCGCTGGCGGCAGAACTTCGACGACCTGACCCCGCTCTATCCATCGGAGCGGCTGCGCCTGGAGTGGAAGCCCAACGATATAGCGCCCAGGGTAATAGACCTGGTGGCTCCCATCGGTAAGGGGCAGCGCGGCCTGATCGTCTCGCCCCCTAAGGCCGGCAAAACCACCATCCTGCAGCAGATCGCGCAGTCCGTCGTCGCCAACTACCCGGAGGTTAAGCTCTTCGTGCTCCTGGCCGATGAGCGGCCGGAGGAGGTCACGGACTGGCAGCGCAGCGTCCCCGAGGCTGAGGTCGTGGCCTCGACCTTCGACCAGCCGGCGGACAACCACATAGCCGTCGCCGAGCTACTCTTGGAGCGCGTGCGACGTCTGGTCGAGGAAGGCGAGGACGTGGTCGTCCTGATGGACGGCATAACCCGCCTCTCCCGGGCGTACAACTTGGCGGCCCCGGCTTCGGGCCGAATCCTCTCCGGTGGTGTGGACTCCGCGGCGCTCTACCCGCCGAAGAAGTTCTTCGGGGCGGCGCGCAATATCGAGAACGGCGGATCTTTCACGGTGCTCGCGACCGCGCTGGTCGAGACCGGTAGCCGGATGGACGAGGTCATCTTTGAGGAGTTCAAGGGCACGGGCAACATGGAGCTCAGACTCGACCGGAAGCTTGCGAACAAGCGAATCTACCCGGCCATCAATATCGAGGACTCCGGCACGAGGAAAGAGGAGCTGCTCATGGAGCCCGGCGAGGCGCAGCGCGTCTGGCAGGTCCGCAGCATACTGAACGCCCTCGAATCGAACCAGAAGATCGAACTCCTTATCACCAAGCTCAAAGAGACGCGCACCAATACCGAGTTCCTCCGCGAGCTCCAGCGCGTCCGGGCGTAGAGAGGGAAGTATCGGACGGCCGGGCCAGAGCGCCCGGCTGTCCTTTTTCTGGACAAACGTAATAAACTGTAAGACGACCATATAAATCAGAGACGGAGGTTTTTATGAAGACCGGCATTCATCCCGAATACACGACGACGCTCGTGCGCTGCATGTGCGGCAACGAGTTCGAGACCCGCTCGACGGCGGGGGACACCATCACGGTAGACGTTTGCTCCGTGTGCCACCCGTTCTATACGGGTAAGCAGCGGATCGTGGACTCCGGCGGCCGAGTGCAGCGGTTCGAGAACCGCCGCCGCTCCCGCCAACAACAGCAGTAAGGAACCAGCGCTTTGAGGGTCGGCGGACAGGCCATAATGGAGGGCGTCCTGATGCGCTCCCCCAACTTCTGGGGGATGGCGGTCCGTACGCCCTCCGGCGACGTGGACATAAAAGCGGAGCGTTTCCGCTCCGTTACGCGAAAGAGCAAGCTGTTCCGGTTGCCGATCATTCGCGGCTTTCTCTCGCTCACAGAGACGCTGTGGCTCGGCATGAAGGCGCTTACCCTCTCGACCAACATCGCCCTCGGCGAGGAAGAGGAGCTCTCGAAGAAAGAGATCGCTCTAACGCTGCTTTTCGGGCTCGGGCTGGCGCTCCTGCTGTTTCTGGCCGCCCCGGTGCTCGGCACAAAGGGGTTGGGCGCGCTGCTCGGCAGCAGCATCGAGAACCCGGTCGTCTTCAACCTGGTCGAGGGCGCGCTGCGGATCGCGATCTTTATCGCGTACATCGTGATCATCACCGCCGTCAGCCGCGACATCAAACGGTTTTTCGCCTATCACGGGGCGGAACACAAAGCGATCAAGGTCTACGAACGGGGCGAGGAGTTGATCCCCGAGAACTCCCACAAGCTGGACACAAGCCACGTCCGCTGCGGAACGAGCTTCGTGCTCTACGTGCTCGTCTTGAGTATCCTGGCGTTCTCCCTGCTCGGTGTGGAAGGCTGGCTGTACATGATCGTCAGCCGCATAGTCGTTATCCCGCTCGTGGCCGGTATAGCGTTCGAGTTCATTATGTGGAGTGCCCGGCACCAGACTAACCCTGTAGTCAAGGTTCTTGTCTGGCCAGGTTTGCAGATGCAGAAGTTGACGACGCGGGAGCCTTCGGACGACATGGTCGAGGTTGCGATGGCTTCGTTGAAGAAGGTGCTCGCGATGGAAGAAGAGTCGAGCCTGGAGCCGAACGAGGCGACGAACAAGCTGGTGATCTGATGGACGAGCAGGTGCTCAAGCTGGCCGAGGAGACTCTGGGCCGCTACAAAGCGTTGACGGAGGAACTCTCCGACCCGGACATCTACTCTGACCAGCGCCGCTACACGGAGGTGGCGAAAGAGCACGCCAAAATGCGGCGCGGCGCGGAGATTTCGCAGGAGTTGCTCGACGCCCTGAAGGCCGGTGAGGAAGCGCGGGAGCTGGTCCCGCAGGCCGAAGATGCCGAAGAACGAGAGTTCTACGAGGCGGAGGCCCGGGATGCCGAGGAACGGGCGCAGGAGCTTGCGGAGCAGATCAGGGCCGAGCTAATAGACCGGGACCCGAACGACGATAAGGACGTGATCCTGGAGATACGGGCCGGAACCGGCGGGGACGAGGCCGCCCTGTTCGCGGGCGAGCTCTTCGACATGTACGCCCGCTACGCGGACCGCCTGGGTTTCAAACACCGGACGATGTCCTCAAGCCCCGCCGAGGTCGGTGGCTACAAGGAAGTGGCCCTCGAAGTCTCCGGCGACCGGGCTTACTCGATCTTCAAGCATGAGGGCGGGACCCACCGGGTCCAACGGGTCCCGAAGACCGAGAGCCAGGGGCGCATCCACACCTCTACCGCGACGGTCGCCGTGCTGCCGGAGGCTGAGGACGTGGAGGTCCAGATCTCCCAAAGTGACCTTGAAGTAGACGTTTACCGTTCTAGTGGCCCCGGCGGCCAGAGCGTGAACACCACAGACTCGGCGGTCCGCATCACGCACAAGCCGACCGGATTGGTCGTGACCTGCCAGAACGAGAAGAGTCAGCTCCAGAACAAGGAACAGGCGCTGCGGATACTCAAGTCGCGCCTTTTGGAGCGCGAGATGCGCGAGCAGCAGGAGCGGGAGGGTGCGCTGCGCCAGGCCCAGGTCGGGACCGGGGACCGCTCGGCCAAGGTCCGCACCTACAATTTCCCCCAGGGGCGCATTACGGACCACCGGGTCGGGGTGACCTCCCACAACCTGGAGACTGTGTTGGCCGGGGACCTGGACGAGTTTACCCAGGCTCTCGCCGCCAAAGAAAGGGCCGACCGGCTGGCCGCAGAGACCGCCGGAGCCCCGGGCTAGCAGAGTGCGAACCGGCGCGACAGGCGCCCGGTGGGGTGTTCGGGATGCCGTGCGGGATGCCACGGCAGAGTTGGAAAATGCCGGCGTGCCGGAGCCTGCGGCCTCTGCTGAGGTTCTACTGGCGGAGTTGCTCGGGATAGGGAGGGCGGAGGTCTTCGTCGGTCGAACTCATCTGAGCGAAGAGCAACACGCCGTTTATGGGACCTGGATCTCGCGTCGAAAGCAACGCGAGCCCGTGCAGCGAATTCTGGGCCGCGCGTACTTCCGGCAGCTCGAGCTGGAGCTGAACGAAGAGACACTTATCCCGCGCCCCGACACCGAGAGCGTGGTCGAGGCGGCGCGGGAAGTGATCGACCGGCGTGCGGGACGGTGCCGGGTTCTCGACCTCGGTACCGGCTCCGGCGCCATCGCGATCTCGATAGCCCAGGAACGCCCGTACTGCGAGGTCCACGCCACCGACTCTTCGGAGAAAGCGCTCGAAGCCGCCCGCCAAAACGCCGAAGCCGCGCGAGCAGAGCTATTCTTCTACCGGGCCGACCTCTTCTCCGACCTGAAGGACCTGGGCGAGAAAGTTTCTTTGCTCGTCTCTAATCCGCCTTACGTCAGAAGCGCAGACCTGCAATATCTGGCGCCCGAAGTGCGGGATTGGGACCCGCACTCCGCCCTCGACGGCGGCCCGGACGGGCTGTCTTTCTATCGGCGCATCTTCGCCGAGGCTGGACCGTTGCTAGAGAACGGCGCGGACGTCGTTCTGGAGGTCGGCAACGGACAGGCCGAAGCGGTGTCGGAACTGGGTCGTGAGGCGGGGTTCGTACCGCTCGGAACACGCGATGACCTGACCGGCACACCCCGCGCGGTGCTTTCGAGGTGGACGGGGTGAAAGCGGTCTCCGTCGAGGCGGCAGCCGAAATACTGCGGGAGGGCGGGGTTGTACTCGCTCCTACCGAGACTGTGGTAGGGCTCGTTGCTGCCGAGCATGGTCTGCGTCGTCTCTCGGAGATAAAACACAGAGACCCGGAGAAACCGATAGCCTTGCTCTGCGCCACGCGTGAAGAGGCTTTCCAGATGGTCCCATACATTCCAGCGCTGGCGGAGAAGCTCGCGGAACGCTACTGGCCCGGTCCGCTGACCCTGGTTATGAGGAAGGAAGGCGGTGGAACCATCGGGGTGCGGGTCCCGGACCATGAGGTCATTGGGGGGCTGCTCGGCTCCTACGGTGGACCGCTGTACGCAACCAGCGCGAACCTGGCCGGTGAGCCGGCGCCGGCAGCTGTAGAAGAAGTAGATCCTCGTATCGTAGAGGCAGTAGACGCCATCGTCGAAGGAGAGACCGGCGCGGGCGAAGCCTCCGCGGTCGTCGATCTGGCCGACAGCGAAGCACGGCTTCTACGGGCCAACGAGGTGCTCGACGAGACCGAACTACGCCGGATAGCCGGAGAAACGAGAGAGAACGTTTGAGAGCGCCCCGGACAAAGTCTATACTGCGGGCGGAGCTAGAGGCCGGGAAGACCGGTTTCAGAGACCGATTATCGGGAGATCTTGGGACGAAAACGACCACTACAATACTGAACCTGAAGTGGAGGTAAACCTATGATAGGTCCTTATACCGAAGTCGACGCGGAGGTTCAGGACGCGCTGGACGGCGAGCTGGAGCGCCAGCGAACGACGATCGAGCTCATAGCCAGCGAGAACTTCGCTTCCCAGGCGGTGCTCGCGGCGCAGGGTTCCGTGCTCACCAATAAGTATGCCGAGGGCTATCCAGGCAAGCGGTACTATGGCGGGTGTGTGCAGGTAGACAAGGCCGAGCGGCTCGCGATAGAGCGGGCCATACAGCTCTTCGGGGCGGAGCACGCCAACGTGCAGCCGCATTCGGGGAGTCAGGCCAACGAGGCGGCCTACGCGGCGCTACTGGAGCCGGGTGACAAGGTGCTCTCGATGGATCTGGCGCACGGCGGGCACCTTACGCACGGCATGAAGCTCAACTTCAGCGGCAGGATGTACGACTTCGCGCATTACGGCGTGAGGGAAGACGGGTTTATAGACTACGATCAGGTCCGGGATGCGGCGCTGCGGGAGAAGCCGCGCATGATCATCGCCGGGGCCAGCGCGTACCCGCGCGTCATCCACTTCGACCGCTTCCGCGAGATCGCCGACGAGGTCGGCGCCTACCTGCTGGTTGACATGGCCCACATCGCCGGGCTCGTGGCGGCGGAGGTCCATCCTTCCCCGGTTCCCTACAGCGAGATCGTCACCACCACGACCCACAAGACGCTGCGCGGACCGCGGGCGGGTCTGATCCTCTGCCGCGAAGAGTTAGCCAAAAAGGTTAACAGCCGGGTCTTCCCCGGTATGCAGGGTGGTCCCCTGATGCACGTCATAGCCGCCAAGGCGGTGGCTTTCGGGGAGGCGCTAAAGCCCGAGTTCAAGGACTACGCCCGGCAGATCGTCGAAAACTCCCGGGCGCTGGCCGACGGGCTACTCGAAGGCGGTTTGAATTTGGTCTCCGGCGGCTCGGACAACCACCTCATACTCGTGGATCTGCGCGGCACGGGGACGACCGGCAAGGAGCTTGAAGAGCTACTAGACGAGGTCGGGGTGACGTGCAACAAGAACATGATCCCGGGCGACCCCGAAGGCCCTATGGTGACCAGCGGCGTCCGGCTCGGGACCGCGGCCATGACCACCCGCGGGATGGGTGAAGACGAAATGCGCGAAATCGGTGCCATTATCGCCGCCGCTGCCCGGGGCGAGACCGGGGGGTTGCGTGACCGGGTCGCCTCTCTGACGGAGGCTTATCCGCTCTATGCTTGAGGCGGCCAACCTGCACGTCGTGGACCGACCGCTCAGCCGGCAAAAGGTCGCTGTTCTACGCAACGAGGAGACCGGTTTGCCGGAGTTTCGTCGCGTAATGCGGGAGCTGGCCATGATCCTGGTTGGAGAAGCTGCCGGAAAACTGCCGACGCGCACAGCCAAGATCCGGACCCCGCTGCAGGAGACGGAGGTGCAGAAGATCTCCGCCCCGGTCTGCCTCGTACCGGTGCTCCGCGCAGGTCTTGGTATGCTCGACGGCGCCCTCGCGCTGCTCCCGACGGCCACCGTAGGCTTTATGGGTTTACAGCGGGATGAAGAGACCGCCGAGCCGGTCGAGTACTACGTCAACCTGCCGGGGGAGTTGAGAGAGTATTTCGTGATCGTGCTGGATCCCATGCTCGCCACGGGGGGTAGCCTCTCCGCTACGCTCGCCAAGCTGGAAGAACACGGGGCGACCGAGATCTCCTGCATCCACGCTGTCGCCGCCGTCCCGGGCGTCGAGCGCGTAACCTCCGAGCACCCCGATGTAGACTTCTACACCGCCGCCGTAGACCCGGAGCTGGACGACAACGCGTTTATCGTGCCGGGCCTCGGTGACGCGGGGGACAGGCTGTATGGAACCCTCTAGGAACCCTGCGCCGGAGGCCGCGCCACACAGAAGGAAGCCGCCCCGCCCCTCGTGGGACGAGTACTTCATGCGGATCGCGCACGAGGTTGCCACCCGCTCTACCTGTCCGCGGCTCGCCGTTGGCGCGGTGATCGTGCGGGACAAGCGTATCCTCACCACCGGCTACAACGGCAGCCCGGCCGGAATGCCGCACTGCGACGACGTGGGATGCCTCATCCGCATCGTGGACGGCAGGGAGAGTTGCCAGCGCACGCTCCACGCCGAGCAGAACGCTATTATCCAGGCGGCGTATCACGGGGTCACGGTGCGGGGAGCGACGGTGTACTGTACCCATCAACCGTGCCTGTTGTGCGTAAAGATGATCATGAACGCCGGCATCGAGGAGGTCCACTACGCCGGCGGGTATCCAGACCCGCTCGCAGTGGAGCTCGCTGCCGAAGGCGGACTAAAGATGATCCAGTTTTCGGAGGACGAAGATATCAGGTAACTTACGGCCCTCGACGTCGGGATGCCGGTTCTCCCGAGTGTTTGAAACTGATTGCAACAGTTTGGGCAGTAGGGTATGATCCTTTCGATGGTTTACACGAGTTTCCGTGAGGGTGGCATGGGGTCGGATTACGCCCGTTACATAGGTGTCGGGGTTACTATTCTGCTCATCGTTGCCGGCCTCACCGCGGGCGGTTATCTGCTCGACAGTTTGTTGGGCACGGTCCCGCTATTCTTGCTCCTCGGCGTGGTGGCGGGTTTCGCCGTTGCACTCTTCTACACCTATCTACAACTCAAAAAGTTGGGCGGCGGATGAGCCCTCACTGGCGGCTGGCTACAGTGTACGCGGCTTTCGTTCTCGGGCTCTCGGCGCTGGCCGGCGCTGTAACGTTGTATTTCTATGGCGCGGCTTACGCGACGGCACTGCTATACGGGGTAATAATTGGACTAATAAGTTTCGTCTCGACGGCCCTTACGGCTTCGCTCATGACGGGAAGCTCGACCGCCGCCGGCATGACGGTCGGCGGAGTCTCCTTTATAGCGCGTTTGGGATTCGCCGCAGCGGCTTTAGGGGTTCCCGCTTACCTCGACCTTTGGCCAACGGTTACGATGCTGGTAGCCTTCGCATCGGTCTACGCAGCAGAGAACATATTGTTGATACCGGTGTTGCTGAGTAAGAGGAGTAGGATCGACCAAGCCGCATATATTGGAGATCATAGGATGGAGCGGAGGTTGAGAGTTTGACGGCTACGGTGGCGCAACTAACCATGCTGGCGCAACTCAGTCAGCAAGAGATACGAGAGAAAATCTTGCACACCTGGGAGGCGAGCCACGAGTGGGTCATACCCATACACATTGGCCCGGTAGACCTCTCGATAAACAAATCCATCTGGTTCCTTTTTTTTGGGACGGCGATAACATTTCTAATACTTTTCGTAGGGAGCAGAATCCTCAAGGACCGGCCGGGCGCTTATCAGGTGATCGTGGAAGACACCTTCAACTTCGGACGCAACCACATCGCGGGCCAGCAAGGCGAGGAAGGTCGAAAGATATTCCCCTACACCCTGACGCTGTTCGTATTTATTCTGACGCTGAACCTGATCGGGCTCTTTCCGAACAGCTTCCCGGTCACCAGCAGCATCTCTTTCACCCTGACGCTGGCCCTGATCACCCTGCTCATAACCCAGTACCAGGCGTTCCGGCGTAACGGCGTCGGAGGATACATGAAGAGCTTCGCGCCTCCCGGCATGCCGAAACCGATGGTTCCCTTTATATGGTCCCTCGAGTTCCTGCAGGAGTACCTCACCAAGCCGCTCACGCTGGGGTTACGGCTCTACGCCAACATGCTGGCGGGGCACCTCCTTATATTCGTGTTCCTCAGTCTCATTTTGACCTTCGGCACTGCCACGGCGGCTATCTCCGTGCCGGCGGCGGTAGTGCTGTACGCCTTCGAGATTTTTGTCTCTGTAATTCAGGCGTATATATTCGCTATACTCTCGCAGGTTTACATAGAGCAGGCTATGTTCGCCAGCGAGGTTCACTAGAGTGGTTGGCAAGTAGAGCAAAAGAATAGAGAGGAGTAATATATGGAAATGTTGGCGCTACTTCAGGCTAGCGGGAACATCGAAACGGGGTTGACTTACCTCGGGGCCGGCATCGCGGCCGGTGGAGGGGTCATCGGCGCGGGAGCCGGAATGGGGTACCTGATCGGGCAGACGATCGCCTCCATCCACCGGCAACCGGAGGCTTTCGAGCAGACACGGACGCTGATGTTCCTCGGCATCGGACTGGTCGAGGCGTTCGCCCTCTATGCGCTGGTGTTCGCTATTCTCTTCACCTTCGTTTTTGCCGGAGGATAGACGATAGGAAGAGAGAGGAGGAGAGTAGTATATGGAAGGTGGCTCGGGCGTATTCGACCTGTTCAATACCAGCTTGATCTTCTGGGAGGTCGTGAGCTTCTCAATCCTGCTGGCTCTTCTGTACTGGTTCGTCTACCCGCCGATACGGGATAGGATTCACAAACGCCAGTCCCAGATAGAGCAGGCCATAGACGAGGCGGAGAAGACGCGGAAGGAGGCGCGTGAACTTCTGGCCGACTACCGGAAGCAGCTCGACGAGGCCCGCGGCGAGGCCCGGCGCATCCTGGACGAGTCGCGCAAGCAGGGTGAGCACCAGCGGGAGCGAATCCGCGCAGAAGCTCGTGAGGAGGGTGATCGCATTATCCAGCGCGCCCGCGAGGAGATAGGCCGCGAGCGCGACACCGCGCTCAGAGAGGTGCGTGGCGAGGTCGCCGGCATGGTCATAGAGGCTTCCGAGAGGGTGCTGGGCCGTGAAGTGAACGACGAAGAGCACGAGCGTCTGATCTCCGAGGCCCTGGACAACCTGGAGGCCGAGGTCGCCGGTGGCGTCTCGCGGGACGGGAGCCAGAACGCTTGAGTGCTGTCTCTACTTACGCCGAAGCCCTCTACGCCGCCGCCCGCGAGCGCGAAGAGTTGGAAGAGGTGCTCAACGATCTCAAGGAGTTCGGTGAGGCGCTGGACGAGGTCGAAGAGCTACGAGAGTTCTTCTACAGCCCCCAGATCACCGAGCGCGAAAAGCGGCGGGCCCTGGACAAGCTCACGGAGGACATGACCCACTCGACGAGCAACTTCCTCAAGGTGCTTTCGGATAACGGGCGGAATGAGATCTTCCCGGACGTGCTCCGGCGCTACGAGGAGCTCGTGGAGGAGCACTTCGGCCGGGTGGAGGTAGAGGTTATTACGGCGGTAGAGCTTTCGGAGGAAATGCGGGAGCGTATAAAGGAGCGACTCGGCAAGATCCTGGATGGGAGAGAGGTTCTGCTGGAGACCCGCGTGGACCCGGACATCATGGGTGGCGCGGTCTTCCGGTTCGGGGGAGTGTTGATAGACAGCAGTATACGGGGGAGACTCAACGGCCTCCGGCAAGAGATGATCGAGAGGAGTGTTGTAAGTGGCTGAACAGCTCAGGCCGGAGGAGATCTCCTCGATTCTGAAGGGCGCGATCACGGACTACGAGAACCGGGTCCGCACCGAGGAAGTCGGGCAGGTACTGGACGTGGGGGACGGCATCGCCCGGGTCCACGGCCTCTCCAACGTGATGTATCAGGAGATGCTGGAGTTCGAGGACGCCCGGGGGGAGAAGATCCTGGGCCTCGCCCTGAACCTGGAGGAGGATAACGTTGGTGCCATCGTCGCGGGCGATGACCGGCACATCCAGGAGGGCAGCACCGTCCGGCGCACCGAGCGCCTGGCGAGCGTGCCCGTCGGCAGCGGAGTACTCGGAAGAGTCGTCAACGCCCTCGGCGTGCCGATGGACGGCAAAGGTGACATCGAGGCTGAAGGCGACCGTCCGGTGGAGATCATCGCCCCCGGCGTCATCCGGCGCCAGGAGGTCAACAC
Organism: Actinomycetota bacterium; assembly: GCA_030777225.1. Lineage (GTDB taxonomy): Bacteria > Actinomycetota > Rubrobacteria > Rubrobacterales > Rubrobacteraceae > SIRX01. The sequence continues at coordinate 16,336 of JALYGE010000017.1, forward strand.
GCCGCTGCAGACCGGTATCAAGGCCATCGACGCCATGATTCCCATCGGCCGGGGCCAGCGGGAGCTCATTATCGGGGACCGCAAGACCGGCAAGACCTCTATCGTGGTCGACACGATTATCAACCAACGCGACCAGGACGTTAAGTGCATCTACGTCGCCATCGGCCAGAAGGACTCCGCCGTGGCTACCGTCCAGCGTGACCTGGAGGAAGCCGGCGCGCTGGAGTACACGGCCATCGTGAACGCCTCCGCATCCCAGTCTGCGACGCTTCAGTACCTGGCTCCTTACGCGGGGTGCGCCATCGGGGAGCACTTTATGTACGACGGCGGGGACGCGCTGGTCATCTACGACGACCTCTCCAAGCACGCCGTAGCCTACCGGCAGATGATGCTGTTGCTGCGGCGTCCGCCGGGGCGTGAGGCATATCCCGGAGACGTCTTCTACCTGCACTCTCGCCTGCTGGAGCGGGCGGCCCGGATGTCGGACAACTACGGTGGCGGCTCGCTCACGGCGCTGCCCCTCGTCGAGACCAAGGCAGGAGACATCTCCTCGTACATCCCGACGAACGTCATCTCGATCACGGACGGCCAGATCTTCCTGGACACCGACCTTTTCAATCAGAACCAGCGGCCCGCTATCGACACGGGCAACTCGGTGTCGCGGGTAGGGGGTTCGGCCCAGATCAAGGCGATGAAGAGCATCGCCGGAACGATGCGGCTGGAGCTGAACCAGTTCCGCGAGCTCCAGAGCTTCGCCCAGTTCGGCAGCGATCTGGATAAGGCGACGCAGGATACCCTGGCCCGTGGGGAGCGTCAGCTCGCCATCCTTAAACAGGACGAGCGGGAGCCTCTGCCGGTCGAGGAGCAGGTCGTCATCATCTACGCCGTCAGCAACGGCTACATGGATGAGATCGAGACGGCCAACGTCCCAGACTGGGAAGAACAGTTCCGGGGCTACATGCGTGATAGCCACGACGAAATCCTGGAGTCCATCCGGAGCGAGCAGAAGCTCTCGGACGAGAACGAAGAGAGCCTTAAGGAGGCCTTGGACAATTTCAATCGCAGCTACGAGCCGGAGGACACGGGCGTCTCCATAGAGATGGGAGTCGGCGGCGATGAGAACGAAGAAGCGGAAGAGGAAGAGGCGAGCTAAAGTTTGGCCTCTCTCAAAGACCTCCAGCGCCAGATACAGTCGGTCCGCAACACGGCCAAGACGACGAACGCGCTGCAGACCGTCTCCGGCGTGAAGTTCCGTAAGGCGGAGGCGCGGGTGCATCACTCGCGGCCCTACGCCGAGAACATGCAGCAGATGATGCGGGACATCGCCCGCAAGGCCAAGGACAGCAACAATCCCCTGCTGGCCGGACGGGAGCAGGTCAACACCGTCGCCGTCGCCACCATGACGGCCGACCGGGGGCTCGCCGGAGGTTTCAACGCGCAGGTTCTCCGGCGCACGATGCAGTTCCGCCAGCAGCAAGACCACGACCTGATGCAGGTAGCGATGGGCCGCAAGGCCGTAGCTTTCTTCCAGTTTCGGGGTATCCGGTTGGAGAAGATTTTTACCGGCTTCTCGGACTCTCCCCAGTACCATCACTCGCAGGAGGTCGGACGTCACCTGACGAACCTTTTCGAGGATGAGGAGGCCGACGAGGTCTACCTGATCTACAACCGCTTCGGGAGCGCCATGGTTCAGGAGCCGGTCGTCACCCGCCTCTTGCCCGCCGCCCCGGACGAGGACGAAGAGGAAGAGGAGCAGCGGTACGGCGGTTCCGACAACCCGTTCGAGTACATACCGGGTGTGGATGAGATCCTCACCGACCTCATACCGAAATACGTGGAGACGGTCGTCTGGCAGGCGCTATTGGAGAGCGCGGCCGGCGAGCATGGAGCCCGAATGACGGCGATGAAGAGCGCGACGGACAGCGCCAACGAGATGGCGGACAACCTGACGCGGCAGATGAACAAGGCGCGCCAGGCCCAGATCACCCAGGAGATCCTGGAGATTGCGGCCGGCGCAGAAGCGCTAGGGAGCTAAAAGGAGCTTACATGACAGAGGAGAACGGCGGCAACGTCCGCAGCGAGACCAGCCCACAGGAAGTCGGACAGCGCAACGGCCAGGACGGCCAACAGCAGGGCGGCGTAGGAACGGTCGTCGAGGTCAAAGGCCCGGTAGTAGACGTCCGCTTCTCCGGGGACGACATACCGGAGATCTACAACGCCCTCACCGTCCAGATGCAGAGCGCCGAAGGCGAACAGACTCTGACCCTCGAAGTGCAGCAACTCCTCGGCGACGACCTGGTGCGGGCGGTCGCTATGTCCGGCACCGACGGCCTGCAGCGTGGCCTTGAGGTGCAGGACACCGGCAAGCCGATAGCCGTGCCCGTAGGCCAGAACGTCCTCGGGCGGGTGCTGGACGTTCTCGGTGAGCCGGTGGACGAGCAGGGCGAGGTCGAGAGCCCGGACGACTACTGGCCGATACACCGCCCGTCGCCCAGATTCGAGGACCTCTCGGTCCAGACCGAGCAGTTCCAGAGCGGCATCAAGGTCATCGATCTTCTGTGCCCGGTGCTCCGGGGCGGTAAGGTCGGGTTGTTCGGCGGCGCCGGCGTCGGCAAAACGGTGCTCATCACCGAGCTGATCAACAACATCGCCCTGGAGTACGAGGGGACGAGCGTCTTCGTCGGTGTAGGGGAACGGACCCGTGAGGGAAACGACCTCTACTATGAGATGGAAGAGGCCGGGGTCCTCAAGAACACGGCCATGATCTTCGGTCAGATGAACGAGCCGCCCGGCGCCCGCCTGCGCGTCGGCCTCACCGGCGTAACCGTCTCCGAGTACTTCCGCGAGGAGATGGGGCAGGACGTACTCCTGTTCCTGGACAATATCTTCCGTTTCGTCCAGGCCGGTAACGAGGTCTCCGCGCTCATGGGCCGGATGCCCTCCGAGGTCGGATACCAGCCCACCCTCAGCACCGAGATGGGCGCCTTGCAGGAGCGTATTACCTCCACAAAGAATGGCTCCATCACGAGCTTCCAGGCGGTCTACGTGCCGGCGGACGACTTCACCGACCCGGCGCCGTTCACGGTGTTCGCCCACCTCGACTCCACCGTCGAGCTTACGCGGTCGCTGACGGAGCAGGGCATCTATCCGGCGGTGGACCCGCTCTCCTCCTCCTCGACGATTCTCGACCCGTCAGTCGTCGGGGACGAGCACTACCAGGTGGCGCAGCAGGTCCAGAACATCCTGCAGCGCTACAAGGAACTGCAGGACATCATAGCCATCCTGGGTATGGACGAGCTTTCTGAGGAGGACAAGGTCATCGTGGGCCGCGCCCGCCGGTTGCAACGTTTCCTCTCGCAGCCGTTCTTCGTGGCCGAGCAGTTCACCGGCCTCGAAGGCAAGTTCGTCTCGCTGGAGGACACCATCCGGAGCTTCCGGGAGGTCGTCGAGGGCCAGCACGACGACCTGCCCGAGCAGGCGTTCTACATGGTCGGCGACATAGATGAGGCCCTTGAGAAAGCCCGCAACATGAGCGGTGAGGAAGCCGAGGAAGGCGAAGAAGAGAGCCAGGGTGAGGAAAACGCGAACGGTGAAGAAGAAGGTGAGAACGAGTAGTGGTGGATGATGGACGCCAGCTATTTTGCCGGGTAATAACGCCGCTGGACACCGTCTTTGATGGCCAGGTGGATCGGGTAATTACCCGCATCTTCGATGGTGAGATCGGTGTTCTCGTAGATCACGCGCCGACTATCTCTACGGTGGAGCCTGGAGACGTTCGCATCTTGCAGGGCGACGAGACCACAGTCTACGCGACCTCGGATGGGTTCTTCAAAGTCTCTGAGAACCTGGTGCAGATCCTGGTGGAAGAGGCGATCCTGGCCGAAGAGATAGACGTCAGTGAGGCGGAGGAGCGGGTACAGAGAGCCGAGCAGGAGCTTTCCGAGCTGGGCGAGACCGAGGAAGAAGACGAAGATTTGGACCGCCGCCGCAAAGATATAGAGCGGCGGCGCAGCATCGGGGAGAACTTTACCCGCGTCGCCCGGAAGTACGGGGAGGGGTAGACGGGCAGGTAACGGAAGTGTCGTCGCGGTGTAATCATTTTGTTATCTGCGGCCTCTAAACTATTGTGAGTCCGTGCGGATAGCACGGCTCGCCAGATAAAGTAGAAAACACCGGGGAGGACGGTAGTGGAGCGTTTTCTTATCGAGGGCGGGACACCGCTCTACGGAGAGGTCGAGATTTCCGGCGCCAAGAACGCGGCGCTCAAGCTGGTAGCCGCGGCGCTTCTCGTGCCGGGACGCACCACGCTGCACAACGTGCCCCGCATAAACGACGTGGACACCATGCTCGCCGTTCTCGATGGTCTCGGGGCAAGAACTGAATTCTCGGGGCATACACTCCAGATAGAGGCCAGAGACCTCGATTCGTACACGGCTCCTTACGACCTGGTCCGCAAGATGCGGGCGTCCATCGTGGTTCTGGGTCCGCTGGTCGCGCGTTTCGGAGAAGCGGAGGTCTCGGCGCCGGGTGGATGTAACCTGGGGCTGAGGAAGTTCAACTTCCACCTCAACGGGCTCCGGGCGCTGGGGGCGGAGGTCGAGTTGGACCACGGCTTCATCAAAGCCACGGCCCCCTATGGGCTTCGCGGCGCGGAGGTGCTCTTCGAGTATCCGAGCGTAACGGCGACCGAGAACGTGATGATGGCCGCCGTCTTGGCCGACGGCGTCACGATAATCGAGAACGGCGCCCGCGAGCCGGAGGTCGTCGCGCTGGCGGAGTTTTTGAACCTGATGGGCGCCCACATCGAGGGAGCCGGGACCGGCCGCATCGTTATAGAAGGCGTCGAAGAGCTGCGTCCCGTCGAGTACGTGGTAATGCCCGACCGGATCGAAGCCGGAACCTTCTTGATGGCGTCCGCCGCCACCGGCGGAGACGTGACCGTGAAAAACGTTATTCCCAGGCACCTGAAGATGGAGCTGGACAAGCTGCGCGAAATGGGCGTCGAACTGGAGCAGGGTAAGGACGCAGTTCGGGTGCGGGCCGAAGATCCTGAGAGCCTGGTTGGGGTGGACATCTCGACCCTGCCGTTCCCCGGCTTCGCCACGGACCTCCAGGCTCAGATGTTGGTGCTACTTACGCAGGTCTCCGGCGCCGGCATTCTTACCGAGAACGTCTACGAGAACCGGCTCCAGGTCGCCGAAGAACTGAACCGGATGGGAGCCGGCATCGACCTCTTCGGCGGGCATCGGGCGCTCGTGCGGGGGCCGCGCCGGCTCTCCGGAACCATCGTTCAGTCGCCGGACCTCCGGGGAGGAGCTGGCCTGGTAATGGCGGGCCTCGTGGCCCAGGGCACCACCATCGTCGACGGCGCCGGCCACGTTCTTCGCGGCTACGAGAACTTCGAGGAAAAACTCTCAGGGCTGGGGGCGACGGTGTCTCTCGCCGGAGCCGGCGAGCCGGTCATACCGTAGACCCGCCCTCATAGGATCACCCAAAAGACCTCCTCTGGTTCCGGCCGGACTCTTGGCCGATAGTTATGAAGCCGGTGCGGCAAAAAAGCCGCCGAGTATATAGAATAGGCTCTCTAACCGAGCTAAACGAACCGAGGCAAGCCTGGAGACAAAGACGGCTACAAGCGAGGTGCTCTCGCTCACGCGCAGGCTGGTACGTTACCAGTCATATACGCCGGGGGCGGCGCAGTCTGCCATGGATTTTATTATCGGGTGGTTCGAGGCTCGGGACCTGGAGCCGATCCGCTACGGGGGGGCGGGTCCGAACGGGGAGCTTTCTTCGCTGGTCGTCCGAGTAGGTTCGGGAGAGCCGCGAATATTGTTGCACGGGCATGCGGATGTAGTTCCTGGCGAAGAAGGCCAGTTCGAACCCTACGAGGAACGTGGCGAACTCTATGGCCGGGGTACCTACGACATGAAGGGAGCCCTCGCGGCCATGATGTACGCCGTTGAGGATCTGCACCAGATCGGTTGCGACTGTACCGTAGAGTTGCTAATAGTCCCGGATGAGGAGCGGGAGTTCGAAGGACCGACGGGCGCGGAGATCCTGATCCGCAACGGTCACGTGGGGGATTTTTTGATCACCGGCGAGCCGACGGACTTCCACATCGGAACCCAGGCGAAAGGCGTCCTGGACCTGCGCGTCACGCTACTCGGTAAGAGCGCCCACGGCTCCGTGCCGTGGCTGGGCAAGAACGCCGTTCTGTACGCCTACGAACACCACCGGCGCGTCCTGGAGCTGCCGTTCGCCAGGGAGCGGAACGACCTCTTCCCGTACCCGAGCATCAACATGGCCCGTATCATCGGGGGGGACGTAATAAACCGGGTCCCGGACCGCTGCACCTACGACCTGGACATCCGCTACCTGCCCCAGCAGGACCCGGAGGAGATCTCGCGCCAGATCCGGTCCATAGAAGTCCCCGCCGAAGTGGAGACCCTCTTCTGCCGCGAGCCCACGTACATCTCCCGTTCCAGCCCGTACGTAAAAGCGCTTCGCGAGGTCGCGGCCCGGCACTTCCACGGCAACCCGGTCGGCGTGGGGCGTCACGGGGCGTCGGACATCGTCTACTTCCAGCGTGTCGGTGTCCCCGGCGTCGAGTTCGGGCCTATCGGCGGCGGCCACCACGGGCCGAACGAGTACATCGTGTCCTCGTCGCTGGAGAACTACCGCCAGATGTTGGTGCAGTTTTGCCAGATTGTCGGCCGCAACGGGGGCGGAGACTAGCAGGGTTTGCTACCAAGGCGCGTTTGCGCGTTTGCAAAATCGAAGGAAGAAATAGATCAGAGCACAGAGCATATGGAGGGCCTGGGTGCTGTGTACCGGCGCTCCGTGGTGCTGACTCTTACCGGCCCGTTTTGGTCCTGGCTTCCTGAAAGGGTTCGCCCTCCTCCCGAGATGACGCGCCGCCGGCGAGGCTTGCTTCGGCCTCGGCTTCAGCCTCCTGGGGTATCGTGCCTCCGGCGATGGCGACGATGTCGTTCTCTATAGAAGAGATCGTTCCTCCCACGCTGGCCCAGACGCCGATAGAGAATCCCTCATCCACAGGCTCCCCGATCTTCTGCTCGTACTCCACTTCATCACCCTCGGAGACGAGTGGCGTAGCCGGTGCCAACAGACCGCCGCCCAGGGGCACGCGCACGTCAGAGACCTTGCCAACGAGCGAGACAATACCTTCTTCGGGGGGATCGGTCTTAATGCTGGCGTACTCTTTGCCCTGCCTGCCCTCGGGGATCAAGAGGAGGGCGTTCGTCATCCGCCGGATGTAGGCGTTGCCTGTCTCTAGATCCTCGGCACTTAAAATATCGTGCAGGTACGGTCCACCATCGAGGACCGAAAGGCGGGTAGAGTGTTTGCCGTTATCGACATCGACACGCCCCAGCCCCGCTATCCTTTCCTCGACGTCTAACCCCGCCATCTCCAGGATCTCGATCACCGAACTCCCTATCGGCGCTTCGTAGACCTTGATGTCTATATCCTCGCCGTAGACGGAGAAGAACTTCGTAGTGGTTGGCTTGCCCAAGAATAGCGCGTTGTAGACGTTGAGCATGGTCTCCGAGTTGTTGACGACGACGCCCACGTCCGGCGGCATCCCTGGCCGCCTAGAGCCGTCAGGATTGTCCACGAACCGGGGCACCCTGTTGTCGGTGGAGTGCTTGACGAGGGTCTTCTCCTCGCCCAGAGCGTACGTGTCCGGCACGTAGCGTACGTCGTAGACGCCGTCGGCGTGCTCCTGATAATCGGCGAACCACTCCCGGTCCTTCTCATGCACGCCCAGGGAGATCTGCTCGAATCCGAAGATCTCCTTCATGGCCTCGAAAAGCTGGAGAAATTCCTCCAGGTGCTCCTTGTGTACCAGCTTGTCTCCCCAGTAGCCGGGCTCGCTCTCGGTGGCGTTGACGATCAGGTGCGGCAGGGGTTTTTTGTACTTGAAGTAGGTCGGAAAACCGCCGCCGCCCGCGCCGACTATGCCGGCCTGGCGCATGATCTCCACGGCCTCCTCGACGCTCAAGGCCTTTACTTCTTCGAGGCTACGTTGCTTCATCTCGGCCACGATCCGCTACTCCTATAGATTTATCTGACTAATTGAACCCCCAGCCCGGCGCAAGCCCGGTGTAATCAAACTCGGCGGCCTTGGTGGCGTAGTGTTGCATGTCTTCGGGGACCTCGTCTCCGGGGTAGATGGCCTCCACCGGGCATACGGGCATGCACATCGAGCAGTCGATGCACTCATCAGGGTTGATCAGGTAATGGTCCCCCGCATCGTAGATGCAGTCCACCGGACACGCCCCCACACAAGCGGTGTTCTTCGTGCCGATACACGCCTCGGTTATAACGTAGGCCACGGCCGTTTCTCCTCTCCTGAATATCCCTACTCCCTACCTTCAGTCGGTGCTCCCACATACAGGTAGGAACTTTTGTTTCTAACGCCTCCCGAAATTCAGGTCTCCCGAAATTCAGTCTACCCGATTGGTAGACGTTCAACAAGACGAGTGTACTTCGGCCTACCCATCGCGCAGGACCAGACGGAGCCCCTGCGCTGGTCGAAAAAGTGGTTTCTGTTCAGGATTAGGACGGAGGTCCCGATACTGCGCGCTAGTGCGGTAGGGGAGGCGCTTGTTCCTGCTGTTGTCCGGCAGTGTCCGATCTCATGGCCGGAGGTCCATGTAGCTACTTGAAACCTGCGTGTAGCAAGGTTATATTTAGCTTAGTTTCGCTTGAAGGAAGGGTCCTATTTTGGCGTTAGCGGCGATGGCTTTGTTGCAAGGGACACAGGAGATCGGTTACGGTACGCTCTACGTGTATGTGGGCCTGTCCATTTTGCTGGCCGCCGGTTTCGTGGCGGCGGTCCTGGTCTTGGCGCGGCTTATAGCTCCGAGCAGCAGAGGATCGCGAGAAAAGGGCAACGCTTACGAGACCGGTGAGGCGAGCGTTACGGACCCGTGGCGGCCGTTTCCGGTTCGGTACTACGTCTTCGCGCTACTGTTCTTGATCTTCGATGTCGAGGCGGCGTTTCTTTTCCCGTGGGCTGTGATCTACCGGAGCCTCGGTTTGTACGGTTTTATTGAGATGACTATCTTCGTACTCATATTAGGCGTGGGGCTTGCTTACGCTTGGAAGAAGGGAGCACTCGAATGGGTGTGATGCAGAAGTTCGACGAGCCGAACATCGTAACGACTAGCACCGACAAAGTCTTTAACTGGGCCAGGAAAAACTCTTTGTGGCCGTTGCAGTTCGGCTTGGCGTGCTGCGCGATCGAGATGATGGCTACCGGCATGGGGCACAACGACCTTGATCGGTTTGGAGCGGGTTTCTTCCCCGCCACGCCCCGGCAGTCGGACCTCATGATCGTCTCTGGCACCGTCTCCACGAAGATGGCCGAGCGGATGACGCGCCTCTACGAGCAGATGCCAGAGCCCAAGTGGGTCATCGCTATGGGCGTCTGCGCCATCTCTGGTGGCCCGTTCCTCGACGGTTACTCCGTCCTGATGGGGGCAGACCGCGTTATTCCCGTAGACGTCTACGTGCCGGGCTGCCCGCCGCGGCCGGAGGCCCTCATCTTCGGGGTCATGACGCTGCAGAAGAAGATCGAGCGGGACCGGCAGGTCGGTTACGAGAAGCCGCGCCCGGCGCTGGTGACCGAGGATGGCGAGTTCCTGGAGTACCTCCCCGAGCGGGAGTACACCAACATCTCGGAGGGCAAAGCTCCGCGCTTCGACAACATCCGGCCGCAAAGGCGCACCTACGTCTTCGAGCGCAAGGGCATGCCGCCCGCAGCGATGACCGACGTTGGCTGGGTGCCGGAGAAGGCGCATGCCGAGCAAGGCGGCGGACAGACAGAGCCGGCGAGTCCGAAGGGAAGCGAAGACTACTCCCCCGGGAAGGTTGGCGAGTCGAAGGAGGAGAGGGCCAGAAGATGGACGTAACGCTGCCTCAGGACAACCTGGAGGATAGGTTGGAGCGCTACCTCGAAGGTTTTCGCAGCCGGCACGGGCTCGAGGAATCCGAGATCGAGGGTAACGTGGTGCGGCTCGTGGTCGAGCCCGGCGTCGTGCCGGCCGTTTTGACGACGGCGCGAGAGTCGCTAAAGGTCATGCACCTCTCTTTCATCACGGTCGTGGACCGCGAAGGGTCTTTCGAGCTCACTTACGAGCTCATGGACTTGCGCGGCGGTAGCGTGCGGGTCAAGACCACGGTCGAGAGCGATGAGCCGGTAGTAGGTTCGGTTACGGGGATTTATCCCACCGCCAACTGGCACGAACGGGAGGCCTACGACATGTTCGGGTTGGCCTTCAAGGGCCACCCGGACCTGCGGCGGATCTATATGTGGCAGGACCACTTCGACCACCATCCACTGCTCAAGAGCTTCGAGATCAGCACAAAGCGCACCTTCGAAGGGTTGAGGTAAGAGATGCTTGAGCAAGAACGTGTTGTAGAGGGTGCGGCTCTAAGCGGCCGGGCGACTAGGCGGCTGACGAACCCGTACGTCCGGGACGAGTTCGGCCTGGAGACGATGGACCTGAACGTGGGTCCCCAGCACCCGGCGATGCACGGGCTCTTGAGGCTCATCGTGGAGCTCGACGGGGAGACGATTGTGCGCTGCGATCCCGTCATGGGATATCTACATCGGTGCCAGGAGAAGATCGCCGAAAATCGGATGTATCCGGCCGTTATCCCCATGACCGACCGGCTCGATTACTTCGCCAACATGCACATGGAGCACGGTTACTGCCTCGCCGTCGAGGACGTGCTGGACCTCGAAATACCACCGCGGGCAGATGCGATACGGGTCCTCATGTGCGAGCTCATGCGCCTGGCGAGCCACATCCCATCCATAGGCTTCCTCATGCTGGAGCTTGGGGCGTTCACGCCGATCCTGTACGCGTTCCGGGAGCGGGAGCGGATACAGGACATCTTCGAGGCGGTTACGGGAGCCAGGATGATGTACCACTACATCCGCATCGGCGGGGTCAAGGCTGATCTGCCAGAGGACATACCTGAGAAAATCTGGGAGTACATCGAGAGCCTGGAGGCGAACTTCGACAGAGACTTCGTGGACCTCATCGAGGGAAACGAGATTTTCGTTACCCGCACCCGTAACGTCGGGAAGATGACGCCGGTGAAGGCGATTGAAATGGGTCTGACCGGTCCTCCCTTGCGCTGCACCGGGGTGGACTTCGACATCCGGCGCGACTACCCGTACAGTTGGTACCCGAACGTGGAATTCGAGGTCATCACCGACACCGAGGGCGACGCCGAGGCTTCGTACCGGGTGAGGATCGCGGAGGTCAAGCAGAGCATAAGGATTATCAAGCAGGTCCTGGAAAACCTGCCCGAAGGCTCCGTTATGGGAGATGTGCCCCGCCGGATACGCCCGCCCGAGGGCGAGGGCTTCGGCAGGGTCGAGAGCCCGCGGGGCGAGTATGCGGTGCATGTCGTCTCCGACGGGTCGGACGTACCCTACCGGGTGCACTACCGTGATCCGAGCTTCGTGAACATGCAGTTGTTGCAGGAGATACTGCCTACCCACTACCTGCCGGACCTGATGCCCATCATGGGCATCGTGGATCCGGTCTCCGGCGGGTGGGATAAGTGATAGAGACGCTGCTTGGGTACTACAACCAGGAGCCCTGGCGTTTTATAAGCTCCTTCGGAGCGGTACTGTTCTTGACCCTGAATCTGGCGGCGATCCTCATTATGGGCGAGCGGAAGGTGGCGGCGTACATCCAGGGGCGCTACGGCCCGAACCGGGTCTGGCCGCGAGGACTTTTGCAGCCGGCGGCGGATATAGTCAAGCTGTTTACCAAGGAGAACCTGTCGCCGAGGGGTTCGGACCTCTGGGTCTTCCTCGCAGCTCCCATCGCCATGTTCATCCCGGCGGCGGTTACCTGGCTGGTGGTGCCCTTCGCGCCCGGGGTGGTCGTCGCGGATCTGAACGTTGCGCTCTTGTTCTTCCTCTCGATAACGTCCATTGGGGCTCTGGGGGTCATTATGGCGGGCTACGGAAGCCGGTCGAACTTCTCTCTCCTTGGCGCCCTCCGGGGCGCGGGGCAGTTGATCTCTTACGAGGTGCCGCTGATCTTGAGCTTGCTCGGGGTCACGGTACTCGCGGGAAGTCTGTCGCTCGTGGACGTGGTGGAGGCGCAGGGCGGCGGGTTCTGGAACTGGTACTTCTTGCCGCAGTTCCCGATGTTCATCGCGTTCTACGTCGCGGGAATCGCGGAGGTAAAGCGGATTCCGTTCGACCTACCGGAGGGCGAGAGCGAGATCGTCCATGGGTTCATGGTCGAGTACTCCGGGATGACCTGGGCTTTGATCCAGGCCTCCGAGTTCGCCTTGATGGGCCTGATGTCGGGGATCGGCGCGACGCTGTTTTTCGGGGGCTGGCAACCGCCGCTACCGTTCCTGGACTTCGGGAATTTTAATTGGATCTGGTTCGGTCTCAAGACGGCGCTCCTGATGTTTACTTTCCTGTGGATACGCTGGACCCTTCCGCGCCTGCGTATGGATCAGCTAATGGGCTTCGGTTGGAAGGTGCTCGTACCACTCACCATTTTCTGGCTGTTCGTCACCGCCGCCGCGGTTCTGGCGTTTCCGTCGGTTTTCAGATAGAGGAGGGCTCATAGTATGCCTCAGATAGGACAGGGAATTTTGAAGGGGATGGGGATCACGCTCAAGCACCTCTTCTCGCAGAAGATCACGCGCCAGTACCCCGAGTACAAACGCCAACTCCCGGAGCGTAGCCGCGGGATGCTTACGGTGGACATGGACCGGTGCATTGCTTGTCTGCAGTGCATGAGGGTCTGCCCGGACCACTGCATCTCCATCGAACAAACGAAGCGCGACGCTGACGGCTCGGGCAAACCCAAACCCTACGCGGTCGGCTTTGTCATAGATGATTCGCGCTGCATGTACTGCGCTCTCTGCGTCGAAGTCTGCCCGGTAAACTGCATTTACCACACCGAGGAGTTCGAGGCGCAGGCGTATAACCGGCTGGAACTCGCGAGGCAATTTGGCGAGCGACCTGTGGACCCGACGGTAGACCCCAAGCCCGCCGTCAAAAAGAAGAAAAAGCCTACGGCCAAGAAAGCTCCCAGGACTGTAGAGCGTCCCATTACCGAAAAAGAAGAAGCGAATTGATCATCGCATTCTTCTTTCTCGCCGGGATGACGCTCGTCTCTGCGCTCGGGGTAGTCTTGAGCCGCAGCGTCGTACATTCGGCCCTGTTCATGTCCGGCTCCTTTTTGGGGGTTGCGGGATTTTATGTGATGCTCAACGCTCCGGCGCTCGCGGCGTTTCAGGTCTTGATCTACGTCGGGGCGGTGACGGTGTTGATTCTGTTCGGGATCATGTTTACCCAGCGGCCGCAGGTACGAAGGTTCCAGACGATCATCAACCGTCAGTTCTGGGCGGGGCTCTCCGTAGCATTGGGTGTCGGAATATTTCTGTCATATGTCCTCGTCTACCAGGACTGGGACGGTGCGGAGTCGGGCAACGGTCCGCGCGAAGCCGCGGATCTGGGGAGGATCCTACTTGGTGTCGGTGGGGGGCCGGAGATCTTCGCCCTGCTCTTTGAGGCGGCCTCGGTGCTTTTGCTGGTGGCTATTGTCGCGGCTATAGTTGTCAGCCGCCGCAAGACCGAAGAGGGCGTTGACCGGGAGGTGGAACAATAGTGCAGGAGGTAGTAGACACCCTGAACGCGACGATACCGCTCGAATGGTATCTGGTGGTCGGGGCGCTCATGTTCGCCGTCGGAGCGTGGGGCGCCCTGATCCGGCGTAACGCCGTGGTGGTTTTCATGTGCGTGGAGCTGATGATTAATGCGGTCAACCTGACGCTCGTGAGCTTTGCCGACTACCTGCCGCAGGCGGGGGGTGCCGGTGTCGGGTACGCTGTGATTGTCATCGCCATCGCCGCCGCGGAGGTCGCGGTCGGACTGGCGATAGTCCTGGCAGTGTTCCGCACACGCCGGACGGTCAACCTGGACGAAGTCAACACGATGAGAGGCTAGAAGGAGCGTCGCCCTTGCACCGGAGAATGATTAGATGACGCAAACTGTCGGAGGACAGCTAATAATCACGGCCATCCCGGTGATCCCGGCGTTGGTCTTTCTCTTGCTGGCGCTCTTCGGACGCTTTCTCAAGGAGAGTGCCCAGTACGTCGCCATCTTCGGGATGGTGTTCCCGCTGGTCTTCTCTGTGACGGCGCTGTTCCTGGTGATTCGGGGCGAGGGAGAACCTCTCTCCTTTGCGGTGAACTGGATCGACCTGGGCGAGGGCGGCTCGTTCCCGATGGGGATCTACATTGACGGCCTGGCGGCGGTGATGCTGGTTGTCGTGAGCTTCGTGAGCCTCATGATCCAGCTCTACTCCGGTGGGTTTATGGAGGGAGACCCGCGCTTCGCCTGGTACTACGCGGTCTTGAACCTGTTCACGGCCTCGATGCTCGGGCTCGTCGTGGCACCGAACTTTATCGAGCTTTACGTGTTCTGGGAGCTGGTTGGCCTGTGCTCTTACCTCCTGATCGGACACTGGTTCCAGAAGCCCTCCGCCCGCGACGCGGCCCAGAAAGCTTTTATCGTTACTAGGATAGGTGACGCGGCGCTGTTTATCGGGATCATTATCTTCTGGGCCCAGACGGGGACGACCTCTTTTGCCGGCATCTCCCAGGCGGCCCAGGCCGGGTTTATCGGCGGTTCGTTGTTTACAGCGGCGGTCGTGCTGGTCTTCATCGGGGCCATCGGCAAGAGCGCCCAGTTCCCGCTGCACGTGTGGTTGCCGGACGCGATGGAGGGTCCGACGCCGGTTTCTGCTCTGATCCACGCCGCCACGATGGTCGCCGCGGGCGTCTACCTGGTCGCCCGCACCTACGACATCTTCATCCAGAGCGAGGCGGCGATGCTCGCCGTTGCTTACATCGGCGGTTTCACGGCCCTCATGGCGGCGACGATGGCGCTGGTGAAAAAGGACATAAAGCGGGTGGTCGCCTACTCGACGGTCTCGCAGCTAGGTTACATGATGCTCGCGCTCGGGATCGGCGCTTACACGGCCGGCATGTTTCATCTCTACAACCACGCCTTCTTCAAGGCGCTCCTGTTCCTCGGCGCCGGTAGCATCATCTACGCGATGAACTCCTACAACCTGACGGACATGGGCGGCCTGCGGCGCCGGATGCCGATCACCTTCTGGACGATGGTGATCGCCGGTCTGTCGCTGGCGGGCATCTTCCCCCTGAGCGGCTTCTGGTCTAAAGACGCCATCGTCGCCTCGGCGTTCGAGGAGCACTACTACGTGCTGTTCGGGATGGCGCTCCTGACGGTCTTCCTCACGGCGTTCTACATCTTCCGCGCGATCTTCATGGCCTTTACCGGCGAGCCGCGCACCGAAGAGGCCCGAGTGGCCGTGGACCCGCCGGGCATAATGGCGCTGCCGATGGTGCTGCTGGCCTTCCTCTCGATAGTTAGCGGCTGGATCGGCATCCCAGATGGCTTCTTTGGGTTGCCGCTCCGGGACTATTTTGCCGAGCTCGTCGCCCCGAGCGACTTCGCCGCGGAGACCCTTAGCGCGACGTTTGGGGTCGAGCCGCACGGCTTCAGCTTCGGCCTCGCGCTGCTCTCGGTGCTGGTCGGGCTCGGGGGCCTCGGGCTCGCTTACTTCCTCTACGTGATGCAGCCCCAACGGGCGACCTCGCTGGCGCAGCGGCTCTCCGGCCTGCACACCTTTTTGGACAGGGGTTGGTACATCGACGCCCTCTACGGGGCGACCTTCGTGCGGGCCGCCAGGGCTATCGGAAGGGCCACGAACGTCTTTGATCGGCGCGGTCTGGACCGTGGCGTCGGTGGAGTGGGGCGCGGCGCCCAGGGGGTCGGCGAGTTTCTCCGCCGGTTCCAGACAGGCGGGGTGCAGAACTATGCTCTGTTTATCCTGTTGAGCGTTCTCGTTATCGGGGTAATAGTTGGGGCTATCGGGGGTGCCCAGTATGCGATGCTGGTGGTGGCCTTCATCGTGGTCGTCACGCTCGCGACCTTCGCTTTGGGGGTGCGGCTATGATCACCACGGTAACCATCTTCCTACCATTGCTCGGAGCCCTGCTCATCTTGCTCCTGCCAGACGAGGACGAGCGCCTGATCCGCTACGCGGCCCTGGGCGTCGCCGCTGTGCCGCTCGCGCTGGCGCTCTTCGTGTATTTCCGGTTCGGCCTCGGAGGTAACCTCGACTCCGCGGCGCTCTCGCAGAGCTTTACCTGGATAGAATCGCTGAACGTCGGCTACCGGGTCGGGTTGGACGGGCTCGGATTCGGGATGTTCTTCCTCTCGACGCTGCTGACGCTCATCGCGGTCGCCGTGTCGTGGGACGTGCGGGAGAACCTCAAACTGTACTACGTGATGCTGTTTATCGCGGAGGTCGGGATGCTCGGGGTGTTTGCGGCGCAGGACCTCGTGCTGTTCTACATATTCTTCGAAATCACGCTGGTCCCGATGTATTTGATGGTCGGTATCTGGGGCGACGAGAACCGGCGGCGGTCGGCGATCAAGTTCTTTATCTACACGTTCTTCGGCAGCACGATAATGCTCGCCGGGTTCCTGGCCTTCGGTATCCTGGCGGGAACTTTCTCGATAGATGAGTTGAACTCCGGCGGTGGACTGGGCCGGGTGGCGCAGGTAACGATAGCTGCACCGGTACTGTTCGGGTTGCTGATCAAAGTCCCGGCGGTCCCGCTGCATAGCTGGTTGCTGGACGTCTACGTCTCCAGCCCCATCTCGACGAACGTGGTGCTCTCGGGCGTGCTGCCCAAGCTGGGGACGTTTGGCCTGATCAAGATAGCCATCCCGCTGCTGCCGCAGGGCGTGGAGCCTTTCCTGCCCTACATCGCGGCCCTGGGAGTAATAAACATCATCTACGGGGCGTTCGTGGCGTTCTTGCAGCCGGACTTGAAGGCACTGGTGGCGTACTCCTCTATCGGGACGCTGGGCTTTATCCTGCTCGGCGCGGCTTCGGTGAACGCCGTTGGCCTGAACGGGGCGGTGTTGCAGCAGGTGACGCACGGGCTGTACTCAGCGCTGTTGTTTATTCTGGTTGGTGTGATCGCCGCGAAGACCGGGACCCGTCAGATCTCCGAGCTGGGCGGGCTCGCCGCCCGGATGCCATGGGCCGGCGGACTCCTGGCGCTCGGGGCGCTGGCGGCTATGGGGCTGCCGGGCCTTGCAGTCTTCGTCTCGGAGTTTATGAGCATCATGGGCGGTTATGCGGCCTTCCCGATCCAGGGCGTGCTGGCCTCGCTGGGCATCGTGCTCTCGGCGATGTACCTGCTCTACATGCTCTCCCGCGTGATCTTCGGTCCCATAGAGAACCTGGCCTACGAGGAGATAGAGGACGCCGGGCCGGTGGCGATGGCGGCGGTAGTACCGCTGGCGGCCCTGCTGATGATACTCGGTATCTTGCCGAGCCTGCTCATCAACGTTCAGCAACCGGCGGTCCAGGCGATAGTTTCCGCCATTGGAGGTAGCTAGTGGCAGTAACCGGAGAGACCTTCATCGCGCTCATACCGGAGATCGTGGCCGTGGTATTCCTCGTGCTGGTGCTCATGATTGGGGTGTTTGTCGAGCGTTCGCCCGGTATTTCGGCGGGACTCGCGGCCCTGGGATCTCTGGCTGTCTTCGGTAGCGCGGCCTACCTGATGGCGGTCGGGTTCGAGGGCAGCTTTTTCGGCGGCGGCTTTGTGGTGGACGACTTCGCGCTGTTCTTCAAGCTGATCGTTTCGGCTTCGGCGCTCTTCGCGGTGCTGGCCGCGGCCCGGTGGTCGGGTGATACGGGCGACGCCCCCGAGTACATGACGCTCATCCTCTCGGTCGTTGCCGGTTCGATCCTGCTGGTCTCGATGCGAGACCTCTTCGGCATCTTCCTGGCGATAGAGCTGGCTACGATCCCCTCTTACGCGTTGGTGGCCTTCGACCGGAGCCGGCGCGAGAGCGCCGAGGGCGGGATGAAGTACCTGCTGACGGGCGTTATCGCTTCCTCTGTGCTGCTCTACGGGATAGTCCTGATCTACGGCGTCGCAGGTTCGGCGAACCTCACGGACGTCGCGGACGCCTTTACCGGCAACCTCTCGCCGGTCGCCCTTCTAGGCCTCGTGCTGCTGGTCTCCGGCTTCGCGTTCAAGGTCTCTGCGGCCCCGTTCCACTTCTGGACGCCGGACGCCTACCAGGGCGCGCCGACGAGCGCCGCCGCTTTCCTCTCCGTGGCCCCGAAGGCGGCGACCTTCGCCATCCTGCTGCGGATACTCCTCGAAGGCATGCCGGAGGCTACGGCGATCTGGACGGCAGTAGTGGCGTTTCTCGCGATCTTGACGATGTTCGTTGGCAACCTGTTCGCGCTGCGGCAGCGCAACGTGCGCCGGATGCTGGCGTACAGTTCGGTGGCGCACTCGGGCTATATCCTGGCGGCGTTCGCGGCGCTCCAGGGACCGGCGGTCGCCACGGGGGTACAGGCCGTCATGGTCTACTCCGCCGTCTACGCCGTGATGAACCTCGGGGCGTTCTTTGTGATAGACCTCGTCGGCGAGGACGGCAAGAACTACAACGGCCTGCTAAGAGTGCGGCCGGGCGTGGCGATTAGCATGTTCATCTTTATGGCGGCGCTTGTCGGGCTTCCGCCGCTGTCGGGATTTTGGGGCAAGCTCTACGTGATACTGGCCGGCGCGCAGTCCGGCTCCGTGCTTGCCTACATCGTTGTCGGAGCCGTGGTCGTCAACAGCGTTCTCTCGGTGCCGTACTACTTCGGGATCGTCCGCAACATGCTCTTCGACGAGCCCACTACGGACACCGGGCGGGTCAAAGGGGCTGGGGCTACCGAAATTTCCGTCTATGTTCTCGCGGTGGCGACCGCGCTGCTTTTCCTGGTCATGGGACCGCTTGCGGCGCTGGCCGTCGGCTCCGGCTTGCTGTAAACTGCGGTTCCTATGCAAGCTGTCATTCTCGTTGGTGGACAAGGTACGCGGCTACGGCCGATCACCTACGATATTCCCAAGGCACTGGTCCCTCTGCGGAACCGGCCGTTTATGGGCTATATGCTGGACTTCCTGCGTTCGGGGGGCCTCGAAGGCGCCGTGCTCTCTCTGGGGTACTTGCCGGATCCGATCCAGGAGTACCTGGCGGAGTGCGACCTGGATGGTTTCTCGGTGGACTACGCGGTTGAAGACCGGGCCCTGGGCACGGCGGGCGGTATAAAGAACGCCGAGAAGTACCTCGACGGCGGGCCTGTAGTCGTCGTAAACGGGGATGTGCTCTGCGGGATGGACCTGCGGGCGGCCATTGAGCAACATCAGGCCTCGGACGCCCTGGCGACGATAACGTTGACGAGCGTCGAGGACCCGACGGCTTATGGTCTGGTCGAGGTGGATCACGACATGCTGGTCCACCGGTTTATCGAGAAGCCGGCCTACGATGAGGTAACGACCAACCTGATAAACGCCGGGGTCTATGTGCTGGAACCCGAGGTATTGGAAGTGATTCCGGCGGGCCGCGAGGTCTCGATAGAGCGGGAGATCTTCCCGGAGATTCAGGCCCGAGGGCGGCTCCGGGCCTACGTCTCCAGCTCCTACTGGCGGGACATCGGCACGCCGCGCAGCTACCTAGCCGCGTCCCACGACATACTGTCCGGCGCGGTGGGCGTTGACGACGGTTTCGAGTACCGCGACGTAAATTCTTCTGCCCGCATCGGCAAGAGCGTGAAACTCCTTCCCCCCGTCTCGGTAGCCGGGAGTAGCGAGATCGAGGACGGAGCCACCGTCGGCGGAAGGTCTTCGGTCGGCTCCGGATGCCGGGTCGGACGCAACGCCGTGGTGGAAGGCAGCGTCCTCCTCGATGGCGCTGAAGTAGAGGCCGGCGCCGTGGTGCGCGGTTCCATAATAGGTCCGGCGGCCCGAGTCGGTCAGGAAGCCATCGTCCGAGGCCTCGCGGTTCTGGGGGCTCGTTCCGTAGTGGGCGAGGGGAACGTCCTGGATCAGGGCATTCGCGTCAACCCCGGTGTCGTACTCTCCCCGCGCAGCATCCGCTTCTAACAAAGCTTCCTCTGCTAAAACTCGTTGCGATAGAATGACACCGGGTACTACTAGCGCGAGGTGTTCGTATGGTCGTAGTCCAGAAGCCGGTGACTTCCGAGGAGTTGTTCTCTATGCCTGACGATGGGCTCCGGCGCGAGCTCGTGCGAGGGGAGGTACGGACGATGGCACCGGCGGGAAACGTTCATGGGAGAATAGCTATCAACGTGACGACGCCGCTCGACCAGCACGTGCGCGAGAATAATCTGGGCGTCGTATTCGCCGCTGAGACGGGGTTCAAGATCGCACACGACCCCGATACGGTACGCGCGCCTGACGTAGCCTTCGTGCGCCACGAGCGCGTAGAGACGGTCGGTGAAGTGGACGGATACTGGCCGGGCGCGCCGGACCTCGCCGTAGAGGTGGTCTCTCCGAACGACCTGTACACCGAGGTGGAGGAGAAGGTGTCCGACTGGCTGGAGGCTGGAACCGGTATGGTCGTAGTCGTCAATCCCCGGAACAAAACCGTCGCCGTCCGGCGCTCGCAACCCGAGATAACAGTGCTCAAAGAGGGTGACACGTTGAAGGGCGCGGAAGTAGTACCCGGATGGAGCTTGCCCGTTCGCGACATATTCCGGTAGACCATGGAGCCATACCGGCAAGCCCTCGCAGACCTCTTGTTTCCCCAGCGTTGCGTGTCGTGTTCGAAGAGGGCGAGCGACCTGCTTTGCCGCGACTGCTTTGAAGCCCTCCCTTACATAGAGACGCCTTTCTGCCGGCGGTGCGGAATGCCGACTGCGTTCGAGGTCTTTGTCTGTGATGAATGTAAAGGGGTGGACTTCGGATTTTCGAACGCCAGAGCCGCTCTCAGGTATGAAAGCGTGGGGAAGGAGATCGTGCACGCTCTCAAATACCGGGGCTATACCCGGGTCGTCGGGCGGCTTATAGCGCCATTGATGGTCGAGATGGTCGAGGGCTCCTTCGACACCGTCACATGCGTGCCGCTGCACCGTTCCCGTAGGCGCAAGCGGGGCTTCAACCAGGCGGAGTTGATGGCGAGGGCTGTTGCGGAGAGGATAAAGACGCCTTTTTCCGTTAAACTTGAGGCAGCGAGGAAGACCAGAGATCAGGTAGAGCTCTCGGCGGGTGAAAGGCGGAGGAACGTAAAAGGGGCATGCAAGACGCTGGGGCCGGTACGGGGAAAGGTCCTTCTGGTAGACGACGTATTTACGACGGGCGCCACGTTGAGCGCGGGGTCTGAGGCCCTCGTCCATGCTGGGGCTTCCGAGGTACACGCCCTGAGCCTGTGCAGGACTTGTTGATAGACTGAAAACCACCGACCGAAGGGAGGCCATATGGACGTAGCCGTCAAGGGACGCAATATCTCGCTGACCGAGGCTCTCGAAGGGTACGCGACGGAGAAGGTCGAGAAGGTCTCCAAGTTCTTCGACGACGACAAGAGCGTCTCGCGGGCGGAGATCGAACTGATCCACGAGCGCAATCCCGCGAACGCCGATCCCGAAGTGGCGGAGACGACGCTGTTTATCAACGGGACGGTGCTCAAGGCGCGGGAGGCTTCCCCGGATATGTACGCTTCGATAGACCGGATGTACGACAAGCTGGAGCGCCAGGTAAAGCGCTACCGGGGACGCCAGATCGACCGCTGGCAGGGACGGACCCAGAACAGCGAGTCGCCTGAACCTCAACCCTTCGTGGTGGATGAAGAAGACGAAATAGAGGCTAAAATAGTGAGAACGAAGCAATTCCAGATGAAGCCGATGGGCCCCGAAGAGGCTGTCTTGCAGATGGAGCTCCTCGACCACGACTTCTTCGTCTTCACCAGCGCGGATACAAACGATATAAATGTGGTATACCGGCGGCGCGACGGAAACTATGGGCTTATAGAGCCGGCAAGATAAAAAAGACACAAAAAAGGTAGCGACAGCTTTGAGTAACTTACTGACGAGAATCCTGAAGTTTGGCGAAGGCCGGAAGGTGAAAACCCTCTGGCGGCAGGTAGAGGTCGTTTCGGCGCTGGAGCCCCGTATCGAGAGCCTCTCCGACGAGCAACTGCGCTCGATGACCGGCGAGTTCCGGGAGCGGCTCGACAACGGGGAAACCCTGGACGATATCATGAATGAAGCGTTCGCCGTGGTGCGGGAGGTCTCCAAACGTACCCTCGGGATGCGTCCCTTCGACGTGCAGGTCATGGGCGGCATCGTGTTGCACGAGGGCAAGATCGCCGAGATGAAGACCGGCGAAGGTAAGACGCTCGCCGCCACCATGCCGGTCTACCTCAATGCTCTCTCCGGCAAGGGAGTTCACGTAGTCACCGTCAACGACTACCTGGCCCGCCGCGACGCCGACTGGATGAGCCCGATCTACGACTTCCTGGGCCTCGAGGTCGGCGTTATACAGGACGGGTTGGACTTCGAAGAGCGCCGGGCAGCCTACAACGCCGACATCACCTACGGCACCAACGCCCAGTTCGGCTTCGACTACCTGCGGGACAACCTGTCCACCTCGGTAGAGCAGCTCGTGCAGCGCGAGCTCAACTACGCCATTGTGGACGAGGTGGACTCCATACTCATAGACGAGGCCCGGACCCCGCTAATCATCTCCGGCATGCCGGAGAGCGCCGCAGACGTCTACTACCGCTTCGCCGCCATCGTGCCGCGTCTGAAAGATGGCGAGGACTACGAGGTGGACGAGAAGAAGAAGCAGGTCGCCCCAACGGAGAGAGGCGTCGAGAAGGTAGAGAAAGCCCTGGGAGTCGAGAACCTCTACGACGACGTGAACCGAAACCTGGTCAACCACCTGAACCAGGCGCTCCGGGCCCAGACGCTCTTTCTGAAAGACGACGAGTACATCGTGCGGGACGGCCAGGTCTTTATCGTGGACGAGTTCACGGGCCGGGTGCTGGAGGGCCGACGCTACTCCGAGGGGCTCCACCAGGCGATAGAGGCCAAAGAGGGCGTGGAGATCCGGGAAGAGAACCAGACCGTCGCCACCATTACCATCCAGAACTTCTTCCGCCAGTACGACAAGCTCGCGGGCATGACCGGCACGGCGGCCACCGAGGCCGACGAGTTTATGCACATCTACAAGATGGAGGTCGTCTCCATCCCGACGAACGAGGAGATGATCCGGGATGACAAAGACGACCTCGTCTACAAGACCCGCAAGTCGAAGTACGCCGCCGTGCTCCAGGACGTCGTGGAGCGTCACGAGAAAGGGCAGCCGGTGCTGGTCGGCACCACCTCGGTGGAGGTCTCCGAGCAGCTCGCAGGATTGCTCAAGCGGCGCGGGATAAAGCACAACGTCCTGAACGCCAAGAACCACGAGCGGGAGGCTGAGACCATCGCCGAGGCCGGGGAGCGCGGCGCGGTTACTATCGCGACGAACATGGCGGGCCGCGGTACGGACATCAAGCTCGGCGACGGGGTCGCGGAGGTGGGAGGGCTCTACGTTCTCGGGACCGAGCGTCATGAGTCGCGCCGGATAGACAACCAGCTTCGCGGGCGCTCCGGGCGTCAGGGTGATCCGGGAGAATCTCGTTTCTACCTCTCTTTCGAGGACGATCTCTTGCGCCTGTTTGGTGGTGAGCGGATGCAGAACGTCATAAACCGCATCGGGCTAGAGGAGGACGTGCCGATCGAGGCCGGCATGATCTCCTCCTCCGTCCGGCGGGCGCAGGAGCAGGTAGAGAGCCAGAACTTCCAGGCCCGGAAGCGCATCCTGGAGTACGACGACGTGCTCAACAAGCAGCGCGAAGTGATCTACGCGATGCGGCGCGACATCCTTATGGGGGAGAAGGTCGATACCTGGGCCTACGTCGAAGAGGTCCTGTCGGGTCTCGTCTCTCAGTTCGTCTCCGAGAGCATCTACCCGGAGGAGTGGGACCTGGTGTCGCTTTCAGCCGAGCTACACCGCTTCTATCCTTCGACGATAGATTTCGAGAGCCTCGACGTTACCCAACTCTCCAGCGACCAGATCCTCGAGATGGTCCTCGAAGACGCCCGGAAACGTCTGGAAGAGCGTAAGGCCGACTGGGAGGGGCGGTCGGCGGAGCTCGAGAAGGCCGGCCTCATTCGTACCGACGGCGCCGACGCCTTCGAGGACGCCGAGCGATATACGCTGCTCTCTATCGTCGACTCGAAGTGGCGGGACCACCTCTACGACATGGACTACCTGCGCGAAGGTATCGGGTGGCGCGGCCTCGGGCAACGCGATCCGCTGGTGGAATACAAGCGGGAGGGGTTCGACCTGTTCCAGGAGATGGAGCAGAGCCTCAAAGAAGACTACGTCACATACATCTACCGCATCGAGAACGTAGAGGTTCCCGAGGAGCAAGAGCTCGAAAATCTCTCCTACAGCGGCGGCGGTGAAGAACCGAGCCCTCAGACGAAAGCCCCTCGCCGCACGGAGAAGGTCGGGCGCAACGATCCGTGTCCGTGCGGTTCGGGCAAGAAGTACAAGAAGTGCGGCCTCATGGACACGCCGGAGCATCAGCGGATGATGTCCGGTAGTGGTTCGGCGGCCCAGACCGGATAGTGACCGAGCTGAACGAGAAAACCACGGAGCTGGAAGAACGTCTCACGGAGCTGGAGCACTTCTTCGACGTCGAGAGCCTGCGGGGGAGGGCCGACGAACTGACGAAGGAGATGAGCCGACCCGGTTTCTGGGATGATCCCGACGCGGCAAGGGAGATCTCCGCCCGCTTTTCCCGGATAGAGGGCCGGTTGAGGTTGCTGGAAGAGCTCCGCGGACGGCTCTCGGATTCAGAGGAACTGCTGGAGCTCGCCGAGGATGACGGGGAGTTGTTATCCGAGGTAGAGGGCGAGCTGCGGCACGTCGAGCGCATCCTGCAGGAGCAGGAGATAGCGCGGCTCTTCTCGGGGGAGTACGACGATGGGCCGGCCATCCTAACCATAAACTCCGGGGCAGGAGGGGTGGATTCTCAGGACTGGGCCGACATGCTGGCGAGGATGTATCGTCGGTGGGCCGAGCGGCGCGACTTCGCGCTGGAGGTAATAGAAGTCACGGAGGGCGAGGAGGCCGGGATAAAGAGCGCCACCTTCAGCATCGACGGCGAGTATGCCTTCGGGCTTTTGTCGGCGGAGCGGGGGGTGCACCGGCTGGTCAGGATCAGCCCGTTCGACGCCGGGGCCAGGAGGCACACCAGCTTCGCCTCCGTCGCGGTGGCGCCGGTCGTAGATGACGCCGTCGAGGTTAATGTAGACGAAAAGGACCTCAAGGTGGATACCTACCGGGCGTCGGGGGCCGGCGGGCAGCACGTAAACAAAACCGACTCGGCGGTCAGGATCACGCACCTGCCGAGCGGCATCGTGGTGCAGTGCCAGAACGAGCGGAGCCAACATCAGAACCGGGAGGTGGCGATGCGAATACTACGGGCCCGGCTGTTCGAACTCGAAAGAGAGAAGCGCGAGCAGGAGATCGCCGCCCAGAGTGGAGAGAAGGCCAACATAGAGTGGGGCTCCCAGATCCGCTCCTACGTCCTCCATCCTTACAAGCTCGTCAAGGACCTCCGCACCGGCGAGCAGACCGGCGACGTGGACCGTGTGCTGGACGGCGAACTGGACAGGTTTATCTACGCCTACCTGAAGAACCGCGCCACAGGAGACTCCGGCTAGTCTCTTGCTCTGGGAGCCACACCTAAACTTACTGCAAACCTCGCGAAGTATGGCCGGCCGGACGCGGAGTCCCGGGTTGTCCCTTTGAGAAGTACGTTTTCAGCGGTGTCGCCGGCGTGGTGGATAACGGGTGGGGCCGTGTTGGTTCTCGTAGCGGTCGCCCTGATCGGGACCTATACATTTCTTCCGCCGCTTATGGGCAATCTCTTTGGAAAGAGCATAAAGAATGAGATGGGGCTGCAGACCACGCCCCAGGTGAACCTCAAAAGCGAACCGCCGCCCACGATACTTGCCGGTACGTTTGCGGAGGGCCAGATCTCACTGGGCGGAGCGGAATTTGGGGGAGTGCGTCCCCGGCGGGTTACGATAGATCTCGACCCCTTTGACCTGAACCTCCTCAAGAGCGTGCGGGGGGGCGAGTTCACCAGCGAGGAGCCGCTCTCCGGGGATTTGCGGATGGAGGTCTCTGAGAAGGAGGTTTCCAGGATCGCGACCGCGGATGCCGAAGATGTCTCGATAGACGATGTGAGCCTGGAGAAGGATCGGGTAACGGTAGAGTCCGGGACGCAGGTGTTGGGTGTCGACGTACCGGTCGCCGTGCGAGGTGGATTGGAGATCCAGGACCAGGCGCTGGTCTTCGAGCCGGGCGAGGTGTCGGCTTTCGGGGTTCGCGTGCCGGACAGGTTATCCAGGGAACTGCTCGCTCAAGCGGACTTCAGCTACCCGTTAGAAGACCTGCCCTACGACGCCAACATCTCCGAGGTCCAGGTGAAAAAGGACTATCTGGTGTTGTCCGGCAGGTTGAACCGTATACCCCTCGGGGAGACGGATGGTTGATAAAACACGAGTTGGCTGCTATCTTTTGCGACCGGCGGGATCCTGGAGGGGGGATGTTCCCGCACCGACCAGGCAATCCCTAGAGATCCGCGAGGTAGGCGGACGGGTGCGGGTAGAACCGAAAGATTAAGACTTATTCCGGGAGAAGCAGTGATCGAGTTCAACAACATCACCAAAGTTTATGGCAAAGATACCGTGGCGCTAGAGCGGGCGAACCTGGAGGTCGAGGTCGGCGAGTTCGTGTTTCTGGTCGGGGCGAGTGGCTCCGGCAAGTCCACGATCATGCGGCTTTTGATCAAGGAGATGGAGCCGACGGCGGGGAGTATATACGTCAACGGCACGAAGCTTTCGACGATTCCCCGGCGCAGAGTTCCCCGTTACCGCCGTAACATCGGGTGTGTTTTCCAGGACTTCAAGCTGCTGCCGAACAAGACCGTGGCCGAGAACGTAGCCTACGCGATGGAGGTGACGGGGCAGAAGCGGCGTTCGATCCGGATTAAAGTCCCGGAGATACTGGAGATCGTGGGGCTCACCGGCAAGACGGAGAAGTACCCCGACCAGCTCTCCGGCGGAGAGCAGCAGCGGGTCTCCATCGCACGGGCCTTTGTGTCGCAGCCGCCGATCCTGATCGCCGACGAGCCGACCGGAAACCTGGATCCGGAGACGAGCGTGAGTATCGTGCAGCTCCTGAACAGGATCCACCGCATCGGCACCACGGTCATCGTCGCCACCCACGACCGCGAGATGGTCGACACGATGCAGAAGCGGGTCGTCACCCTGGAGGATGGGCAGATCATTCGCGACCGGGTCAAGGGGGCGTACTCCGATGAGGTTTAACATGGGGTTCTTTCTGCGGGAGGCCCTCAAGAACATGCGGCTCAACCTGCTCATGAGCCTGACCGCTATAACCACCACGTTCATTTGTCTTTTGGTGTTGGGCACGGCGTTGCTGGTCAGCGGGCACGTGGAGGGTTTGATCTCCGCCATCCGCAAAGACGTGAGCGTCGAAGCCTTTTTCCAGCAGGACGCCCCGCAAGAGGAGATAGACCAGGTTCGGAGCAACGTAGAAGGCTACCCGGAAGTCTCTCAGGTTACATACGTCTCCAAGGACGAGGCAGTCGAGAAGTTCAAAAACACCTTACAAGATCGCCCCGACCTCGTTTCGGATCTGGGCAGTGATTTCCTTCCGGCTTCCCTCCAGATACAGCTCGAAGACCCGGGCAGCGCGGACGATGTGGCGCGGAAACTGGAGGGCGAAGGGTCTGTGATAGAGGACATAGATTACCCGCAGCGAACCGTGGAGCGGTTGACCGAGGTCACGGACTACGTGGTGTGGGGCCTCCGGGGTGCCACGGCCCTCTTCCTGGTCTCCAGCGTGCTCCTGATCTCCAATACCATAAGGATCTCCATCTTCGCCCGGCGTAAGGAGATCGAGGTGATGAAACTCGTCGGCGCCTCCGACAGCTTCGTGCGGACTCCGTTCGTCTTCGAGGGGTTGGCCCAGGGGGTTATAGGGGCGGTGATCGCTGGCGTAGCAGTGGTGTGGCTAAACTCCCTGTTCGTCGAGTGGGCGGCGAACGAACTGCCCTTCGTGCCCATCTCGGGTGATTCCGTCAACATGCTGGCCGTGGTGGCGCTACTGCTTGTTGCCGGGGCCATTATCGGCATCCTGGGTAGCTTTCTCTCGGTGAGTCGTTTCCTGAAGATATAGTCGAAGATGAGGCAGACAGGCCTAAACCGATGGCTCCACTGCCCGTGGTAGACTCAACGTGTGCTACGCATTAAATTTCATCCGGTAATCAAGCTGTGATCCTGCCAGGCATACTCGTTCGCCGCGGCAAGTATTCGGTTGCGGATCCTCTCTTCGTTGACGAGCGACGCCCGGTGCTGGTCGCCCGCAAGCTGCGCCGTGGCGCGGAAGCCGGCGACATCGTTCTCGTCCGTACCCGCGAGAAGAAGGGCGCGCTGCGCGGTGAGGTTACGAAGGTGATAGGATCCTCCAAAGACCCGCGCAACATCTACGACGCCCTCTTCGCCTCCATCGACACTTCTCGGGGTTTCTCCAAGAAAGTCGAAGAAGAGGCCGAGGGCGTTGCGCGTACAGACCCCGGTGGGCGAGAGGACCTCCGCTACCTTCCGACCGTTACGATAGATGGGGAAGACGCCAAGGACTTCGACGACGCCATCTCCATCCAGCGTGTGGAGGACGGTTACCGGCTCTGGGTTCACATCGCCGACGTTACCCACTATGTGGAACCGGGGAGCGCCCTGGACCGCGAGGCCGCCCGGCGTGGAAACTCGGTATACCTGCCGGGTACGGTGGCCCCAATGCTTCCGCAACGCCTCTCGAACGAGGTGTGCTCTCTGAGGCCGGAGGTCGAACGCGCTACCGTTACGGTCGAGATGGAAGTTTCTACCTCAGGAGAGGTCAAGAGCAGCAAGGCTTACCGCAGCCGGATCTCCAGCGACGCCCGCCTAACTTACGAGGGCGTGGACGCTTTTCTGAGCGGTGGAGGAAAGGTAGAGCAACCGGAGTTGGTCGAGGCGGCGTACGAGTTGTCGCGGAAGCTCAAGACGAAGGCCGCCGTTCGAGGCAAGCTGGACCTTGGGGGCCGGGAGCCGGAGTACGAACTGGACCCGGAGGGCGTGCCGCTGGCGGCGGGTGTCCGACGGTCGACCCCGGCGCGAGATCTCATAGAGGAGCTTATGGTGCTCGCGAATGAGTCGGTGGCGAAGATGCTGCGACGCCGGGGTAGGGGTGTGTTCCGGGTACACGAGAGACCGGAGGCTGAGGACCTGGAGGCGCTGGGCGAGCGCCTGGCGGCGATTGGGGTGCAGGTGGAGCCGACGCCGGAGAACCTGGGGCTCATTTCACAGACGGCCAAGTCCGACGCGGTGAACTACCTGATCCTGCGCTCCATCCCGCGAGCCTCCTATTCGCCGCAAGACTCGGGTCACTACGGGCTCGCACTGGAGGACTACACACATTTTACCTCCCCGATCCGGCGCTACGCCGATGTGCTCGTCCACCGGGCGCTCCTGGGCGACGACCTGCCCGACGACCTGGCCGAGATGACGGCGTACATCTCAGACAGAGAGTACCGGAGCATGATCTGCGAGCGCACCGCGGACCAGTATACGTTGATGTGGCTCCTGCAAGACCGGGTGGGCGAGACCCTCGAAGGGACCGTGGTCAGCACGACCGTCTTCGGACTTTTCGTCGAGCTTGAGAACGGGGCGACGGGGCTCGTACACGTCAGCAAGCTGCCGGGCTGGTGGGATCTGGAGGCGAACGGTGTGGTCTTATCGAACGACGCCATCGGCTCCTCGTACCGGGTCGGGGACCGGGTGCTGGTAGAGTTGATCGACGTGATCCCGCTCATGCGGCGGGCCGAACTGAGGGTGGTGAAACGACTATGACGGATTTCGCGCGCAACAAGAAAGCCCTCCACGACTTCGATATCGAGGAGACTTATGAGGCTGGAGTCGTATTTACCGGCCCGGAGGTCAAATCGGTTCGGGCGGGGCGGGCGAACTTGAAGGAGAGCTACGCGCGGGTGCGGGACGGCGAGGTGTTCCTCATCGGGGCGCACGTTTCCCCGTACACCAACGCCACCCACACCGAGCAACTCCCAACCCGCGACCGCAAGCTCCTGCTCAACAATCGGGAGATAGCGCGGCTCGCCGGCAAGAGTCAGGAAGACGGTAAGACCCTGATTCCGCTAAAGCTCTACAGCAAGAATGGCCTCATAAAATTGCAACTTGCCGTCGCCAGCCGCAAAAAGCAGTACGACAAGCGGCGGGAGATCGCTAAAAAGACGGCCGACCGCGAGATGGAACGGGCCATGAAAGAACGCCTCCGGTGTTGATTCATGGCCCCGAAAATGGTAAAATACATAACTCATGGGGGCGTACAGGTTTCGACGTGAGCGGACTGCGTCCTGTGAGACGAGCCGAGTTTGCTGGAGACTCGTAAAACGCCGGCACGTAAACATACACGCCACTGACGAAATGGCTATAGCTGCTTAAATAAAAGCAGCTCATCGGCCCGGGCAGCCTACGGCCCGGTTCCCGGTGTCATCTTAGTAGGCTCGACCCGTTGGGCTCCTGCCCGGAGTTCATCGGGGAAACACTAAAGGGCTAGTTCTGCGGCGGCGCCCCGGTCCGTCGCGGTAGACGAAACTAAACTGGGAGCTACGCTCGTAGAATCTCACGGACGGCGCGCTCGCGGACGCGGGTTCGATTCCCGCCGCCTCCACTTCTACCGGCGGTCCCCTGACACCGTAAACTTTCGGAAAACGAGTATAATCGAGGCCCGTGAGTGATCCTCGTCCCATAGGGGTCTTCGATTCGGGTGTCGGTGGGCTGACGGTGCTGGCGGAAATCCGGGACCGACTTCCCTACGAACACACGGTTTACTTCGGGGACACCGCGCGGGTCCCCTACGGGGTGCGAAACCTGGAGGAAGTTCGGGAGTTCGCCTTCGAGATCATAGACTACCTCACGAGCCTGAACGTGAAGCTGGTAGTGGTCGCCTGCAACACGGCCACTGCAGCCGCCCTGGAAGCGCTTCAGGCTACTTTCAGTCTCCCGATAGTAGGGGTTATAGAGCCGGGGGCGCGGGCGGCGGTACTGGACACCCTCAACCGCCGAGTCGGGGTGCTCGCGACGGAGGGAACGGTCGGCAGCAGGGCTTACACGAGGGCCGTTCACAACGTAGACGCCGGAGTCGAGGTCTACGAGCAGGCCGCGCCGGATTTTGTTCCGCTCATCGAGAAGGGCATCACCGAAGGGCCGGAGCTGGAGAGCAGCGCCTGGCAATACCTGGAGCCTCTTCTGCGGCAGCGGGTCGGGGCCGTCATTTTAGGGTGTACGCACTATCCGCTGATCTCCGCCACCATCAACCGCATTCTAGGCCCCGAGGTGCGCCTGATCTCCTCCGCCGGCCAGACCGCGCTGGAGGTAGGCCGCATACTCTCACGCCGGGGTTACCTCCGGCGGCCACGCGACATGGAAGACTTCGGCCGTTCGACCTTCGTGTGCAGCGACGACCCCCAGAGCTTCGCCACGCTCGGGGGACGGTTTCTGGGGGAGGACATAGAAGCCGTTGCTCCCGCTGCCGTGATTTAAAGCCCACTACCCGTTTGTTATACTGTGTCCCGGTCTCGGCGGGGCGTGGCGCAGCCTGGTAGCGCACCTGCTTTGGGAGCAGGGGGTCGGAGGTTCAAATCCTCTCGCCCCGACCGCAGAGCCGAAGTGCGGGTGTAGCTCAATGGTAGAGCCCCAGCCTTCCAAGCTGATGATGGGGGTTCGATTCCCCTCACCCGCTCTGTGGTGTTCTCGCCGGCACTCCGGAACCCCGGGCGCTCGTGGCTCAGTTGGATAGAGCAGCGGATTTTTAATCCGGTTTCGGTTATCCTGGTGTGCCCTAACAAGTACGGATGTGTGGCTTAGATAAAGGAAGAACCTGGTCCACCATAAGGATCGGGTTCTTTTGTGTTCGGGTGTGTTCTAAGGTCTGCTGCCGCCACACTTTGGTGAGCAATACTACTGCTTCCCAGCTGCCACACAGAGGATGGCAATCCTTCTTCTCATCCTACTCTTTCCACTGCAATAGACTCACCAGGACTACGATAGGGTATCTTCTATCCTTTCGCGATCAATGTAGCTTGTTAATGGCGACGAGCTCTGCGCGCGCGAAAACCTTCTCGTTTTCGGATGTCCGCCGGAGGGTATAGCCTCTACTATCAGTTACTCCTACGGAAAGGGGGAAGAGTGAGCGATAAGGCGCAGACACGGCTCTTAACCGTGCTGACCATAGTGATATTCGAGGTCCTGGACAAGCCTCTGAAGAAACTCATCTCGGAACAGGTGCCCGAAAGAAGGGGGTCTCGAGACGACGTGATGGAGGCGATGCTGCAGGCAGCGGCGAGAATGGTCGCGGTTATGCTGGCTTCAGGCTTCGTGCGACAGTTGGCAAAACAATGGAGATAAAGCTCCACTCAAGGAAGCCCAGGGAACCTCGCCGACATAGAGAAAGAGCCGTGAACCCGTAGAGCCCGGCACGATCCAAAGGAAGCTAACGCGCTAACGCGTTAGCTTCCTTCCAGCCTCGGCCTTTCACGAACCACCTCACGCCCTCACGGCCGGCTTGTTTCGGGTAGCTCAGATTGCGTGCACCCCTATAAAAAGATACCGGGTCTCCCGTAGGATACCCCGACCCGGTGGTGATCAACACCAAGTTATCGCAGGTCGGCCTCCCTCTCCAGGACCTTCACGAGCCAGGTGGCTCGCTCCTCGAAGGCTAGGTCTCCATGATCTTAGGCACACGTGCGCTACAATACTGCTCATGGCAGGCCAGCACCCGAAGTTCGTACAGGAGATGTTCAGACACGCCAACGTCTCTATCACGCTGGATACTTACTCCCACCTAATCAAGGGTATGGATGACGGGCTCGCGGACGCTATGGACGACGCTCTTTAATGTCTATGGCTGCCGCATTGCTGCCATCGGGGTTTATGGTTACGCCCTGGAGCGGAAAATTTCGCGTAGATAAGTCGATGCGCCCGTAGCTCAGCTGGATAGAGCAGCGGACTTCTAATCCGCAGGTCGCAGGTTCGAATCCTGCCGGGCGTGCTCCTGAAAAACCGATAGATATGCCTAATGCGCCAAATAGACAAAGCTCCCGGATCATCTCCGGGAGCTTTTTACACCATCTACTACACCACTGAGAACGGGGACTATCCTAGAGCGTCGTCCATAGCATCCGCTGCGGCGTCGCCCATGTCAGGCAGCACATGAGAGTAGGTGTTGAGGGTTAAGGCTATGTCGGCGTGGCCTAGAAGCTCTTGAACGAACTTAACGTGTACGCCCTGCTTGAGTAACACTGTGGCGCAGGTGTGCCGGAGGTCGTGAAATCGAAAGGTGGGGGAGAGACCAGCCCTCTTGAGTCTGATCTTGTAGTGCCGGATCAGGTTCCGGCCACTAATCCAGCTCTATGAGGCGGCGAACCGGCCGGAAGGCCCAGACGGTGAGAAACTCCGGGCGATGGGCGTATCCGGCGAAACGCCCGCGCAACGGGCGGACCGGGCGATGGCCGAAGTCCTGTCC
>JALYGE010000018.1 GCA_030777225.1 Actinomycetota bacterium
CCACCTTCAATAAAAGTAGACAAGCCGTGGGGAAGATTCGAGCAGTACACCCACAACCTGCCGTGTACGGTCAAGATCATCACGGTCGCCCCGGGTGGCGTCCTCTCTCGCCAGTACCATCACCAGCGGGATGAGCTCTGGGTCGTTCTGGACCCCGGCGCCTGCGTTGAGTTGGACGGCAAAGTCCTCCACCCCGAGCAGGAAGAGAAGCTTTTTATACCCCGGGAGACGGTCCACCGGCTCTCGGCCGCGCGTGAGAACGAGGTACGGATACTGGAGATCTCCTTCGGCGAATTCGACGAGGACGACATCGTTCGTCTGGAGGACGTCTACGGTCGCGTAGGCCCATAAAGGAGAGCCCGGCTGCGAGCGTCACCGGTCAGGGAAAGCTCCAGGTGAGCTTCGGTCGGGAAGAGAGATCCCACCGTCGCAGCCGCGCCGCCGACCGCAGGAGCCCTCGCGGAAGGGTCCCGCGCCGGCTCCTGCTGCTCCTGATTCTTCTCGTCGTCGCCCTCACGCTGCACGCGCTGGGAGCGCTGTTCGCCTGGCGCTCTCTCGGAGACGACGTCTCGGGAAAGAGCGTGGCGACGGACTCCATAGACTCCGGCCCGACCCCCAACCTTCGAATCTCTAACGGAAGCGGCGCCGTGCGGGTCGAGGGCGTCGAGGGCCTGGAGTCCATAGAGCTCGAAGCGACGCAACACGCCCTGGGCTCGAACCGGGACGAAGCCCGCCGCCGCGCCTCCGAAATCTCCACCAACCTCTCCAGAGACGGGGCCGCTTTCGTCATAGAGGCCGGAGGAGAGCGCAGAACGGGGATTGACTACGCTCTGCGGGTCCCGCGGGGCAGCTCGGTAGAGGTAGAATCCGAAGCGGGCGACGTACAAGTCCTCGGCCTGGATGGCGACGTTACGGCCCACGCCGGAGCCGGGGACGTAACAATAGAAAACGCGGGAGGCTCCGTGGAGGTCCGGGCCACCCGGGGCGACGTGGTAATCTCCGACGTGAACACCGATACCGGCCAGGTAGCCGTAAGCGTGGGCGTAGGAGATGCTAGCATGGAAAACCTCGTAGTGGGTCCGTTCGACGCGCGCGTCGAGACCGGAGACGTTATCCTCTCCGGCCGCTTCTCCGGCAGTGGAGAGGCGCTGGTACAGACGGGAGACGTCGTCGTTCGGCTTCCCCCGGAGGATACCAGGGAGTTGACCCTCGAAGCCCGCATCGGCGACGTGGTGCGCGGGGCCGGCGCAACCGGGGAAGAATAGTTTGTCGGGCGACTCCGCTTATCGGACAAAAGAAGATTTCCGGGCCGCGCTGCGCGGCGTGTGGTTCTCCCCGCGCCGGTTCTTCCGTAACCTCGACCCCGAAGGCGGAACGATCGGCCCGGCGATCTTCGCCTCGCTCGTGGTCTACCTGGCCCTGCTGCTAGAAGCCGCCCTTCAGGCCGTGTGGATACGCGAGTTCGACCCAAGCCTCCTGTATGCCCTCCTGTTCGGGCTCGTCGTGGCTGTAGTCCTCGGGCCGCTGCTCGTCGCCAGCCTCACGACGCTCGTCCTCGTCGTCCTCGACGGAGCCCCCTCGCGGGCGAAGTTCAGTCCTCTCTTCCGCTCCCTGGGGTACGCCTGCGGCGTCCTGATCCTGCTGCCAATCCCCTACGCCCCGTTCCTCGTCCTGCTCTACGGACCCTACGTCGCCACCCTCGCGGTAAAGGAAACACTCGTAACGAGCTGGAGACGGGCCGCTGTCGGAGCCCTGATACCGGTAGCCACCCTCCTGCTCATCCTGCTCGCGCTACTCGGACCCGGCGACGCCTACGAATTGCTCGTAAACCCGCCGGGGAGTTAGAACGTTAGAAGAGAGGCGTTGGGAAAAGAAGCCCGGTGCCCTTTCCTATAGGGGTGATAGGTGGGGAAAGGGAAAGGAGGAATAGGAAACTAAATATGGGCACCAGACAGATATATGTTTACCGCACATATAATCAGGTGTCAAGGCCCGGCGAAAAATTTCTTTTTGAGGTGTTCCGCCGGGCCTTGCGTCGACTATCATCGGTCGAGCTTTTGCTGAAGGCCGAAAGGCTCTACGACGAGAGCGTCTCCAAGGCGAGGGCCGTCAGGAGGGAGGCGCCGCGAGGTAGGATCTCCTCGTCGAAGGCGAAAGTCGGGGTGTGGAGGCCGGAGGCGTCTTCCCCGATGCCGAGCCAGATAAAGGCGCCGGGAAGTTTTTCGAGGAAAAAGGCGAAGTCCTCGGCGCCCATCGAGGGGTTTGCGAGTTCCAGGGCGTGTTCGTCGCCGAGGAGACCCCCGATCACGCCGAGCGCCAGCCGGGCCATCCCCTCGTCGTTGGCAGTCACCGGGTAGGAGAACGTGTAATCCAGCTCGACGTCACCGCGCATCCCGTTCGCCACGCCGCGTGACAGTTCCTCCATGCGCTCGGGGATTCTCTTTCGGAGATCCGCATCCAGAGTGCGGACGGTGCCGCCCAGACGAGCTTCGCCGGGGATAATGTTGAAGGCTGTTCCGGCCTCGATCTCCCCGACCGTCAGCACCGCCGGCTGGACCGGGTCCACCTCCCGCGAAACGACGGTCTGCAGAGCGGTCACTACGTGGGCCGCGATCGTCACGGCGTCCACCGCCAGATGCGGCATGGCGCCGTGCCCGCCGCCGGTCTTCACCTTCATCTCGAAAGCGTCGGCGGCGGCCATGATCGGGCCGGGCTTCGTGGCCGCCGTCCCGAACGGCAGCCCGGGCCAGAGGTGCAGCGCGAAAACAGAGTCCACGTCGTCCGCCACACCCTCTTCGACCATGACCCGACCCCCGCCACCACCTTCCTCGGCGGGCTGGAAAAAGAACTTTACGGTGCCGTTCAAACGGTCGCGCATCTCTGAGAGGACGTGCGCCGCGCCCACCAGCATACTCGTGTGCCCGTCGTGGCCGCAGGCGTGCATCTTGCCGGCCGTCTGTGAGGCGAAATCCAGGCCGGTCTGCTCGTGGATCGGGAGCGCGTCCATGTCGGCGCGCAGCCCCACCGTCGGTCCGTCTCCCCCACCCTCCAGGACGGCGACGATACCGTTCTCGGCCACGCCGGTCTGTATCTCCAGCGGCAGCCCGTCGAGGGCTTCGAGGACTTTCTCCGCGGTCTTCGCCGTACCGAATCCGAGTTCGGGCTCGCGGTGGATGTCGCGGCGGAGGGCCACTATCTTTTCACCGAAGTCTTCCTGAACTTTTTGTATAAGGCCGTCGAATTTCTGGGCTGTCTCCATGGGCTCTCCCCTTGCTAGAACCTTTTTAGCGCGCCGATCCGGCGTCACCAAACAAAGTTATCACATAATGCCAATGGCCCTACACGACGGTCTCCGGAGACCACGTGGTGTCCTCCCGTGGAAGCCGCTCGGGATCGAAGCGTCCGAGCAACCTATCGGTAGGCACCGGCTCCTCGGGTTCGCCGAGGTCGAGAAACCGGGCCATCCAATTGAGTACCTCCTGGGGGCCCTCGCCAGAAGCCGCGCGGCCCGCGAGCGTTACCGCGCCGTGGCGCTTGGCGAGCCGTCGCCCGTCGGGCCCGAGCACAAGCGGCACGTGGGCGTAGCTCGGCGTAGGCAGGTCGAGCAGACGGGCGAGCAAGAGCTGTCGCGGGGTAGAGTCGGCCAGGTCTGCACCCCGCACCACCTCTCCAATGCCCTGGTCCGCGTCGTCCACGACCACGGCGAGCTGGTAGGCCGGCGCGCCGTCGTTGCGGCGGACCACGAAGTCGTCCACTTCTCCTTCTTGAGGACCGAGAAGCCGGTCTTCGAACGCCACAGAGGTTCCCTCCGCCCGCACCCGCAGCGCGGGAGGGCGTCCGGCGGCCTCCCGATCGGCGCGTTCTTTCTTCGTTAGCTCGCGGCAGGTGCCGGGGTAGCGGTCGGCGGCGGAGATTCCGTGGGGTGCGGAGGAGGCGGCGGCCCGGATCTCCGCCCGCGTGCAGTAGCAGGGGTACAGAAGCCCGTCATCGTCGAGCCGTGAGACAGCTTCCGCGTACAACTCCATGCGCTCTGACTGGCGCACGACCGGACTGTCCCATTCGAGCCCCAGCGCCCGCAGGTCGTCGAGCTGAGCCTCTTCTATACCGGGACGCACCCGCGAGCGGTCCAGGTCCTCCACCCGCACCAGAAAGCGCGCCCCCGCCGAGCGCGCAAACAACCACGCCAGAAGCGCGGTCCGCAGGTTCCCTACGTGCAGCGGTCCCGTGGGACTGGGTGCTAAGCGCCCGTCAGC
The DNA here is from genome assembly GCA_030777225.1 of Actinomycetota bacterium. Lineage (GTDB taxonomy): Bacteria > Actinomycetota > Rubrobacteria > Rubrobacterales > Rubrobacteraceae > SIRX01. The sequence continues at coordinate 4,254 of JALYGE010000018.1, forward strand.
GTTTCGTTCTCCGGCCATGCCGGAAGAGTTTACCGGCTCCGGCGACGCCTCTCAGTAATTCTCGTGGCTCCGATCATCCCGGTCGCACCCGGCCAGTTGCTCCACTACGTCTACCCGCGGCCTGCTTGCGAATGCACGCGCTCGAACTCGGCGTCGAAGCGCTCCCAAAGCTCATCCTCCGTAATGCCCAGGCCCACCGCATCCCGGACGAGCACGGCCACCCGCTCATTTAACGTCTCCACCCGGCGTGCGCGCGCCACCTCCCCCACACCCTCCGCGACCACCGTTCCTACGCCCGGACGGCTCTCAATGATCCCCGCCCGCTGTAGCTCATTGTACGCCTTGACGATGGTGTTCGGCGCCACGGTTAGCTCTTTCGCCAGCGCCCGCACCGTCGGCAGCCGGTCTCCGGCTTCAAGACTACCCACCTCGACGGCGTGCTGGACCTGATCTACGACCTGCACGTAGATCGGTACCCCACTCCTCGCATCAACCGTCAACCATACCGCCGCCATTTTTCACCTCCAACGTTTGTTTTGTATATGCAGCACAAGTATACGTATATTTGCGGGATGGTGTCAACATCCGGGAGTTTCAGGGGTGCCAGATCTGGGCCGGCGCTTTTTTCGGGAGGGAGCTTAGTAGCACTTCCTTGATTCCGAGGCGCCAGAGTTCGCGCGTAATCACGGCTCCTTCGGCCATGCTCTTACCGGGCTCGACGCCGGTGAGAAGGACGGACCTCCTCGCACCCGGTGGCACTTTGCCGAGCGTGCCCTGCGACAGGGCGCGGGCGAAAGCCTGTGCGGTTATGCTTTGGCCGGCCCCGAGGCCGGTCAGCTCGGCCAGCACCTCGGGGCGGTGGACGTGCTCCTCGTCGAGTGGTTTACCCAGGGCTTCTACGTTCCCGACACCGACGACCAGGGTGGCGGCGTCGGGCAGGACAGGTTCGTGCGGGGCGGTCCCTTTCAGCGGCCGGCGACGGGAGCCATCGGCCTCCACCAGGGCAACGTCTGCGAGCGGGGCCAGTCGGGCTATCCAATCCGGGTCTACCCCCTCGACGCGGTTTTTAGAGAGCAGCCCCCGGCCGGCGACTACGGCTCTCGAATCCGAGAAAGCCTCTTTGGCCAACGCGCCCAGCTCTTCGGCGTTTTCGGAGGTTACGAGCGGCCCTACCTGGTCCGCTTCGCTCAAGAACATTTTGGTGGTAGGCGCTACGAGGGCGGTGAAGCCATCCTGTTGCAGTTCATGGGCTACCGTCAGGATCGCGCTGGACTTGCCACCGGCGCCCGCGAACGCAACCACATCTCCGGCGGAAATGCCCAGCGCGACGTACAGCTTCAAAACGCTCTCCCTTCAGAGCCCGTGAGCCCCACCAACCACGGTACATACTAACCCAGACGAGGTAGTGTCGCGTGCTTTATGCTATCTTGGATACGAAAATGGCTGCAGAGTAAGCGGTGTTTCAGGAGAGCTACAGAGGGATTAGGTTGTGGACGGTAGGGGTACAAGGGACTGACATCAGGGTCCTGTAGTCCAGAAAGGAGCGTTGGTGACAGATCAAAGAGAGCGGGTGGCCGGGTTCTCCCAGGAGCTCAGGGAAGGCCCCGAGCCCTCCGACCGCAGCGTAAGAGAGATAATAGACGCTCTGCGCCCCCAGCTTCAGGAGCTCACCAGCAAGCAGGTGGAGTTGGCAAAGACGGAACTGACTCCGGTCGGCAAGAAGGCGGGGGTCGCCATAGGGCTGTTGGCGGTGGGCGCCGTCTTTCTGTTGTTGTTTCTGGCCTTCTTCTTCTTGAGCGGGATGTACATAATGGTGGCGGCGGGCTTCCCCCTGTGGGCTGCGGCCGGCATCATCACCGTCATACTGCTCATAATCGGCGGGATACTAGCGGGCGCGGGCGCGAGCATGCTTGGGAGCCTGGATCCCAAACCGCACCACACCATAAGGACATTCCAGCAGAACGTTAACTGGGTGAAGGGACAGTTCAGGTCATGACCGAGATACCAGAGCGCATGGAAAGGGAGATGTTCGAGATCCGGAGCAAAATGGCCCCGGACGTTAGAGACCTCAAGCAACACGTGAGCCCCCAGGCCGTCGGCAAGAAAGCCAAGAACCGCGCCAGGGACTCCCTCATCAAGTTCGGAAAGGGCCTCCTCGGTTCGGCAAAGTACCAGGCGGACAAAGCGCGAGAAGCCGGGGAGCAGCGAGACCCATCCCCCCTCACCGACGCCGTAAAAAGCGACCCCAGACCCCTGATCCTGCTGGCTGTGGTCCTGGCGATCACCCTGATAATGGGGCGCAAGCTACTCGGCGGCTCTGGAGAGTAAGACCGAAGACAACCTGACGCACGTTCACTTCCAGCCGGTCGGCGGCGCGTCCGGCGACATGATGCTCGCCAGCCTCATCTCCGCCGGCGTACCCCTGGAAGAGCTGTCCCATAGCCTGGAACCCCTTGGGGTCCCCTTCGAGCTGGGCGCCGAACGAACGGAGATAAACGGCGTAGGAGCCCTTCAGGTGACGGTGCACAGTCCCGAAGAAAGCGTCCACCGCAACTTCGGAGACATAAAAACCCTGATCGAGAACTCCGGCATCCCATACCGGCCCGCAGAGAGAGCCACGGCAGCCTTCTACCGCCTGGCCGTCGCCGAAGGCGCGGTTCACGGCCGGAAGCCGGAGGAAGTCACCTTCCACGAGGTCGGAGCCGTAGACTCTATCGTGGATGTAGTAGGGGTCTGCCTCGCCCTGGAGTTGCTGGAAGCAGATACCGTAAGCTGCGGTCTGCTGCCCCTGGGCAGCGGCGTGGTCGAGGCCGCTCACGGCTCCCTCCCCGTCCCGGGACCGGCCACGCTGGAAGTGCTCAAAGGCTCGCGGGTGCGCTGGACCGACGAGCCCCACGAGATGACCACCCCCACCGGAGCCGCCGTAATGCACACCCTCACCGGCGGCGAGTTCACCGACGCCGCCCCCCAGATGTTGCTCCGCGAGGTCGGCTACGGGGCTGGCCGCACCCGGTTCGAGAGCACACCAAATCTACTGCGCGCCGCGGTCGGGGAAGTCGAAGGCGCCACCGGTGACGTGGAGCTAGTAGAAGGGAACATGGACGACGCGCCGGGCGAACTCCTCGGAGCGGCCGTAGAAAGACTTTTAAAAGAAGGAGCCCTGGACGCCTGGCTGGAGCCTATAACCATGAAACGGGGGCGCGGGGCGTACAAAGCGTGCGCCCTGGTCCGGGCCGCAGAGCGGGACCGGCTGGCCCGGTTGATGATGCGCGAGACCGGGTCCCTGGGCGTGCGGTATTTTCGGGTAGGCCGGACGGTCGCCGAACGCCGTATCGTCGAGGTGAACTTGCCTTACGGTGAATGCCGGGTAAAAGTCGGGAGCCTGGACGGAGAAGACTACGTCGTGGCCCCCGAATACGTCGATGCCGCCCGGCTCGCCAGGGAGGCGGGACTGCCGCTAGCTCGGGTGTACCACGAGGTCCGGGCCGCCTTTCAACGGCAAAGGCCGGAGGAAAAGTCCTCCGGCCCCTTGCTTCCGTAGTACCTGTGGCTGGTGATTAAGCGGGAGAGACGTTCTCCGCCTGCAGCCCTTTCCGTCCCTGGGTTACCTCGTAGGTCACCTTGGAGCCTTCTTCCAGGCTCTTGAACCCGTTCCCGACTATGCCGGTGTAGTGGACAAAAACGTCCTCGCTACCGTCGTCCGGGGAGATAAAGCCGTAGCCTTTCTCGTCGTTGAACCACTTGACTGTTCCTTCTTGGGCCATATACAGCGCCCACCTTTCTTGTTTCCGGACTTACACCGAAAATGCCGCCTCGCGTCTATGGGCAGCACTCTATCGGGTTCAGCCCTCTTACCAGTTACGACCTGTAAGTATAGTACAAACTCCTCCGTCCGTCGCGGCCACCGGGTAGGCTACCTCACTACCTCACCCACTCCGGGAACCCGGACTCCAGCAGTTCTGCGCAGTCGTCATAGACCCGGATGGCGCCGGCTTCTTTCAGATCCTCTTTGCTGAAGGCCCCTCCCGTGAGGACCGCGACCGCCCGTATCCCGGCGGCTTTCGCCGCCTCCACGTCCCAGATGGTGTCCCCTACCACAACCGCCTCCTGCGACTCAACCCCGGCGTTCTCCAGCGCCAGCCCGAAGATGTCCGGGGCGGGCTTGGAGTCCTCCACGTCGCTGGAGTTGACGATCCCCGCCAGCTTACCCTCGGCATCCAGCTCTTCCAGGGAGTGCTCCAGCTCCTCCGGTTCGGCGCTGGTGGCGAGCCAGACCTGATAGTCCTGTTTGGCGAGCGCGTCTATGAGCTCTTTCGCCCCGGGAAGGGGGTGGGCGTGCTTTTGAAACTCAGCGTATTCCTCACCGTGGAGGTCGGCCACCTTACCGCCGGTCTCCTCATCGTCCAAGAACTCCGAAATGAGCAGCCCCGACCCCATGCCGATCTTGGGGTGTATCTCCACCCGCGGGGCCCGGCGTCCCACGGCCTCCAGCGCCCGCGCCCAGGCCTCGACGTGCAGGTAGTTGGTGTCCATCAACGTGCCGTCAATATCGAGCACCACAGCTTTTACCATCTCGTGAACCTCCTCGGCCTGTTTATGTCTTAGAATCAGCGGCATGAAAGACACGAGAAGCTCCACAGCCACTCGCCCCTCCGACGCCGCAGCGGAGTATACCCGCTCTGCCGGACGTTCAGTCCCCGCCCACTACGGAGACCCGGCCGCAGAGTACGCCGCGCTTAAAGGGGGAGCCGCTACAGTGGAGCGTCCCCAAACCGTACTCCGGCTTACCGGTAAAGACCCTGTCGGGATGCTCGACGCCATACTGACCAACGACGTGCCGAAAGAGAGCAACCGCGGCGTTTACGCCCTGCTCCTCGACCCGAAAGGTCGCATCCAGGCCGACCTGCGCGTTCTCAAGGGCGGGAAGGACGTGTTAATCCTGGTCGAACCCGAAGGAACAGCGGCCGCAAAAGAGATCCTGGGCCGCTACGCTCCCTTCTCCCGCGTAAAGCTCGACGAGCCGGACGACTGGGGCGTCCTCGGTCTCTACGGACCTCAAGCCGGAGAGCTGCTCGGAAACCCGAAGCTGGCCGAACATGAAACATCCGAGATAATACTCAACGGCGCAACCCTACTAAACGTGGGCGTCGCGGCCCCGGTCCCCGGCTATGACCTGATCGGCCCGGCGCAAGCCTTGCGGGGCGCTCGCGAGTACCTAATCGACCACGGCGCGGCCCCCGCGGGCATCAATGCCCACGAAACCATCCGCGTCGAAACCGCGACTCCCCGCTTCGGCTCCGACATCACGCCCAAAAACTTTCCGGCCGAGGCCGGCATCCTGGATCGGGCCGTCAGTTTCGCCAAGGGTTGCTATCCTGGCCAGGAGACCGTAGCGAGAATGCACTACCGCGGCCACCCGAACCGTACGCTCTACCGCCTCAAGGCAGAAGGCAAACCGCCCTCGCCCGGCTCGCCGATCCTCCAGAACGAAAAACAGGTAGGCCGGGTAACGAGCGTCGCGCCCCTACAGGTTGAAGGCAAAACTCTTGCCCTCGGCTACCTGCACCGCAACGCGGATATGGAGTCACTGCTCACGGCGGACGATGCTACTGTCGTTCCTCTGTCGCCATCTTGAAGCTACCCGAGGACTGCGGAAGCATCGCGGACATCCGTGAGGTCATAGACGCCCTGGACCGTGAGATCGTGGGCCTCATCGGTCGACGCGCCCAGTACGTGGAGGCGGCGGCCCGGTTCAAGACCGGCGAAGAGAGCGTCCGCGCACCGGAATGCCAGAAGAAGATGCTCGAGGAGTGTCGCCGGTGGGCCGAAGAGGAGAACTTGAACTCGGACGTGATCGAGAAGGTTTACAAAGATCTGGGCCCCCATTTCGTAAACTGCGAGATGGATGACTGGAAACGAGCAAACCAATAAACTCGTCGTTATTGACAACGTTTCTCAATAAAGTCATCTAAACCCCCGCTAACTTGTTACAAGCGTGCTGCCAGTGCCCCTGGTTGGGAGTGGCTGTCAGTTAGGTATTTTCAGATAAGGCTCAGATTCGTAATTCCCTTGTTTATGCGGCTTCTTCGGGGTTTCAGGAAAAGTTCTTGGTTGTGATCTGATTCCGTTGTTAGGTTCTGTGGGCTGTGGTTAAATAGCTTTGTTGTAGCAAAGTTTCATAAGCGCACGGCGGGGGTTCGATGTTAAAGATAGAAAATCTGCACGTAGAGATCGACGGAAACGAGATCGTGAAGGGCCTCGATCTGGAGGTCAACAAGGGTGAGATCCACGCGATTATGGGTCCCAACGGCTCAGGCAAGAGCACGCTGGCGAACGTCCTGATGGGCCATCCGCGGTACGAGATCACGGACGGCTCCATCACCTTCGAGGGTGAGGACGCCCTGGAGCTGGAGCCCGACGAGCGGGCCAAGATGGGCATGTTCCTCGCCTTCCAGTACCCGAGCGAGGTACCCGGCGTCTCCGTCGCCAACTTCCTGCGGACCGCCGTCAACTCCGTACGGGAGGAAGAGCTCTCTCCGATGGAGATGTACAAGCTCCTGCAGGAGAAGATGCAGATCATGCAGATGGACCCCAGGTTCGCCGAGCGGTACCTGAACGAAGGGTTCTCCGGCGGCGAGAAGAAGCGCAACGAGATCCTGCAGATGCTCATGCTGGAACCCAAGCTCGCCATCATGGACGAGACCGACTCCGGGCTCGACATCGACGCGTTGCAGGTCGTGGCGAAGGGCGTGAATGAGCTGCGAGGCCCCGAGTTCTCCGCCGTCATAATCACCCACTATCAGCGGATACTCCGCTACATCGAGCCCGACCGCGTGCACGTCATGCTGGACGGCCGGCTCGTCACCTCCGGCGGTAAGGAGCTCGCCGACACGCTGGAGGACAAGGGATACGACTGGGTGCGGCAGGAGTTCGGCTCCGCCGCGCAGAGCTAGGTTAAGGAGGAACGAATGCCCGAAGACAAGACAATTCAGGAGCTCGGGTTAGACGAGTACAAATACGGCTTCCGCGACCCGGAGGAGTACTTCTTCAAGACCCCGCGGAAGGGGATCGACCCGGAGATTGTCGCCATGATCTCCAAGCACAAGAACGAGCCCGAGTGGATGCTGGAGTACCGGCTCAAGTCGCTCGAATCGTTCCTGGAGAAGCCGACCCCGCAGTGGGGCGGCAACCTCAACGAGCTGGACTTCGACGAGATCTACTACTACATCCGGCCGATGGAGAATCAGGGTCGCTCCTGGGACGATGTGCCGGACGACATCAAGAACACGTTCGAGAAGCTGGGCATCCCGCAGGCCGAGCGCGAGACGCTCGCCGGCGTCGGCGCCCAGTACGAGTCCGAGGTCGTCTACCATTCCCTCAAGGAGGAGTGGGAGAAGAGCGGCGTAGTCTTCATGGACATGGACGGCGGTCTGCGCGAGCACGAGGACCTGGTGCGCGAGTACTTCGGCACCATCATCCCCTACGACGACAACAAGTTCGCCGCACTCAACAGCGCCGTCTGGTCGGGCGGGTCGTTCGTGTACGTGCCGCCGGGCGTCCACATCGACATCCCGTTGCAGGCGTACTTCCGTATCAACGCAGAGAACATGGGCCAGTTCGAGCGGACCCTCATCATCGCCGACGAGGGCTCCTACGTGCACTACATCGAGGGCTGCACGGCCCCGACGTACACCTCGAACTCGCTGCACTCGGCGGTCGTCGAGCTCATAGCGAAGCCCAACGCCCGCATCCGGTACTCGACCATCCAGAACTGGTCGCACAACACCTACAACCTGGTAACCAAGCGGGCCGTGGCCGAGGAGAACGCGACCGTGGAGTGGGTGGACGGCAACCTGGGCTCCAAGCTCACGATGAAGTACCCGGCGGTCTACCTGACCGGCGAGGGTGCGCGAGGTGAGGTCCTCTCCGTAGCCTACGCCGGCGACGGCCAGCACCAGGACGCGGGCGGCAAGGTCGTCCACGCCGCGCCGAACACTTCCAGCCTCATCACCTCCAAGTCCATCTCCAAGGGGACCGGGCGCTCGACGTACCGCGGGCTCCTGAAGGTGCACGAGGGCTGCCACGACTCCAAGAGCCGGGTCGAGTGCGACGCGCTCTTGCTCGACGAGCAGGCGCGGACGGATACCTACCCGTACATCGAGATCGAGGAGAAGAAGGTCAACACCGAGCACGAGGCCACCGTCTCGAAGGTCGGCGAGGACCAGCTCTTCTACCTCATGAGCCGCGGGCTCTCCGAGGAAGAGGCCATCGCGATGGTCGTCAACGGCTTCATCGAGCCGATCGCCAAGGAGCTTCCGCTGGAGTACGCGATCGAGCTGAACCGCCTGATCCAGCTCGAGATGGAAGGCTCGGTCGGTTAAGACGTTTCGCTTTTAGGAGCCTTTGTGGTTGAGATTTTCCACGACAAAGAAGATGTTGACGCCCACATTAAGTTCCATCGTTGGCGGCAACATCATCGTCGAGATGGTTACTATCTCAACTACAGAGGCCCGAGCAACACTATGCTGCACCGCACAAAGTGTCCACATCTAAATAACCAATACTGGGACCACGGCGAGAAAGGTCCTAATGGAAGCATGACCCGGACCAAGAAAGTTTGCTCCACCAATCCTCAAGAACTGAAAGAGTGGGCTGGCGAAAAGGGCGTGCAGCGTGTGAAACGTTGTCCAGACTGTTGAAGCAAGTCTTGGATTGTTTTTGAGTTGTGCTATGTGCTCGAAAATGATGATCTTAGCAGGGCGGGCTCTTACCGGGGCCCGCCCCTTTTTGACAAAAGAAAGGTGATATATGAGCACGAACGGCGTGCCGGAGGTATTAAAGAGTAAGGGTATCAGCGAGGAGACGGTCAAGGCGCTCTCCTCACTCAAGAACGAGCCCGGCTGGCTCACGGAGAAGCGGCTGCACGCGTGGCAGACGTTCCAGAAGACGCCGATGCCGACCATGCGCGACGAGGCCTGGCGCTACACGGACATCTCGGACGTGAACGTCGAGGACTTCGCCCCGTACACCCCGAGCCCGGACGTGACGAGCGAGGCCGAGCTCCCGGACGCCGTCCAGCAGCTAATAAAAGAGGGTGAGGAGAACTCCGCCCTGATCGTGCAGCACAACTCCGAGACGACCTACACCAGGGTGGACGAGGAGCTGCGGAAGAAGGGCGTCGTCCTGACCGACCTGCACGCGGCGCTCGAAGACCACGAGGAGATAGTCAGGGAGCACCTCTTCGGGCTCGTGCCGGAGGACTACGACAAGTTCGCCGCGCTCTCGGCGGCAGTCTTCTCCGGCGGTTCGTTCCTGTACGTGCCACGCGGGGTGGACGTGGAGGTCCCGATCCAGAGCTACCGTTGGCTCGACGGCACCGGCTCCATCACGCCGCGCACGTTGGTCGTGGTAGAGGAGAGCGCGTCGGTGACGTACATCGACGAGTACGCCTCCGCCACCGGCGAGGAACCCGCCCTGAGCAACGGTGCGGTGGAGCTTTTCGTCGGCGAGGGCGCGAACCTGCGCTACGTCTCGCTCCAGAACTGGGAGCGGAACGTCCTGCACTTCAACACCATCCGCTCCTCGGCGGGCAAGGACTCGACCATCAACAGCCTCGTCGTGGCGCTCGGCTCCGAGCTATCGCGCACCAACGTGGAGGCGGGGCTCGCCGAGGCCGGCAGCGACTCCGAGATGCTCGGGCTGTACTTCGCCGACGAGGAGCAGGTCCTCGACCACCACACGCTCCAGGATCACCTGGCGCCGAACGCCCACTCGGATCTCTTGTACAAGGGCGCGCTGCGCGACGAGTCGCTCGCCGTCTTCTCCGGCCTCATCCGGGTCGAGCCCGGCGCCCAGAAGACCGACGCCTACCAGACGAACCGGAACCTGATCCTGGGCACCGACGACGCGATGGCCGTGAGCCTCCCGCGCCTGGAGATACAGGCCGATGACGTGAAGTGCTCCCACGGCTCCACGACGGGACAGGTCGACGAGGTGGAGCTCTTCTACCTGATGAGCCGCGGCATCCCGCGCCGCGAGGCCGAGAAGCTCGTCGTCTTCGGATTTTTCGGCGAGGTCACGAGCCGCATCCCGCTCAAGGGACTGAAGGAGAAGCTCGACCGGGCTATAGAAGGCAAGATCGGCCTGGGCTTCGAGGAGCGCGTGGCGTAGGAGCATGGCCGAGTTCCACAAGATAGCCACCGGCAGCGAGGTCGCCCCCGGCGAGGTGAGGCAGTACACGGTCGAGGGGCGGCCGCTCGCCCTGTGCAATGTGGATGGCGAGTTCCACGCCTTCGAGGACATCTGCACCCACCAGTTCGCGCACCTCAGCGAGGGTGGGTTGGAAGGCGACCAGATCAAATGTCCCCTCCACGGGGCGAAGTTCGACGTGCGGAGCGGCGAGGCGAAGTCGCTCCCGGCCGTAAAGCCGGTCCCGAAGCACGAGGTCAAGGTCGAGGGCGGCAACGTCTACGTGGCCCTCAACCCGAAACAGGTCAAGGTCGGAGGCCGGCGCCGCAGGAGGTAAGTATGTACGACACAGAAGAGATCCGGCGTGACTTCCCGATCCTGGACCGGGAGATAAATGGCAAAAAGCTCGTCTATCTGGACAACGCCGCGACCTCCCAGAAGCCGCGGCCGGTGATCGAAGCCCTCACCGATTACTACGAGCGCCACAACGCCAACATCCACCGCGGCGCCCACCGGCTGGCCGAGGAGGCGACGGCGGCCTACGAAGAGGCGCGAGAGAAGGTGGCGCGTTTTCTAGGCGCCCCAGAGACTACGGGCCTCATCTTCACCCGCGGCACCACCGAGTCCATAAACCTCGTCGCCCACGCCTGGGGCCGCAAGAACCTCCGCGAGGGGGACGAGGTCGTCCTGACCGAGGCCGAGCACCACTCCAACCTCGTCCCCTGGCAACTCGCCGCGCGGGCGACCGGCGCAAAGCTGCGCTTCATCCCCATACTGGAGGACGGGACACTCGACATGGAGGAGGCAGAGCGCCTGATCGGGCCGACGACAAAGCTCGTCGGCTGTATCCACGCCTCGAACGTGCTCGCCACCATCAATCCGGTCGAGCGACTGGCGGAGCTGGCCCACGCGAACGACGCTCTCATGCTGGTGGACGGCGCCCAGAGCGCGCCGCACCTGCCGGTGGACGTCCGAGACCTCGGCTGCGACTTCTTCGCTTGTAGCGGGCACAAGATGCTCGGACCCACGGGCGTCGGGGTGCTGTGGGGCAAACCGGAGATCCTGGAAGAGATGGACCCGTTTCTGGGGGGTGGGGAGATGATCCGGGAGGTCCACCTCGACTACTCCACCTGGAACGACCTCCCCTACAAGTTCGAGGCCGGCACCATGAACATCGCCCAGGCCATTGGCCTCGGAGCCGCGGTAGACTACCTGAACGAGGTAGGCATGGATAATATCCGGGAACACGAAAAACAACTCGGCGGGTACGCTTACCGGTGGCTCTCGGAGATCGGGGGCATAACCCTCTACGGTCCGGAGAAAAACCGGACGGGCGTTGTTTCGTTCTCGCTACCGGACGTACATCCGCACGACCTCTCCCAACTTTTGGACGAAGAGGGAATCGCCATAAGGAGCGGACACCACTGCACCCAGCCGCTGATGCGCCGCCTCGGCACGGTCGCCACGTCCAGGGCGAGCTTCTATCTGTATAACACCGAAGAAGAGGTGGATACGCTGGTCGAAGCGCTTGCAAAGGCCCGCGAGTTTTTTGGGGCGTTCGCCTCGTGAACATGATGCGCGAGCTCTACACCCAAGTCATCATGGACCACTATCAGCGTCCCCGTAACAAGGGCGAGCTGCAGAACCCGGACATCGAAGAGCACCTGTTGAATCCCCTCTGCGGCGACGAGGTGACCGTCTACGCCAACTTCGACGGCGAGAGAGTCTCCGAGGTCGGGTTCACCGGACGGGGTTGCTCCATAAGCCAGGCCTCGGCCTCGATGATGACCGAACGACTCGCGGGCAAGAGCCGCGAGGAGGCGGAGGCGGAGATCCAGGGCTTCAAAAGCATGATGACCGGCGAGCGGGAGTTCCCGGAGCACGACGAGCTCGCGGCCCTCAAGGGCGTCATCCAGTATCCTTCCCGCATCCGGTGCGCCACCCTCTCATGGACGGCCTTCCAGAACGGCTTGGGCGACGACTAGAACAGCACGCTGAACGTGTATCCGACCACCACTGCGATAGTCAGGACGGTCGCCAGGAAGAAGATCAACAGCCGGGACTTGAAGACGCTCGCCAGCACGCTCACCTCGGGTATACTCGCTCCTGCACCTCCGATAACGAGCGCCATGATCGCGCCTATTCCCATCCCTTTCTCCAAAAGAGCCGCCCCTATCGGCAACATCGTCTCCGGCCAAATGTAGAGCGGTGCCCCGACTGCCGCCGCCACAGGAATAGCCAGCGGGTTCTGCGGTCCTGCAACTCGGGCCACTATCTCCGTCGGAACGAAACCGTAGATCACCGCGCCTACGGCCACTCCGGCCACCAAATAAGGTAACGCCCGCCGGAATTCGGTCCATCCGACCCTCGCGGCTCGCCGCAGACGGGATCGAAGGCTCTTCCCGGGTGCCTCAACCTGACTCTCAACGCTTTCTTCGGGGCCATCCAGCCGTTTTACGTATTTCTCCAGGCCGAACTTCTCCCACAACACACCCGACGCCACCGCCAGTACAAACCCGAGAAGGGTATAGACGACTGTCACCCGCCAACCGAACAGCACCAGGAAAAGCCCCAACACTACCGGATTAACGAGAGGAGAAGCCAACAAAAACGACGCCACGGCTCCGAACGGCGCACCGACCCTGAGAAGCCCTACCATTACAGGAATAGTCGAAAAAGAGCAGAAAGGCGTGAGAGCCCCAGACGCCGCACCCAGAACATTTCCCATCCCCCACCGCCGGGTTAGAGCCCGCTGGATGGTTTTCTCCGAAACGTACTCCTGCAAAAGCCCCACCAGCACGCTGACAACGATAAACAAAACCGCCAGCTCGGTCATCAGGACCACGAAAAAGCCCAGCGATTGCCAGAGCGCACTACCCACTATCCAACCTCCGCGCCTTTATACATAGATACTCGATGTATTGGCATAAATTTTTTAGCCGGCCTTCTCCCTATCGAGTATCTCCGAGGCCCCGTAGATGTGGGTCGTCGCCTCCTGCCAGACCTCCGCGCCCACCTCGAAAGCTTCTCGGCCGAGAGGAGTTAACGTGTAGACTTTGCGTTCCCGGCCGTTGACGACTTGCTTCTCGCTGGTTACGCAGCCGTCTCGCTCGAACTCTTTGAGCACCGGGTAGACGGCGCCCTCAGTTGGCGCGCAGAAGTTCTCGGTCATCCGGGCGACCTGGTTGATGATCTCGTACCCGTAGGACGGCTGAGCGTAGAGCACCCGGAGGATAAAGAACTTGCAGAGGCTCATCTTGATGATGTCGTTCCAGTACTGGCGGTTCGTGTATTCCATCAATCGTCTCCCGTCACCCATTCGCACGCACGTTTATACCTTATGGGTCTAGGTATATCAAGAAGTGACGTTCCGCGAGGGTAGGGTAAGTTGATCGTCTAGCGGCAATGTCTGGATGAAGCTATCCGAAAGGAAGGGTATCATCTCAATCGTGGAAGCGGCGCCACAAACCAAGCAAGATATTACCGAGCGCATATCGCGCAGCAGAAACGACATCAGGGCGCTCGGCGTAAAGAAGCTCGGTCTTTTCGGCTCTTTCGTGCGTGAGGATCAGGAAACAGGGAGCGACGTTGATCTTCTAGTCGAGTTCGAGCCGGATGCGAAGACTTTCGATAACTTTATGACGCTCTCCTTCTTGTTAGAAGACGTGCTCCAGCATCGAGTCGAGCTGGTAACGATCGAATCACTCAGCCCATACATAGGTCCCCACGTCCTCGAAGAGATGGAACATGTCCTTCTCTTCGATTGAGTACCTGCGCCACATGCTCGACGAGACCGACTATCTGACCGAACATAGCCAGACGTTGAGCAAAGAGCAGTTCATGGGAGACGAAACGTTAAAGCGCGCCTTTGTACGCAGTGTAGAGATCATCGGAGAAGCGGAAGAACCTGCCCAACGATTTCAAGGAGGAGCACCCGCATATAGAGTGGCGATTGATGACGGGCATGCGCGATCGGCTAGTACACGGCTACTTCGGTGTAGATCATGACATAGTTTGGGATGTGGTCGTAAACCGGGTGCCCGGATTACGGAAAGAACGGCAGCGCCTCGTTCGAGAAATCGAAGCTTCGTAAAACCTCCCCTCGTCTACCGGCTGCCCAACACCCAGGTATCCTTCATGGCTCCGCCGCTGGAGATGTTGACCAGGCGGCTGCCGAGGCCGGCGACGCGGGTGAGGGCGCCGGGGACGACCTCGACGTTCTCAGGGTCGGGGCAGAGGGCCTGCATCCGGTAGTCGGCATAGGAGTCACGCAGGATGAATACGTTTTCTTCCGTGCCGCAGAAGACGTGGGTGGAGAAGTCGAGGATGGTCTGGGCGATGTATTGGACGGGGTCTTTTTCGACCTGCTGGTGGAACTCTTCGATGTCTTCTTTGGATTCGTCGGTGGCGATGAGGACGTCTTTACCGCCCCAACCGCTGCGGCTTTTTATGACGAGCTCGTCGAAATGGTCCATGACGTAGCGGTAGTCGTCTTCGACGGCTAAAGAGAAGGTTCTGGCGTTGTCTATGATGGGTTCTTCTCCGAGGTAGGTCCGGATCATGTCGGGGATAAACGGGTAGATCCCCTTGTCGTCGGCGGCGTCCGCGTTGGGCGGGAAGATGGCGTGGGCTTTGCCCTCGGCGTGGGAGTGCATGAGGTCCGGGAAGTCGTCGTAGATCCGTCCCTCCTCTATGCGCTCGTAGATGACATCGAGCCTCCGACCTGTGGGTCCGTGGATCAGGTAACCGACCTCCATTTCCAGCTCGCGCCGCTCGGCCAGCACCGCGCCGGTCTCTTCGGCGAGTATGTTGTGGTCGAGGTAGTACTGGTCGCTCGGACCATCAGTGAGGACGGCGAGCGTCGCTTCCGGGCCTTTCGGCGAGGCGGCGCGCAGGGCGTCCCCGAGGCGTTTCAGTATGCCATCTAGGGGACGGACTCCGAGGCTGGAGTAAGAATTGGGGAGCACCTCGGCGGTGCGCGTCCGCATGCGGCTCATGGGTACGAGGCCGACGGGCATTTTGATGTTGTCTTCGATACAAACGTATCTCCAGCCGCCGTCGTCTTCGAGGGCGACGATGTCGAAACCGGCCTGGCGGGCGGGGACTTCGCCGAAGCGGGTTGGGAGGTCGGGATCGTAGAGGGTGCTGGAGGCTATGACTTCTTTCGGGACGACCTCTTCCTTTCCGGCTTCGAGATGGCGGAGGAACTCGTTGATAGCGCGCATCCGCTGGGCCGTGCCGCGCTCCAGTTTCTTCCAGTCCGAGGCCGAGACCACACGGGGCAGGTAGTCTATGGGGTGGGTTTTGTCTCCTTCGGGGATGCCGAAACTGCGCTGCTCCTCCAACAGCAGCTCGTGGGCCCGTTCTGTCCTGCGATCCCACTCTTCGGTTCCCATGCTCCGGATCTCCTCCAGAACGGGCCGGTAGCGCTCGTATGGTTCACCGTTTTTCTCGAATATCTCGTTCGGTCCCGACTGTTTGCGATCGAACCTCATGGAATGCGCTCCTTCCAAACGACCCGGCTCTCTGCGTTTCGAAGAAGCATAGACTCCCGGCCGGCGTTGCGCCACGGCCCGTGGGATAAAAGTCGGCTGTCGCTATCCGAATACGCCCACCAGGACGCCGGGCGGTTCCTGGATTCTTTCATGACCCGGACATGGTAGTGCACGAACCGCAAACATGCCTTACTTGCGGAGGAATCCACCTTCGGAGTGGATGATCTGGCCTGTTATCCAGGCCGCCTCCTCCCCCGCCAGAAACGCCACGAGCCGCGCCGCGTCCTCCGGCTGCCCGGCACGGCCTCCGGTAAACTTCAGCGCCAGTTCTCGCCGCAGGTCCTCCGTCATCCAGCCGGTATCCGTGGGGCCGGGATTGACGGCGTTCACGGTGATGCCCTTGTGCCCAACCTCGGCGGCGAGCGTCACGGTGAGGGATTCGACGGCGCCTTTGGTGGCGGCGTAGGCCAGTTCCCCGACCATCGGTCCGAGCGACTGGCCGGAGGTGAGATTGACGATCCTGCCGCCCGCCCCGCCGGAATATCGCCGGGCGAAGCCGGTGCATAGCAGCGCGGTGGCCCGCAGGTTGACGGCATAGTGGGCGTCGAGGGTGGCGGCGTCCAGCTTCTCGAAGCCGTCGTGACGCGAGTGCGCGGCGTTGTTTATGAGGATAGAGGGCGCGCCGAGCCGCTCTGCCGTTGCGGCCAAAAGCCGTTCCGGAGATTCCGGCAGGGAGAGATCCACCTCCACCCCGTCCGCCCGGACGCCTACTCCTCGCAACTCCTCCAGCAGAGCTTCCGGGCCTTCTTCGTCCGCGTTCCAGGTCATCTCGCGGTCGTAGTCTTTCCAATAAGTGAAGATCACGTCTGCACCGCGGGCGGCGAGCGCCCGGCAGATCGCCGCGCCAATTCCACCCCGCCGGCCCGCGCCCGTAACGAGCGCCACTTTGCCGTCCAGGTTCCGGCTCAACCGCCCCGACCTCCGGAGCCGGGGCCGCCTTCACGATGGAGCCTCTCCTTATACTTGTTCAGCACCCGTTGCAGGGCTGCTTCCAGGTTTACGCCGGTGCTGTTGGCGAGACAGACGGCGGTAAAGAAGACGTCGCCGATCTCGCCCTGCCAACCATCCGGTGGGTGCTCGAACGGCTCGCGGCCGTAGTTCGCGCTCTTCAGGTATTCCTTCGACAACTCACCGACCCCCGAGGAGAGGTCCAGCAGGCGGGCCGGGACCGGAGCTTCCAGCCCGTGCCTCGCAACGAAGTCTGCCACCGACTGCTGAAGAGCCAAGGCTTCTCCACCCATTTCTCGCTCCTTTGTCTGCCACATCTTCTCTCTATGCGTGCGTCCCAGGTCGTTGATGGAAGAGACGCTCGGCGTAGCCCTCGATCACGGTTCTCAGGAAGAGCATATTCAGCCAGCTCTTAGGGATGTCTTCTGCGCCGTAGAAAGCGCCTGCGAGCTGGCCGTAGACGGCGCCGGTGGTATCGGTATCGTCGCCCAGGTTGACGGCCAGCAGGCATCCTCCACTGAAGGAGTCGCTGTTGTAGAAGGCCCAGAGTGCCGCTTCGAGAGAACGTACCACGTAGCCCGAACCCTCTATCTTCGGCGGCTGGCGGCGCTTGAACGTGCCCGCCGCGACCTCATCTATCTCTGGCGCGAGAGGATACTCGTCCCAGAGGCCGGGTACGGGGCTGTAACGCTCTGAGAGCAGCTCATCTTTTTCTACACCGTTCACCGCCCCGGTTAGCAAGCCACCGAAGTACCGGCAGGCATCAACGGCGTTACGGGCCCCGTGGGTCGTGCGGGAGCTCTCGGCGGAGCGTTCGACGGCCTCTTTCGGGTTCTGTGCGAAAAAGAGCGGGACCGGGGCGAGGCGCATTATGGAGCCATTGCCGGCCCTGTTCGGGTCTTCTACGCCGCTGTACGGTTCGCCGGTCTTCTCGAAGCGTTCGATGGACTCGCGGGTCGTGCCGCCGATGCCGAAGCAGTGGTCCTTGCTGCTCAGGTGTCCCTCGCGGTACCAGCGTCGGTAGCGTTCGAGTTGATCTGCCGGGTCGAAGCCACCGCGTTCGATCAGGCTCTCCGCCAGACACAGTGCCATCGAGGTGTCGTCCGTCCACTGCCCAGGCTCGACGCCGTGAAACCCGCCCCCGACCATCTCCTCCACCGGCTCGAACCAGCCGGGCCGCAACCCCTCCAGCGGCGCACCCAAAGCGTCCCCGACAGCGAG
>JALYGE010000019.1 GCA_030777225.1 Actinomycetota bacterium
CAGAGTAGATGAACATCTGCACCCCGGCTACCGTGGAGGAGATGATCAGCAACACCAGCTCTTCCGGCTCCGCCGCGTCAGGTGTGGTAGCGTATTCAGGGGGGAATAGGAACAACTGCAAGGCCAAGGCTGGAAGAGGTACGTGAAGATGCAACTGTTCGAGAAGTTGATAAATCACCCCGAGGCCGTCCGGCTGGTGCTGGATAACACGCCCCGGTTGCCCGTAGAAAATACACCCCTGGAGAAAGCGCAGGGCCTGGTCCTGGCCGAAGACCTGGAGGCCAAGTTCGACTCTCCGCCCTTCGATAACTCGGCGGTGGACGGATACGCGGTGCGGAGCGCCGATGCGGAAGAGGGACGGGTCTTTCGGGTCGTGGACGAGGCTCCGGCGGGTCGTCCGGCGGAGAAAAGCGTCGGAGAAGGCGAAGCCATCAAGATCTTCACCGGCGGCGTTATTCCCGAAGAGGCGGACGCGGTCGTAATGGTCGAGAACACCTCTGGCTGGGGCGAGGAGTTTGAGTTGAAGAAGGCCGCCACGCCCGGACAGAACGTGCGCCGGAGCGGTGAAGACATGCGCGAGGGAGATATGATCCTGGGCGCGGGCACGGAGGTCGGGGCGCCGGAGATCGCGCTGACCGCGACCCAGGGTTACGGGGAGCTGCCCGTCTACCGGAGGCCGAAGGTCGCCGTTCTCTCGACCGGTACGGAGCTGGTGGTACCTGGGGAGCGGGACCTCTCGCCCGGTGAGATCTACGACTCTAATTCTTTCGCGATGCTCGCCCAGGCCCGCGAAGCCGGCGCGGAAGCCTTCCGCGTTGCCGCCGCTTCCGACGACGCGGACGTGCTGCGCGATACGATACAGAGAGCCCTGGAGAGCGCCGACGTGGTCGTAACCAGTGGCGGCGTCTCCGTCGGGGAGAAAGACTTGGTGAAGAGCACGCTGTTGGACCTGGGCGTGGAACAGGTATTCTGGGGTGTCAAGCTAAAGCCGGGCAAACCGGTCTTCTACGGCATGCGGGAAGACGCGCGCTTCTTCGGCCTGCCTGGCAACCCGGTCTCCGCGATGGTTTGCTTCGAGCTGTTCGTCCGGCCCGCCCTTATGGAGATGATGGGCCGCGAGGATAAGGAGAGACCCCGCGTCCAGGTATACTTCGATGAGAGAGTAAGCAACCGGCTCGGCAGGATGCACGCGATGCGCGTGAGCCTGGAGCGGACGGAGAGAGGCTGGCTCGCCCGGTCCGTCGGAGCCCAGGGTTCGGGGCTCGTAAGCTCGCTAGCGAAGGCCGACGCGCTCGCCCTGATTGGACCGGAATCCGAAGTACGGGCGGAAGAGCCGGTCGAGGCCATCGTACTGCGCGAAGATGTAGTATCCGGTTATTGAGCGGTGGGAGAGAGCGACCAGATGGTAGAATCGAACGACTGATGTTCGAGACAGATTACGAAGAAAACGTCTTCCGGCGGCGGTTGATGAAAGAGGTTGCATCGGAGGTTCCCGTGCATTTCTCTTTCTATTCGCCCTCGGTAAAAGTGCAGGTCATGTACGCTGCGGAGCACCTCTTGCAGGCCAACGGGCGCTACATCGGCAACGGGGTGACGATAGAGTTCGTCCCGGAGGACTGCGCGGCGGTCGAGCGGGTGCGGGAGTTCGTCTGGCACTGGGAGAATCACAACGAGTTCACCGGGGTGCGCAAGATCAACCACCTCAGGCGCGGCGTGGACCCGGAGAGCGTCGAGGGCCTCCTGGAGCGGGTCCGGGGCGTGGACCGGCGGGCCGCCGCCAAAGCCGCCGAAGCCGTCGAGGCCGACGAGCTACGGGAGATGATAGAGGCGGAAGACGCTAAAGGTTTAGCCCGCCTTCCCGGCATCGGCGAGAAGCGCGCCCGCGGGGTGGTCGAGTTCTACCGCAACGAGAAGAGTGACCGTCGCTTTCTCTACGCCGCCAACCGCAATGATCGCTTCCGGGGGCAGCCGGTGGTAACGGAGTTGGCCCTGGATGGAGACCTCGAAGAGCAGGTCTGGAGCCACGCGCTGGAGGCGCAGAGCCTCGGGGACCCGGACCCTTTGAGCGACATCGAGCCGCCGGGCCACACGACGGTCCGTAACGCAAACATGCTCTATCCGCTTCCGATGACGCCCTCGCTCATGGGCCGTGGCGTCTACCAGCCGGAGCAGGTCGAGGTCTTCGCCGACACGTTGAAGCGCGTGCTGGTGGACGGTGAGTGGCTCGCCGGGGTGGAAGAGTTGCGGATACAGCGCGGCAGGATCTTCCACACCGAGAAGATGCCGGGCGTCGGGATGAAGACCCGCGCCAGGGTCATGGCGAGCGGCCTTCTGGACCACGAGTACACTTACGAGAACCTCATCGCCATCCCCGGCGTAACCGAGACCCAGGCCCGAACCATCGTCAGGACAGCCCGGACCTCCCGAACAGAGGTCCGTGTCTCCTAGCCTCTATGGCTTTGTCCGGGATCGCGGACCGGTAAGCGCCGAAGAGGTCGCCGCCGAACTGCTCTCCCTGCCAAATCTGAACGGAGAAGCCCGCGGCCACGTGGAGAGGCTCGTCGCAAAAGACCCACGCTTTCTCTGGGATGACTCCGGTGGTCTCTGTGTGGCGGATGCGGCTTCGCTGTCTCTGGAGAACGCGACCTACGTGGTATTCGACGTGGAGACCACGGGAGCCTCCGCCGGGAAAGGGGGCATAACGGAGCTTGGCGCCGTGAAGCTGGCCGGCGGCGTGGTCGTCGAAGAGTTCTCCACGCTCGTAAACCCGGGACAGCCTATCAGCCCGTTCGTCGTCCGCCTGACCGGCATCACGAACTCGATGGTCGCGGAAGCGCCGCCGATAGAGAACGTCATACCGTCTTTCGAGGAGTTCGTGGAGGGCACAGTCCTCGTCGGACACAACGCCCAGTTCGACTGTTCGTTCGTCGCGGCGGCCCGCGGCGAGGCGCTCCCGAATCCCGTCCTCGACACCTTGAGGCTGGCCCGAACGCTGGTCCCCGGCCTCCGGCGCTACAGGCTCGGCTCGCTGGCCGGGCATTTCGGGGTGCGGCAGGTGCCGAACCACCGGGCGCTCTCGGATGCCGCGGCCACCGCCGAGGTGTTCTTGAAGCTCCTGAAGCTGCTGCGCTCCGCCGGGATTCGGAGCGTGGGAGAGGCGATTGCGCTGAAAGGCGGGAGCCGACGCCGCATAAAGCCCCAGAAGCAGCATCTATCCGAGGGGGTACCTAACACGCCCGGTGTCTACTACTTCGTGGACAAGCATGGGACCGTGCTCTACGTGGGGAAGGCCAAGGATCTGCGGGCGCGGGTGCGGACGTACTTCAACGGCGGGGACGGGCGACGTAAGGTCGGGCGCCTCGTCGAAGAGGTCGCCGAGGTGCGCTACAAGGAGACGCAGAGCGAGCTACACGCCCTGATCTACGAGGCCCGCGAGATAAAGCGCCTCCTCCCGCGCTACAACTCCGTTGGCCGGGAGCCCCGGGCGAGTTGGTACATAAAGCTGGACATGAACGAACCCTATCCGGTCCCCGAACGGGTCCCCGAAGCCAGCCTGGCGGAAAACGTAACGCATCTCGGGCCGTACCGGAGCGCCCGGGTGCTCGACACCTGCATCGAGGCGCTGGGCAGGATCTTCCCTCTAAAACAATGCTCCGGCGAGGAAGGCGTCTGCTTTTACGGCCAGATGGGCCGTTGCGCGCCGTGCATGGGCATGGACCAACAAGCGTACCGCACGGAGGTCCTGGACGAGCTCGTGGCCCTACTCCGCGGCGAGGGGGGAGAGGAACACCTGTCGGCGCTCGTCCGGGAGCGGGACCGGCTGGCCGGACAACAGGAGTTCGAGGCTGCGGCGCGTCTGAGGGACCTTATCCTCGGCATAGGGCGGATACGCCTCACCCGGGCCGTCGTGAGCGCGGAGGGTGCGCAGATAATGGCTACCTCTTCGACGGAACCGGGGTTCGTCGAGGTGTTCGCTTTCTCGAAGGGACATCTCATCGCTCACCAGGGATTCAGCGCCGGGGATGCGGCGGGCCTCTCGCGGTTCGCGGCCGGGGTGCTCGCGGGAGGCGACGAGCCTTCTCCAGAAGACTCTGACGAGGCTCGGGTCGTGACGGCCTACCTCCGGCGACGCTCTGCCACGGTCGAGGCGGCGCCTCTGAGAAAGGTGGAGGATCTGCTAAAGGTCGTAGAGTCGGTCGTCGGCAAAGCGGATCGGACCAACGCGGTTTCGCAGGCATGGCTGCCAGGATGATAGAATAGTCTCAAGTGGATCCAGGTCACCGGGCAGGCGTAAAGAGGCTATAGAGATATGGTTCAGGGTTTACAGGGCATGACCCGCCGGATACTTCTGGTGGACGACGAGCCGTCGCTCCAGAAGATGCTCGTGCATGCCCTGGAACGCGAGGGTTTTCAGGTGCTCGCTGTGGGCGACGGCGAGGAAGCGCTGGAGGCGTTTCGCTCGTACGAGCCGCATCTGATCATTCTGGACATCATGCTGCCCAAACTGGATGGTACGGAGGTGTGCCGTCGTATCCGCTCGCAGAGTGACGTGCCCATAGTCATGCTGACGGCCCGCGACGACGAGATAGACCGGGTCGTAGGTCTCGAGCTCGGGGCTGATGACTACGTTACCAAGCCGTTCGCGGTCCGGGAACTCGTGGCGCGCATAAGGGCTATCATGCGCCGGGTGGCGGTCCCGGCGGGCCAGCGTCAGGACGAACTCAGCTACGATGGGCTAAAAATAAGTATCCCCAGCCGCCGGGTAGCGGTGGGAGGTGAGGAGGTGGATCTCACCTACACGGAGTTCGAGTTGCTGGTGACGCTCGCCTCGAATCCCGGCCGGGTATTCTCTCGCAGCACCCTGCTCACGAGGGTGTGGGGAGACGAGTTCCGGGACGAAAGAACGGTAGACGTACACATCCGCCACCTCCGCGAGAAGATAGAGCGCGACCCCCGCAACCCCGAGTTTATCCACACCGCGCGGGGTGTCGGGTATGTTTTCCGGTAAGAAACACCTCCTCCGACGGAGGCAAGATCGGGATCCCTGGCCCAAGCCTCGCCGACGTCTGTTCCCAAAGCTGGGCGACAGGCTACGACCCCGTATCGGCATTCAGGTATGGCTTACGGCGCTGTTTCTCCTGATCACGGCCTTCGCCGGTATTACGGCCTACGAACTCGTCCGGCCCATACTCTCCAACACCCTGGAGCGTTCCAATGAAGCCCGCTTCTCGCAGGTGGGTGAACAGTACGAGAGGCTTCTTCGGCGCAGTGGAGACGATGTCTCTCTCCAGCGCATCAAGTCCTTCGCGGTGACCCACGGTCTGCAGTGGGGGATAGTACGGGCCCAGGACCAGACCAAGCTCCAGGGCTCGAGCGCGCTCGAGTGGAACCCGCAGGTAGTAAGAAGGGCCGTCAACAGCGGCAACCCGAACCAGGAGATAGAACCTATAGAAACCGGGGTCAACACGGGACGGCAGCTCGCCACCTACGCCGCGCCCATAAACGTTCCCGGAGAAGAGGGCACGGCTGTGGTCTTCTCCAGGTACTTCTTCGAGAGCGAGTTGAGCTCCGCGTCTGACATGAGAAGGATCAACCTCATAGCCCTGCTCGCGGGCATTCTGGCCCTGCTGATCGCCGGCGTCTCGGGCTACGTAGTGGCTACCCTGATCTCCCGCAGGGTCAGCCGGCTCGGGCTGGCGGCCGAGCGGCTCGCCGCCGGTAACTTTGACGAGCGCATCGAGACCCGCGTAGAAGACGAAGTGGGCTCCCTGGGCGAGACATTCAACTCGATGGCCGCCTCTTTGCAAGGAGCTTTCCAGCAGGTAGAGCAGGAGAAAGAGCGGGGCCGGGCCATCCTCGACGGTATGACCGACGCTGTTGTCGGAGTAGACAAAGACCTCAACGCCATATTCCTTAATCCCCGCGCCCGCGAGTTACTGGACTCTTCGGTACACGACTTCCACAACCGGTTGCAGAAGATACTCGCCAGGGCCATGCGCGACGGCCCGGTAACCGAACCCGCGGTGGAGGCGGGCAACCGTCAGATAGAGATCCGCGCCGCGCCGCTCGAAGAGGGCGCCCTCGCAATTCTCCGCGACGTCACCGAAGAGCGCCGGGTGCAGCGGGTAAAGGCCGAGTTTATCGCCAACGCCTCCCACGAGCTAAAGACCCCGCTCTTTGCCCTCTCCGGATACCTGGAGATGCTTGAAGACGAGGAGAACGAAGAGGTCCGGGCAGGGTTTCTTGACGAAATGAGAGCCCAGACCGAGCGGCTACAGAACCTGGCCCGGACGCTCCTAGATCTGAGCCGGCTCGACGCGAACGCCGTGACCTTCCGACTGGAAGAGGTGGACCTCGCTGACCTGCTCTACGAGTTGCGGCGGGACTTTAGTTACACAGGACGCCCCGTGAACGTCCACACCGAAGAAAGCGTCCCACCGGTCAAAACAGATCCGACCCAGCTACACCGGATGCTCGCCATACTTCTCGACAACGCCCTCAAGTATTCCAGCAAAGACTCGCCCGTAGGCCTGGAGCTCTCCCGCGAGGACGGACACGCAGTCATAAGCGTCTCCGACCAGGGGTGCGGCATACCGGAAGAAGAACAGCCACACATCTTCGATCGCTTCTACCGGGCCCAGGGCTCTTCCCGGGCCGACGGGACCGGTCTCGGCCTGGCCCTTGCCAGCGAGATCACGGACCACCTCGGCGGTGAAATCCTGGTCGAAAGCGAACCCGAGGCCGGCAGCACTTTCTCTGTTATCCTGCCGTTTCCCGAAACCCCGGACGAACCACAGAACGGACAGACCTCATAAGCACCGATCTATACCTGAAGTTTAAGTACAGGTTCCAATAAGTAGAGGGTAGAAAGCGGATAGGGGGTAAAATAAAGATGGGTAGTTTCGGGTCTGCAGTTTCTCCCCCCTCATGCGGGCCCGGGGCTGCCCCAATTTACCTGATTTGCACTCTCAGCCGAAAGGCCAGGGAATCCCGAACAGGTTGAGAAGGGGACGTACCAGGCTGAGTATAAGGCTCAGTGGCGAGTATTGGGTCGGGGCGAACCAGAGCAACACCACCAGACCCAGCAGGATCATGGGTCCGTAATGGTTCATGAAGTTGACGAAGCCATCTAGCGCTCGCGGCAGAAACGGGAAGATGATCTTGGAGCCGTCGAGCGGCGGAATGGGGATCAGGTTGAACACGAAGAGCAGCGCGTTTACGAACGCCACCCCGATAATGATGAGGGCCGGATATCCACTCTGTAACGAGGGTATCTGGATCAGGACGGAGCAGACGGCGAGTATGAACAGGTTCGAGACTGGCCCTGCCAGGGCCACGATCACGGGCCCGAACACCCCGCCCCGCAGTTTGGAGAGCATGATCGGGGTGGGCTTCCCCCAGCCGAAGCCGGCCATCAAAAGCATCAGGCTCCCGAGCAAGTCCAGGTGCGAGAACGGGTTGAGCGTCACCCGTCCCTGTTGGTAGGCTGTGTCGTCGCCCAGGCGGTAGGCCGAGTAGGCGTGCGCCGCTTCATGCAGCGTTATGCCCACGATAAAACCCGTTACTATCGCCACCGCGAAGGCCGGAAACTGTTCGAAGAGACTGATGATCATGTACGAGGCTAATAATACACGCTCGACGTAGGATGTACGTCCGCAAGATCGTCAGGGCGTCGCGTCAGCGTTAACCGCCGTACTAATTGACCTACCAGACCTACCGGCTTTTAGCCGCCGGACTCCAGAACGAAGACCGTTACATGGTTGCCGGGGTCCTTGGTATATTCCGCCAACTGGGGCTTGAGAACGCTCGCCAGATCCGCCACAGAGCCGAGCTCGGTCATTCCGGCGGTAACCGGGGCGTCGGGGCCTATACCTGCGCTGACGTCTTGCAGAAGGGAGACGAGCACCCGCGTATTAGGGGCTTCGGCGGGTTTGATCTCCACGATGTTCGCGGTCTGCATGGTGGGGTCGGGCCGTATCGCCGTGACGACCCCCGTTACGGGCGCATAGGCTTTGACACCGGCCTCCGCCCCAACGTCGAGCGCTCCCGAGAGCGGGCCCTCCCGCTCCTCCCGGTCCATCACGTAGTAGCGGATGTCCTCCGGGTTGGAAGCTCCGCTGAACACGCTCAGGAGCGGGTTTGCCGAGAGGTTCTTTCCCCTGGGACTCAGGCCCACGACGCTCTCACCCTCCGGATGGTATCCGAGTCCGGTCAGGTTTGCCGGGCGTATGGGAGAGGAGATCTCCAGGCCGTCGGCCTCTGCCACCACGACGTCCGGGCCAGCCTCGTTCGGGTCTATGGGAAGTGGCTGGTCCGCGGCGCCGGGACTCTGGACCAGAACAGCGAGAATAAACGCCAACGCTCCAAGAAGCGCGAGGGAGCCTATCAGGAACCGGCGCTGCTGATACACCTGATCTATAGCTCTCAGGATGTTGCGCCGGTGTTCGCGTCCCTTGTAAGACCTCGACGGGCGCTCGGCGCGGCGCAGTTGCGAAGGCTTTCTGGGGGTGCGACGGGCTTGCTTGTGCGCTTCTCTGGCTGCCCGCTTTTTTCTGGCGTCTTGAAGGCGACGCACGTTTCCCCCGCTCATAATTCGGAGGATTATACAGAGCCTCGTCAAGCCTGTAAACGCGTCCCGCGCAAAAACCGGGCGCCAACGGGACCTTGGGGAGCGCCCCAGACAGTAAAACTGCTCTACAATCTGCCTCCTCGCCGCCACTGCGTTCAGATCTTGGGCGGTTTCGGGCGAGAGCTGGACTTGCTATGGAGTACACTTGTATTTGTGCGTCACGGAGAGAGCATCAACGCCTCTGCCACCACAGAGGCCCATCTCGAAACGCCGGAAGCTATCCACGGGGAGTGTGTTTCTGATTATGGGCCTGCCGCGTCGTGAGCCTCGCGAACCTTTCTCTTACAAAGAAGCTCTCCGTCAGCTACTCAACCCACTGGTACGCCTCCTATCCACGATACGGGTCCGTCCCGACACGCTGACCGTTCTGGGCTGGCTTTTCTCTCTGGGCGCGGCTGTTATCTTTGCATTGGGCTACGTGAAGAGCGCGGGGGCCGTGATGCTTCTCGGGGGTTTATTCGATGCCCTGGATGGTGCGGTCGCCCGGGAGTCCGACAGGATGAGCGCTTTCGGAGCTTTTCTGGACTCCACGCTAGACCGGTTCTCCGAAGCAGCGATTTTCGTCGGCATCATATTTTTCTTTGCGACCACGGGCCGCCCCTATGGGGCCCTGCTGGCCGGAACGGCCATGACTTTCTCACTCTTGACCTCTTACGCCCGCGCCCGCGCCGAAGGCCTGGGCATAGAGTGCGAGGTTGGGCTGCTCGAACGCGCCGGAAGAGTGGTAATCCTCTCTATCTTCTCCCTGCTCGGCCTGGTAACTGTGGCCGTCGGGCTCGTCGCTGCGGGCGCGCTGGTAACTACGGTCCAGCGCATCCTACATGTCCACCGCGCGACGCGGTAAAAACACGCCGTGAGGAGCCCAAAAGAAGACTATCGGAAGAAAGCGACCCAAGAGGCGCTCGGCATAGCCCGACGCCTGAAGCAGGCGGGGCACCCCGCGCCACTGGGGAACCCCGCATCCGGCGTCATGGTTGTCTTGGATCAACCCGTCGGCCCCCGTGTAATAGACGCCCTCGAACGTAGCCTGGAATCAATAAAGCTCCCCGAAGCTTACGTAACTTGGTCTTCTACGAACCTTCTGCAAGAAGAAGTACTTACCTTCCAACCCTCCATACTCGTCGCTATCGGTCCCGGGGCGCACCACGAAATAGACGCGCTGGAATACCCGCTATCCCGGAACTCTTTCTCAGAAGCTACCCCCGGCGCCTGGTTCTCCTGGACAAACAGCGTCTCCGGACTGTCCCTCCCCGCGCTCACTCCTGCCCTCAGCGACGACGAAGCCAAAAGAAAATTCTGGCGCGCTTTCCTGGCGCTCCAGGAGGTCTCCAATTACCGCCTCTAAAACGCTCGTGTTCCCCTCTGACCCCTCAACCCCGACGAATCCTCTGCCGAAGACGATTTGAAGCCAAAACTACACATTTTGTTCTCGACCACAACATATTGTGCCATAAATGCTTTGTCTGCAGAATCAAAATTGTAACGAGCCGTTACAGTGCAATTTCGATTATTAAGCTTTATTAAAATTACGTTTCGATGCAAAAACACAAATTCCTTTTATTTAAGCTAAGTTCTCGTATATATGCGTAGATTAGCGGTGGAACGCTCGTTGCACGGTTGGGAATGTTTCTTTTAGAGTTTCGTGCTTAGGAGGGGGGATTTGTTCTAGAAAATCCCCTTCGGAGAGTCGAATAACAGACGGGAAGGAGCCCGATCGCATGTTTCGAAGGGTGCATTTAGCTGTGTTCCTTGGTCTTACAAGCGCCTTGCTGCTCGCCACCGGGCTCACTGCCGGGGCGGCGCCTGAAGACGTAGGGGCCAAGCGCAGCGAGGTGGCAACCGCCCAGGAGCGCCTGATGCAGGTGAGACAGGATTCCGCAGCCGCCCAGAACGCCTACAATAGCGCCCTTTTCGAGTTGAACGAACTGGACGGGAAGATCGAAAAAACCGAATCCGAGTTGCAAGGAGCCCAGAAACGGCTCGGCAGTGCCCAGAAGGACCTCGAAGATCGTGCGTCACAGGTATATAAGAGTGGCAGCGTCGGCTTCATGGACGTTCTGGTTGGAGTAGAAGATTTCTCGAACTTCGCTTCCCGGATGGACCTCTGGCTGGAGCTACTCGCCGAGGAAAGGTCGGAGTTTGATCGTTTCCGGCAGGCGAGAGACGAACTCAAAGCCAAAAAGGGACAGCTCGAAGCCCAGCGCGCCGAGCGCGTGGAGACAATCGATGCTGCCATAGCCCGCAAGGAAGCCGCCGAGAAAGCGGAGGCGGAAGCGGAATCTTATCTGAACTCTCTCTCCGCCGACGTGCAGGCTTCCATAAAGGCCGAGCAGCAGCGCCGGGCCGAGCGCGCCCGCGCCCGCGCCGAGGAGCTTAGCCGAGAGTACGCCGCCAAAGCCGCGGCCAACAAAGCCGCCCCGGTTCCCGAGCCTGCTCCAATCCCCGAATCTGTTCCGGCTCCCGAACCGCAACTGTTGGCCCAGGAGTCCGATGCTGGTCAGGACGAAGCCCGCTTGAAGGAGTTGCGCGAACAGCGGCAAGCGGAATTGGAAGCGCAAAAGGCCGCCGAGCAGGCCGAGTTGGAAGCCCAGCAGGCAGCTGAAGCTGCCGAGCTGGAGGCGCAGAAAGCAGCCGAACGGCAAGCCCGGCTAGAAGCCCGGAAGGCGGCTGAGAAGGCCGAGCTAGAAGCGCAGCGTCGCGCTGCCGAACGCCAGGCTGCCGAGCAGCGGGCGGCGGAGCTTGCGGAGGCGCAGCGCCAGGCCCAGCTCGCTGCGGAGAGAGAGGCGGCGAGGGAAGAAGC
>JALYGE010000020.1 GCA_030777225.1 Actinomycetota bacterium
CCTCCGGCGTGGTCTCGGCCAACTCCAGCATCGCCCCGATAAAGTCGTCGAGGGTCTCTTTGGACTCGGTCTCGGTCGGCTCTATGAGCATGGATTCCTTGACGACGAGGGGGAAGTAGATCGTGGGTGGATGGTAGCCATGATCTATGAGGCCCTTGGCGATGTCCAGCGCCTTTTTGCCCTCGGGCGGCTGGACGACGACCTCGTGCTTGCAAAGCTCGTCGTAGGCGATGCGGTAGGTCCCCCGGAGCTGGGCGCGGACGTAGTTGGCGTTCAGGACGGCCAGGTCGGTCACGTCCCGCAGTTCCGGTCCGTGCATCCTGATGTAGTTCCACGCCTTGAGCAGAACACCGAAGTTCCCGTGGAAGGTCGAGACGCGCCCGATGCTCTTCTCCGGCCGGATGAGCGTGTAGGTCTCCTCCTGTTTCTCGACGACCGGGTCGGGTCGGAAGGGGGCCAGCGTATCGGAGCAGGCGATGGCGCCGGAGCCGGGTCCGCCGCCGCCGTGGGGGGTGGAGAAGGTCTTGTGCAGGTTGTAGTGCATGATGTCTACGCCGGCGTCGGCGGGACGCATCCGGCCCAGGTTGGCGTTCATATTGGCGCCGTCCATGTAGAGGAACGCGCCGGCCTCGTGCAGAACCTCTGCTATCTCGGCGATGTTCCGCTCGTAGACGCCGCAGGTGTTGGGGTTGGTGATCATTAACGCCACAGTGGTCTCGTCCACCATCTCCCGCAACTCTTCTACGGCGACGCAGCCGTGCTCGTCGAGCCCGACCTCCACGGCCTTGAAGCCGGCCATCGTGGCCGTCGCCGGGTTGGTGCCGTGCGCCGTCTCGGGCACTATGACGGTGGTGCGTCCCTCGTCCCCGGCATTCTCGAAGAACTTCTTTACCATCAGGATGCTGGTCAGCTCGCCCTGGGCGCCGGCCATCGGCTGCAAGGAGACCGCCGGAAAGCCGGAGATCTCTGAGAGGAAACCCTGCAGCTCGTACATGACCTGTAGCGCTCCCTGGGCCTGGGATTCCGATTGCAGGGGATGGAGTCCGGCGAAGCCCGGAGCCGCGGCGGCGGCTTCGTTGGCGCGGGGGTTGTGCTTCATCGTACAGGAGCCGAGGGGGTAGAAGTTAGTATCTATGCCCCAGTTCTGGCGGGAGAGGTTAGTATAGTGCCGGATGACGGTCGGCTCGTCTACCTCCGGCAGGTTCGGCTTCTCGTCCCGGAGCGCCTTTTTGGGGAGGGCGTCTTCCAGCTCCGTCTTTTCCACGTCGAGCTTCGGGAGCGCGTAGCCCCGGCGGCCCTCGCGGCCTTTCGTCCGGATCAGGTCATCCAGCATTCGCCCCCACCTCCACGAAGGCATCTAGTTCTTCTTTGGTCCTCTTCTCCGTCACGGCGACGAGCATCGCCCCGTCACCGAGATCCAACCCCCCGACGATGCTGCCCTCCAGCAGCGCCTCGTTGACCCGCGCCACGTCCGGCAGTTCCACAGCGAACTCCCACAGGAATGACGCATCTGGGTAGCGAAGTGAGAATCCCGCGTCCTTCAGCCTGTCCGCCAGGTAGTGGGCCTTGGAGATGGAGAGCTCTGCCACCTCGCGCAGGCCCTCCGGCCCCATGAGGGCTGTGTAGACGGTGGCGGCGAGGGCCGTGAGCGCCTGGTTGGTGCAGATGTTGGAGTTGGCCCGGGCGCGCCGGATGTCTTGCTCGCGGGCGCGCAGGGTGAGGACGTAGGCGAGTTTGCCGTCCTGGTCCACGGTCTCCCCGGAGATGCGGCCAGGTAGCTGGCGGGCGTTCTCCTCGTGGGTCGCCATGTACCCGGCGTAGGGTCCGCCATAGAGCAGTGGCATCCCGAGCGGCTGGCACTCACCCACCGCCACGTCCGCCCCGAGCTTGCCGGGCGATTCCAGCACGGCGAGCGAGGTCGGGTCGCAGACCGCCACGCAGAGCGCCCCTACCCTGTGCGCCGCCTCCGACGCAGCCTCTATCTCCTCAACGATACCGAAGTAGTTGGGACTCTGGACAAAGACACCGGAGACGTCGTCAGGGACGTTCGAGTAATCCGTAGTCCCGTCGAACGGCAGCTCGACGGTCTCTACGCCGTAGGTCTCTACGACCTCGCGGTAGCGGGAGTTGAGGCCGGCGGAGACCGCCACCTTAGGGTCGCGTTTGGTGAGGCGGGCGGTCATGAGGGCGGCTTCGGCGACGGCGTTGGCGCCCTCGTAGACCGAGGCGTTGGAGAGTTCGAGGCCGGTCAGTTCGGAGATCACAGACTGGAACTCGAAGATCGCCTGAAGGTGGCCCTGGCTAATCTCCGGCTGGTAGGGCGTGTAGGAAGTCAGGAACTCGCCGCGCGAGATCACGGAGCCCACCGCCGAGGGCACGATCCTGTCGTAAGCCCCGGCTCCGAGGAAGATCGGCAACCCGGTAACGTTCTTCCTCGCCAACTCGTCCACACCCTTCAACGCTTCATATTCGGAGAGGACGGGTGGGAGATCCAGGTCCCCCTCGAATTTGGGATGGACGTCGGCGAAAAGGTCGTCCAGCGTTTCGACCCCAATGACGCCGAGCATCTCCCCTACGTCGGCTTCGGTGTGCGGTGTAAATCTCGCCACGCGGATATACCCCCTTGTGTCGGGTGAGCGTCCTATTTTTCGCCCTGTCCCAGACCTGAGAGTGTTACCCCGTCGGCGCCGGCCACTCTCGCGAGAGCCGGACTCTCCAGGAAGCCCTCCGGCTACGGTCCTTCCGCCTGAGAGATTCAATCCGCGGCCAACACCGCGGACCTTTCACCTTCGGCGGCCGCATCTTTCCAGCGGCCCTCTCCCGCAGCCCTCGTAGGGCACGTTATAAGGTTAGCATAGAGTAGGGTCAGAGTCTCCACTCCGCCCGCGCCCGAAGCGGTTTGTCTCTTGTCCAGAAGGGTAAGAATCTCTGTGACAACCCATCGAGTAAGGAGCAGGGTTATGGCCGGTGTGGAGAAGGCGGCAAAAGGAGCCGTAAAGAAAGCCGTGAAAGGCAAGACGGGCGGCAAGAAAGGTGGCGGACCTGGCGCAGGCAAGGCCAAAAAGGCGGCCAAGAAGCTTTTGAAGTAAGGAGCGCGCTCAACTTCCGTAGTAAGAGAAAGGGACGGAGCTTTTTACTCCGTCCCTTTCCCGTGTCCGTAGAAGCGGCTCAGGTAAAAGTCTGCGCGTTGACCTGAAATCTGCCCTCGGCGGCGAAGTGTTCGGAGATATACTTCTCGCCCTCGTCGCAGAAGAGCGTTACGATAGTTTTTAGTTGCGGGTTGGACTCCTGGATCTTGCGGGCGGCGATGAGGTTCGCGCCGCTACTCGGGCCGACGAAGAGTCCGTACTCCCGGGCCATCCGGCGCATCTCTTGTACGGCCTCCCTCGACTCTACGGTAAGCGCCTCGTCCACGAGTTTTCCGTGGCGGGAGAATATGCCCGGCACGAAGCCGTCTGAGATTCCTTCTATGAGGTGCTCCCCCACCTCGCCGCAGAGAATGGTGCTGGACTCGTCCGGCTCCATCGCGAAGAGCTTTACGCCCGGGTTGGATTCGCGAAATGCCTGTCCGACTCCCACGAGGGTGCCGCCGGTCCCGACCCCCATGACCAGAGCGTCCGGGACGACGCCCTCCGGTAGTTGCGAGAGGATCTCCGGTCCCAGCCAGATGCGATTCTCCTCGACGTTCCACTCGCTCTCGAACTGGGCCGGACAGAAGTAGCCGGGCTCCTGTCCCAACTCCTTCGCCTTCGCGAGCGCCTCGTTAACGTGGA
>JALYGE010000021.1 GCA_030777225.1 Actinomycetota bacterium
GGGTGATTATCTGTTGTGTTGGCAGGCCATGTTGACGAAGAATCTCCTGGACTTGCTCCCTGGGTACGTTGGTGAAGAAGCTCTCCAGCGGATAGTTGAAGGCTCCATCGCTGATGGAGAGACACCCGAACTCACCCAGATCGAAACGAAAGCTCTCGGGGTTCATCGTTACCCTCCTTCTCGAACCCGCGGCACATACCCGTAAAGCCGCTTGACCAGTAACAATTGTGCCACAATGACGCATGCGCCGCCTTGACCGACCCCTTCTGCCACGCGCTTCCCGGAATGTTTAGGCGGCGGGGATGCGGGTAGACAAATGTTAGGGAAGCGAGCAAGGAGGCACTTGTCATGTGCTACTCACAGAGAGACTATCGTATGGAGCAGGAAGCCCGTCGTCTGCGAGAAGAAGACCGCAAGCGCCGCGAGAATCAGGCCCCGCGCGAGAAGAAGGAACGTACCGCGAAGAAAGACAGGGAACTCGTAAGGGTCTGATCGGGACCTCTAAAATCCTATAGTCAGTGCTGACAGGTCCCGGGCCGATGTCCGGGGCCTTTGCTATCCTTGTAGGTGGATAGGAACGCGAGGAAGGAGAACCATGGATCATCAGAAGCTAGAGAACACCGTAGAGGAGCTACTGGCTCCGGGACAGGGCATTCTCGCCGCCGACGAGAGCACCGGGACCATTACCAAGCGTTTCGAGGCGGTCGGCATAGAATCCAATGAGAATACTCGCCGGGACTACCGGGAGTTGCTCTTCACGACCGAGGGCATCGGGGAGTTCCTCTCCGGGGTGATCCTCTACGACGAGACTATCCGCCAGGATTCTTCGGATGGTACGCCGCTGCGGCAGGTCCTCGAAAACCAGAACATCGTCCCCGGCATCAAAGTGGACGCAAGCACCGTGGCGATGCCCCTCTCCCCCAACGAGAAATACACCCAAGGTCTCGACGGGCTTGGTGACCGGCTGGAGGAGTACGTGGAGCTCGGGGCGCGCTTTACCAAGTGGCGGGCGGTCATCACCATCGGCGACGGCATCCCGACGAAGGGCTGTATAGACGCCAACGCCCGGGCTCTGGCGCTGTATGCGGCTTTCTGCCAGGAGGCGGACCTGGTGCCCATCGTCGAGCCCGAGGTCCTTATAGATGGCGACCACTCCATCGAGCAGTGTTACGACGTCTCTTTAGAGACCTTCAGGACCGTCTTCGAGGCGCTCTACCAGCACAGGGTCGAGCCGACGGGGATGCTGCTCAAGCCGAACATGGTGATCTCCGGCAAGGGCGCGGAGCGTCAGGCGGGCGTCGAGGAGGTCGCGCAGATGACGGTCGAGTGTCTCAAGCGGAGCGTGCCGGCGGCGGTACCTGGCATCGTCTTCCTCTCCGGCGGCCAGAGCCAGCTCCAGGCCACCGAGCACCTGAACGCCATGAACCGGATGTACGATGACCTGCCGTGGCAGCTCTCGTTCTCCTACGCCCGCGCGCTGCAGGAGCCGCCGATGGAGATCTGGGGCGGCGACAACTCCAACAAAGACGAAGCCCAGAAAGCCTTCTACCACCGGGCCAAGATGAACAGCGCCGCCCGCTCCGGCTCCTACTCCGAGGACATGGAACAGGAAGCGGCTTAGAGCCGGTCAATTTGTAAGCCCGTCAGCTTTCGGCGGTCAGCCTCTCCAGGCTGGCCGCTTTTTCAGTTTCGTTGATGGGCTTACCATAAGAGCTACAGGCTTTCTCAACCCTCAACTCTGCAAAACACGCTCTAAGAACGCAGGATTTTGAGGACTCTGCGAAGCGGGTCGAGCAGGTCGGGCTTCTCGCCGGCCCTTGGTCTGGAGGGGTTGGGATCCTCCCCCTTACGGTCCATCCTCTTTACCCATACCTCGTTGACCAACACTTGAAGGGCGGCCACGAGGGGGACGGCCAGGAGCACCCCTATAATGCCAAAGAGCGTGCCCATCACCAATATGGCAAACAGCACCAGCGTAGGATGCAGTCTTACCGCCTGGCTCATCACTAGGGGCTGAATAACGTAACCCTCAAACATCTGGATGACCGTGTACACCAGGATCACCCACACCGCCAGTATCGGGTCGGATACGAGGGCCAGGAGCACCGGCGGGATGCCCCCTACTATCGCCCCCAGGTATGGGATGAACGCTATAAGAGCGGCGAAGATGCCCAACAAGAGAGCGAAAGGTATCCCGATAAAGTGGAGCGCTATGGCCGAGGATATGCCGATGAACGTCATGGCCACCAGCTGACCCAGGATCCACCTCTGGACCGTGCGGTGCAACTTCTCCAGCACCTCCCGTACCCGCTGACGCCTCTCTGCCGGGAAGAGCGAGACGAAGCCATCCGTCCAGGGTTCGGGCCTGGCTACCAGGTACACGGCAGCGAGCAGCACCACCAACGCCAGCGAGGCGACGGTGGCAACCGTCATCCCCACCCCGGCCGCTGCCTCCCACACCCGGCCCTCCGTGAGGAAATCTCTCGCTGCATCCAACAGCCCGTCCGGATTCGGCTCGATCGGCAGGTCCAGCCCGAAGAAGTTTTGAAAGCGCTCGATCAGCCCCCCAGTTTCCTCCAGAAGCGTCGGGAAGTCGTCCACAAACTGGCGAGCCTGCGCCCCCACGGTTGGAGCGAGAAACAGGCCGAAGAGCCAGAGCATCCCGGTGAGCACCACGATTATCAGCAGAACTCCCAACGTCCGGGGCAGTCCTCGTTGGGCTAGGTAACCTACGGGCCCGTCCAGCACGACGGAGAAGAGCATAGTTAACAGGAATGCCAACACGATCGTAGAGACTTGGTAAATAAAGTACAGGCCCACGAGCAGTGTGACGAACAGCACGATTCCCAAGTACACCGTGCGGGACGAAATTCGGGATTCTTCCAAACGCACTACTCCTCCGACCGCCGAAACCCTCCGCAGCTAAGGATCAGTGTACCCAAGTACACATCAAACCGGAACAAAGTTTACTTACTGGTTGCGCACCCCGAATTCAGCAGTGTACATGGTCGCATTCTCGTACCCTTTGTAGGTGCCAGTGTGAGTACCCACACCAATCTGACGGAACTCCCCATCGAGGATGTGCGGGCGGTGGCTAGAGCTGTCCATCCAGCCCTCAAAGACGTACTCTGGAGTTCCATAAGAGTAGTTACCCCAGCCGATATTCTCGGCCACCTTCCAGTTACCTTCAAGGGTATATCCGTGACTTTCGAGGCGCTCTGCAAGGGTAGCACCTCCGGGTGGCGTGTGGGAGAAGTAGTCTTTCTCGATCATGTCTCGGGAATGGGCGCGGGCGGCTTCTGTCAGCGCGGGTTGTGCACACAGCGATTCGAGACCCCGCTCAGTGCGAGCCCGATTGTGTAATTGAAGGATCTTTTTCTCCTTGGCATTGAGATAAATACTTCCCCCACTACAGGTCTCGACACGTCCGCCGGAGAGCTCTTCCTTCCCGGTACGGGGGGTGGCCGTACCCTCAGTAGTTGTATCTCCGGCACCGGTGTCCCCAGTCCTGCCTTCCCCCCCTCCACTGTCGCAACCCGTCCCTAACAGGATCACGAACCCG
The DNA here is from genome assembly GCA_030777225.1 of Actinomycetota bacterium. Lineage (GTDB taxonomy): Bacteria > Actinomycetota > Rubrobacteria > Rubrobacterales > Rubrobacteraceae > SIRX01. The sequence continues at coordinate 3,563 of JALYGE010000021.1, forward strand.
AGCAGAAACGCCAGCGCGCGACCTCTCTGTGCCATGATCAAGAGACGCCCCGCAAGCAATCTATTTATCCACTCGTTTGCAACGTCGGAGGGCCGGATGCAATCTTAATCTTCAGACCGGTAGGGAAAGTGGAATGGATTCTGACCCTTCACGCGGTTTCCAGAGAGTGGTCGAGAAAAAGCGCTTCCGCAAATTGGGTGGACAAGGGGCAGAAGATAGAGAAGAAGGGTAGGAAAGGGCCAGCTTCTTGTCTTTGGCCCCTTTCGCTACCTCTGCTTTCCAATAACCTCAGGCTCCGAATGGAGAATAAGGAAGATCTCCATAGTAGTCGGTGACCTCATGCTGATACTTGGCCCCGGGCACGACCTTTGTATCGAGCGGCGGCGAGCCTAACACCTTCTCTCTACTCTGGTGCACCGTTATCCGATCTTCTTCGATCTCGCTCACGGCACCGACCGGGATCATGAAGTGCTTCTCTCCTATGCCCAGGAAGCCACCCGCACCCACGTCGAGGAAGCGCACTCGCCTTTCATCCTCATCGAAGTAGAGGTCCTCTACAGTACCTATCTCATCTCCGCTGCTTGTGTAGACATCCCGACCGCGGATGTCATGCGCCGGATCTTCAAGCGTGAGGTCTGTGTCGCCAAGTTTGACGAGGCTGTACCCACCATCGCTCGTTTCTGTCACGGGATACAGACCCTCCTTTCCATACAAAACTTTTCACATAAAGCTTCTATTGAACATGTTCCAACTTCAACGAGAACCTAAACATACTCCACTTAGTCTTCGTGGTGCCTTTAGTAAAAACTTTGTATCTGTCGACGACAAGCCCGGCGGGACCGTCTGTGCGCATCACGCGATGTGGGTCAACCACAATGAAATCCGCTGTAGCTGATCGCTCTAAACGCGGTCGGCGCGGACTATGAGGCGCTTGCCGAAGTTCGGGCCGGTGCAGGTCTGGAGGGTGAGCAGGTCCCGGCCCTTGACCGGCTCTGTAACCCACACGTCCCAGGGCGTGACGACGAGCTTCTCGCTGACCTTGTAGCGGTAGGTCTTGCCGCCGGCCGTGAGGACCAGCCGGTCGCCGCGTTGCAGCTCGTCCAAACGGTAGAAGATCTTCCAGCTCTTCGTTCCCGGCCAGCCCATCCGGTGGCCCACCACGTAGACGTTGCGGGCCTTGCCGCGCTCCCAGGGACGGGAGGTCTGGGGCAGGTGGATCAGGCCGTTGTCCAGCGCCCGCTGCTCGTCAGTGGACTCTATAGGACTGTTGCGGAGCCCGATGGAGTTTATGGAGAGCGCCATCTTGCCCCCGCGCGGGGCCGGACGTCCCACCCTGGTCTTGCTTCCGGCCGAAGCCGGTCGAGCTTTCTCGGCCCGCGCTCCCCCGGCCCTCTCCGCCGGTAACGGTAGCACCCTCCGCGTCACGGAAGACGGCTCGGCCTTCTCGCGTTCGGCCTTTGCCTTCTGTCGCTTCGCCGCCCGGCGCTCCGCTCTCTGTCGCTCGGCTCTCTGCCGTTCAGCCTTCTGCCGCTCAGCTTTCTGCCGCTCGGCTTGCTGTCGCTGCTCCGCCTTCTCAGGCGCGGGAACGGGGGGCGGTTCAGGAGGGGGAGGTGGAGTCACTTTCGGAGGCTCCGGTTTCAGGTTTCGGAGTTCCGGCGGGACGGCGGGCTCGGGCCGGATGTTCGGAGGCTCGGGTTTTTGGAAGCCTCTCGCTATGGCGACGGGCCGCTCCCCGGCCATCGGCTCCGGGAAGTTGGCCTCTTCGGCGGTGACGGCATCTCCCGGGTCGCTGTGCAAAGGAGTTGCTATCGTGACCGCTACTACCGTCGCCAGGGAGAGCGCCGCGACTAACATGCCGATCCTCAGCAGGATCGGTGCGCCGGTACGACTCATACCCGGTCCGCCCGCACGATGAGCCGCTTGCTGAAATAGGGGCCGGTACAAGTCTGGAGCGTCACCATGTCGCGGTTCAGTTCCTGACCCATTACCCAGCGGTCGTTCGGATTTACCACGAACTTCTCGGTGACTTTATAGCGATAGCGGTTGCCCTGGCGGTCCTTGAGGATCACCTCGTCCCCGCTGCCGAGCCGGTGGAGGTTGTAGAAGATCAAGCGACTCCCCGTGCTCGGCCAGCCGAGTACGGGGGCCGCCAGGTACACGTTCCTGTGTGGGGAGCGGGTCCACGGCAGCGAGGTCTCCGGCACGTGGACGATACCGTTGTCGAGCGCCTGCTGGCTGTCGGTCTTCATAACCGGCGCGTTGTAGATGCCCATACCGTCCACCGTGAGGGTCATGATCGCACCCGACACCCAGCCGTAGCGCCGGGGTCCGTTGGCGGCGGCCAGCTCGTCATCGCTGGGCTTCGGCCAACCTTCCTCCGCCACCGGCAGGGAGTTCTGCGGCTGGGGGTTGGGGTCCAGCGCAGGCTCGGGTTCCGACGCTGATTCGGTTTGAGGCTCCGGCTCGGGCTGAAGTGCCGACTCCGGTAGTGCCGCTGACTCGCGTTGGGGCGCTACGGCTGGTCTCTGTTCGGGCTCCGGTTCGGGTTCTACGGGAAGGTCCGCACTCTCCCGGCTGGATATCTCACGCGACACGGACTCTAAGGATTCGGACGATTCGGACTTCGCGGCGACGGGCTCGGCGGCGGCCTTCTCTTCCGGCCCTCGCAGCAGGATCACCGCGGCCACGACGAGCGCCACCAAGAGGGAGAAAGACATCGAGATCACACCGACCCTCAAGAGCATCTAGGCGCTACACCCCCTCAAAGCAAGGATTCTCTGCTCCAGAACTAGGCTGCTCTTAAGACCTGCGCCGTACCACGGCGGTGATCAGGCCCATCCCGGCAAGCACAGAAAGCGCAACGATGAACGATGATACTCCGCCAGTAACAGGGAGATCTGAAGGCGCACCTTTAGGCATTACACTGTGGCACCTGTAGGGGAGGTAACCACATTACCGTCAGTTGGCTCACCATCAGTTGGCTCACCATCCTGATCGTCGAGCACCTGATTACAATTCTGAATGATCGTTGGGCTATACTGGTTTCCACTATTGTTGTTGATTATAGCTAAGCACTGTCCTGCAGTAAGGTCACCAAACTGCTGACTATTATTGGTAATTTGATCTTGAGCCCATGCCGGCACCACAAGCAAACCCAACCGCTAAACTAACGGTTCTGAGTGCCTGTCCACTGAGAATCAAAGTACCTCCCCCCGTTGTTCGGCCAGACGATCATCGCAACCCGTACTTGAATCACGAGAACACAGCCCGCATCATAAACTGTTCGGAAACTTAACGCCAGTATATAGAGCTTAACTTTGCGGTATGCGCTGGAAAAAGTGTATCCGGCGGGCGGTTGCAGAAGTAAGGCGCGAGGCCGGGTTAGCTGGCTTTCTCCAGAATTGGACGACTAGGGTGCTCCTCCCGGTACTCGAAGCGGACCCACTCGTCAAGCTTGCAGGCTGTTACGCTACGCTCCACTTGCCAGGAGGGGTCGAGGAGGGTTACGTGGTGGGCGTAGAGTTGCGAGCGGACGGCCAGCTCGCGGGTGGATTGTATGTCCATGAAGGCGACCTGCGAGAGGTCGATGGTGGTCGGGCGGCGGAGACTCGCCACGCTGCTGAGGGTTTCGCGCAGTTCGTCTATGGAATAGAGATCGAACTCGCCCCACAAATAGATCTTTACGCTTCCGTCGCGGGAGTGCCGTACTTCTATACCGTGCAAGATCGTCCCCTTCTCCAAGAACTGGTTCTTCTCTTATGATCACGCCTCTACCAGTAAGACCAGCGGGGTTACGAATCGGTTACGCTTACAGCGGAAGTTTTTTGGAAACGCGTCAAAATTTGGCGCACGCCCGGTAAGGTGTAATAGCGTAGACTCTTCTGTTATCTTGGATATGCTCATGGGTATCAGCTTCTGTAGTTCGCGTTTACGGTCCGCCGGATAGGGCTGGCTTGAACTCGAGGAATGGGGATCTCGTCCGCCGCGCCTCCCAGGGCGAGGTGGGCGCTTTTTCGCAGCTTGTCCGGGAACACTCGGACCTCGTCTACCGGGTCTCGCTGCGGATGCTGGGCAATGGCGAGGTCCAGGACGCCTGCCAGGAAGTTTGGATGAGGGTCTGGCGGAGCATAAAGGAGTTCAGAGGTGACAGCGCGTTTAGCACATGGCTTTACAGGATCACAGTCAACACTTGCTTGAACGCCCGCGAGAAGGAGCTTCGCCGGGAGATGCGCGAGCTACGCGAGGAGCTTCCTTACCTGCCCGAGCCCTCCGGCGGCGAGTACGACCCCGAGGCCACCACCCTGAGCCGGGAGCGCAAAGAGGAACTCCTTGTCACCCTGCAACAACTTCGTCCGGAGCATCGGGCGGCGCTCGTGCTACGTCACATGGAAGGACTGGGATATAAAGAGATCTCAGACATCTTGGAAGTCCCCGAAGGCACGGCCAAAGGCTGGGTCTCGCGGGGTCGGGCGGCCCTGCTCGTGCTCCTCAGCACAGACCCCGATAACGGCCGGGACGGGTACGACTCATGAACGGTGCGCCTGAAAAGGACCGTTGGGAGTTGCTGGAGATGATCGGCGCTTACGCCGCCGGTGAGCTGGATAGCGAGGAGGCCCGCGAAACGGAACGCCTCTTGCTGGCAAACGAAGATCGCCAGCGGCTCGTCGAGTCCTACACCCGGATGCTCGTCCTGCTCTCGGTGATGGGCCAGGAATCCCCCGAAGCGCCGGATGCCGTCATCGACCACGCCATCCGGCGGGCCTACGTCGCGGCCTTTTTCCAGCAGGCGGAGGACTTCTTCGGCGGCATCGGGCGTTCATACTGGGGAGCTTTCATCTATTATTTGGGCCTGCGCCCGAAAGAAGCTTAAAACCACGGAGGAGGGGAAATGTCCGCCGCAAACGACATGAAGGGCCTGCTCGCCGCAATCGCCGATTTCTTTCCGCGGCTGGTGGGCGCCGCGCTCGTGCTGTTGGCAGCCCTGCTGGTCGCCCTGCTACTCCAGCGGCTGTCGGCCCGGGCCCTCCAGGGCATCGGCCTCGACCGGCTCTTCGAGAGCACCGGCGCCTCTGACGTACTCTGGCGGCTCGGCTACAGCCACGGTCCCTCGCGGCTACTGGGCGTCGTCGTGTTCTGGGGCGCGATCCTCACCGGCATCGCCAGCGCCCTCAACGTCCTCGGCCTCTCCTCGCTGGAGACCACCATGAGCCAGATCTCCAATTTCTCGGGCCGGGCGCTCCTGGCACTGGTGCTCCTGACCATCGGCACCATGGCCGCCGGCTGGCTCTCGGACCTCGTCGCCCGGGAGTCCGAACGCGCCGGCCTCCGCGGCTCGAACGTTTTCTGCCGCGTCGTGTTCATCGCCATAATATCCATCACCGTCCTTCTGGCCGCCTCCCAACTCGGCCTCGACACCTCCCTGGTTATCGCCCTCGCCGTCGTGATCCTCGGCGCCATCGGCCTGGCCGCCGCCCTCGCCGTCGGACAGGGCCTCGTCCTGCTCTCCGGCAACGTCGCCGCCAGCCGTTACGTCCAGGACAGCATGGAAGAGGGAGATGTGATCTCCGTAAATGACATCGAAGGAACCGTCGAAGAGATCGGCCACACCTCCGTCGCCGTCCGCTCCGAAGACGGGGACCTCTACCGCATCCCCAACCGAACCTTTCTGGAAAATATCGTCCGCAAAAAAGCCTGATCCACAGAGCCTCTGGCTTCGCAGCGCCCGGCCTCCGTTCACCCCACCCAATAAACCACCGGAGTGGGAAAGATCACTTCGTTCCCAAAACAGTGTGGTAAGAATATAGATGCACGAAGAATATATGCAGGCTGGCTTTTGGCGAGTAACAGTTAGAAGGCCGGTTGGCGGAGTTTCGGTATGGTTTCGGTGCGAGAGGAGCACGAGTGAAGCGGCATAGTCCGGTAGCGGATCCGGCCCACGACGTTTTAGGTTACGAGCGGCAGTCTCTGGATACGATCTTCCGCCCGGAGACGGTGGCGGTGATCGGTGCTACGGAACGTCTCGGCAGCGTGGGTCGCACGATTATGTGGAACCTGATCAGCAGCCCGTTCGGCGGGACGGTCTTCCCCGTCAACTCGAACCGTTCCAACGTGCTCGGGATAAAGGCGTACCCGACCATCTCGGACGTACCGGAGCAGGTAGACCTCACCGTGATCGTGGCCCCCGCCCCGGCGGTCCCGGACATCGTGGCCGAGTGCGTAGAGGCCGGGGTGCAGGGCGCCGTCATCATCTCCGCCGGTTTCAAGGAGATCGGCCCCGAGGGCGCGGAGCTAGAACGACAGGTGCTGGAGCAGGCGCGGCGCGGCCGGATGCGGATCATCGGCCCCAACTCTTTAGGGGTGATGAGCCCGAACTTCAGCTTCAACGCCACCTTCGCCGGCGCGATAGCGAGGCCCGGCAGCGTGGGCTTTCTCAGCCAGAGCGGGGCGCTCTTGACCGCCATTCTGGACCAGAGCTTCCAGGAGAACATTGGGTTCTCGGCGTTCGTGTCGGTCGGCTCGATGATGGACGTGGGTTGGGGGGACCTGATCTACTACCTCGGAGACGACCCGAAAACCAAGAGCATCGTTATCTACATGGAGTCCATCGGCGACGCCCGCTCCTTCCTCTCCGCGGCCCGGGAGGTGGCCCTCACCAAGCCGATCATCGTAATAAAAGCGGGCCGCACCGAGGCCGCCGGTAAAGCCGCCGCCTCGCACACCGGCTCGCTGACGGGCTCGGACGAGGTGCTCGACGCGGCCTTCCGGCGCAGCGGCGTGTTGCGGGTAAACAGCATCTCCGAGCTCTTCGACATGGCGGAGATCCTGGGCAAGCAGCCGCGCCCGAAAGGTCCGCGCCTCACCGTAGTCACCAACGCGGGCGGTCCCGGCGTGCTCGCCACCGACGCCCTCATCCAGGGCGGCGGCAAGCTGGCGGAGCTCTCCCCCGATACGATGAACTCCCTGAACGAATTCCTCCCCGCTCCCTGGAGCCACGGCAACCCCATCGACATCCTCGGCGACGCGAACCCCGAGCGATACACGCAGACCCTGGAGACCACGGGCCGGGACCCGGGGAGCGACGGGTTGCTGGTCGTCCTGACGCCACAGGACATGACGGACCCGACCGCGACCGCCGAGCAGCTCGCGCCCTACGCTCACTCTACCCGCAAACCGGTGCTAGCGAGCTGGATGGGCGGCGAGGAGGTCGCCGCCGGCAAGTCCATCCTGAACGGGGCCGGCATCCCGACCTTCGACTACCCGGACACCGCCGCTCGGGCCTTCAACAACATGTGGCGCTACAACTACAACCTGCGCGGCATCTACGAAACACCCCAGCTCGCCGACAACGGCAACAGCGGCGAGAGCATAGACCGCAACCGGGCTGAAGACATCATAGACACCGTCCGCGAAGCGGGACGCAAGATCCTGACCGAGTACGAGGCCAAAGAGTTGCTCTCCGCCTACGGCATCCCGACCGTAAAAACGCAGGTCGCCGGCAGCGCGGACCAGGCAGTGGAGTTGGCCGAGGGCTTCGGCTACCCCGTGGTCCTGAAACTCAACTCCCAGACCATCACCCACAAGACCGACGTTGGCGGCGTCCGGCTCGGCCTGGAGGATGCGGAGGCCGTCCGGGAGGCGTTCGTACAGATGGAAGAGTCTATCCGGGAGAGCTTCGGGGACGAACACTTCTCGGGGGTTACGGTGCAGCCGATGATCTCGCTGGAAGGGTACGAGCTGATCCTGGGCAGCAGCCTGGACGCGCAGTTTGGACCGGTGCTGCTCTTCGGCTCCGGCGGATCGCTCGTCGAGGTCTACAGAGACCGGGCGCTCGCCCTGCCGCCGCTCACCACGACCCTCGCCCGGCGCACCATGGAACAGACCCGCATCTACGAAGCGTTGAAGGGCGTGCGAGGTCGGGCGCCGGTAGACACGGCGGCTCTGGAGAAGCTGTTCGTGCGCTTCTCGCAACTCGTGGTGGAGCAGCCCTGGATCGAGGAGCTCGACATAAACCCGCTGCTCGCCTCGGCGGAGGGACTCACCGCCCTCGACGCCCGCGTCGTCATACACGATCCCGAGACGAAGCAGGAAGACCTGCCGGGGACCGCCATCCGGCCGTATCCCACACAGTACACGTGGGGCGAGGAGATGCCCGACGGAACCCCTATCCTGATACGGCCCATCCGGCCCGAAGACGAGCCGCTGATGGTCGAGTTCCATGAGTCGCTCTCCGAGGAGAGCATTTACATGCGCTACTTCCACATGATGAACCTGGACCGGCGCACGGCCCACGAGCGGCTCACCCGCATCTGCTTTATAGACTACGACCGGGAGATGGCCCTCGTCGCCGAGCGCGAGAACCCGGAGACCGGGGAGCGGGAGATACTGGGCGTGGCCCGCCTCAGCAGCCCCGGCGGCGTCCGGAGCGAGGCCGAGTTCTCCGTCCTGATCAGCGACGCCTACCAGCGCCGGGGCCTGGGCACCATCCTCCTGACACACCTCCTTGAGGTCGGGCGCGAAGAGGGGCTGCGGCGCATAACCGCCGACATCCTCATCGACAACCGGCCCATGCAGCACCTCAGCGAAAAGCTCGGTTTCCAGCTACGGCTCGACCGGCAGGAGATGGTCATGAAAGCCGACCTGGACCTGTACCAACCGGCGTAGGGAAGTAGGGGAGCGCGTCAGGCGGGTCGGGAAATACTAGAATGAGGAACACAGAAAGCGTTTTGGAACCTACCGGGAGGAATAAATGGGTATTTTATCTTGGGTAATTTTCGGCCTGATAGCGGGCGTCATCGCCAAGCTGGTCATGCCGGGCCGGGACCCCGGCGGTTGTATCGTAACCATGCTGATCGGCATTGCGGGCGCGTTCGTTGGCGGCTTTCTCTACGAACTGCTTACGGGCCGCCGACAGTACATGGATTTCGATCTTGGCAGCATGGCCCTGGCGGTCATTGGGGCCGTAGTTA
>JALYGE010000022.1 GCA_030777225.1 Actinomycetota bacterium
CCCTCTTGCTTGAGTTCGAAGGCTCTCAGACGACGACCCTCTCGCCAATCGGTAGCCTGGCTCGATAACATCTTTTCCATAGAGTTCATTATCCATAGCTTTAGCTCTCTCCGCAGAGATCAGTAAGAGGCTCCGCCAATAGGTGAGTAGCATATGTATCAAGAAACAGAGTACCGTGTAGATCACCACCACTGCGTCCCGTTTCTCGTCTAGGAGGCAGATGCGGCAGCGGCCACCTCGGGGCGTGAGGTGGATATAGTAGCTCGCCAAGTGTATGGATTGTCCTCACCATACGTTGGAGGCCGGGTTCCACCGATGGTCAGCGTCTTCTGCCTCATCGACAACCGGATCGATGACTAACGCCTCAGAGTGCGTGGTCCCCTGCCCTGCTCGTCCAATAAACTCGCACATCGGGTTAGCTAGACTCCCGGCCCGCTGGAGTAGCGGCTTGAAGGAGCGGTTGACGACGTTGGAGGCTTCGAGGGGCGTGCGCTGAAAGTATGGTAGAAGGTTGCGTCTTCGGGGAGGCTGTGGCGAGGTGGCGGACCTTATCGCGGTGGTTCCAGAGCGGGACCTTTAGCGCCGCACCTCCGGGATCGCCGGTCCCTCCGAGCCAGCCGGATATCCGAGGAGCGGCACCCTCCCCTTCTCCCACGCCTCGAGGATAGGCTCGACGATGCGCCAGGACGCCTCGGCCTCGTCGGCACGTATAGCAAGGGTCGGGTCGCTCTCTAGCACAGCGAGTAGTAGGCGCCCGTAAGCCGGCAGCTCCTGCGGGGCGAGCTCGGTGCGAAGCTCGGTGTGTTCGAGGCCGAAGGGGTCTCCTGGACCGTTGATGTTCGTGCTCAGGACGATGCGGTCCGGGTTCAAAAGGAGCCGCAACACGTTCGGCTCGGGCTCCGTCTCTTGCCCAAAGGCCAGGTGGGGAACGGTCTTGAAGCGGAGGGAGATCTGCGACCGGTCTTGGGCGAGAGCCTTGCCGCTCCTCAGCACGAACGGCACCCCCGACCAGCGCCAGTTGTCCACAAAGAGGGTGATCTGGGCAAAGGTCTCGGTCGCGCGTTTCCGATTCACGCCCTCCTCGTCTACGTAAGCCGGTACTTCTCTATCGTCGATACGCCCGGCGGCGTAGCGGGCGCGCACGGTTCCGCGCTCGACCTCCTCGGGAGAGAGACGCCTGACGGCCCGGAGCACGTCCATCTTGCGGTCGCGCAGGTCGCGTTCGCCGAGGGTTACGGGGGGCTCCATACCGACCAGGCAGAGGAGTTGGAGGAGGTGATTCTGGACCATGTCCTTGAGCGCCCCTGCTCGGTCGTAGTAGCCGACGCGCCCTTCGAGGGAGAGCGTCTCATCCCATACGATCTCGACCCTATCTATATGGTCCCGGTTCCAGAGCGGTTCGAAGACGTGGTTGGCGAAGCGCAACCCGAGAATGTTCTGCACCGTCTGCAACCCGAGGAAGTGGTCGACTCGGAACACAGCCTCCTCAGGGAAGGATTCGTGGAGCAGCCGGTTCAACTCTTTGGCCGACTCGAGGTCCTCGCCAAAAGGCTTCTCGACGACGATCTTACTGCCCTCGGGCAGCCCGGCCCCCTTGAGGGCCTCGATGGCGGGGGCGAAGAGCGCGGGCGGCAGGGCGAGGTAGGCGACGACCGGCTCCCCGGAGCCTCGTAAGGCCGCTTTCACCTGCCCCGGATCGGTCACGTCGGCCCGATGGTAGTGGAGCGTCTTAATGAACTTTTCGTGCGCTAGCCTGGGGACGCCCGGTGCATCCTCAGCGAGCCGCTCCTCCGCCGAGTAGCGGAAGGCCTCGGTGTCCTGGTCGTTGCGGCCGAGGCCGTGCACCTCGAACCCATCCGGCAGGCTGCCGGCCTCGAGCAGGCGGGCCAAGGCGGGCAGCAGGTAACGGAACGTCAAGTCCCCCGTGGCCCCGAGTTTGATCATGCGGCGAATCACGGGCATTCCCTCTTTATCTTCATTTCACGGGCCAGGTTGAAGCCGCTGGAGATCACGCCTATATGGCTGAAGGCCTGCGGATAGTTGCCCAGGAAGGCGCCGCTCGCGGGGTCTATCTGCTCCGGGAGCAGCCCTAGAGGGTTGGCCCGTGAACACAGGGAGTCATAGAGCTCCGCGGCCTCGTCGATACGGCCCTGCTTGGCCAGATTGTCAACGAGCCAGAAGCTGCAGAGCAAGAAAGCCCCCTCGTGTCCGGAGAGGCCGTCCGGGGACTCCTGTGGCAGGTAGCGGTAGAGCAAGCCGTCGCCGGCCCCCAGGCGCCGGGAGATAGCCTCGGTGGTGGCCACCATCTTGGGGTGGTCGGCGGAGATCACCCGCCGCAGCGGTAGGGCGAGCAGACTCGCGTCGAGCGCGCCGCCCCCGAGGTACTCGGTGATAGCGTTCAGCTTTGGGTTCCAGGCGTCCTGGAGGATGGCCCGTCGGATCCTCTCCGACTCTGCGCGCCACCTCCTCGGGTCTCCGGGCAGCCCGAACCGTTCGGCGAGCCTTGCGCTACGGTCGAGGGCGACCTGGCAGAGGGCGGCAGAGTAAGTGAATGGCCTGCTCGGGGTGCGTACCTCCCAGATGCCGTGGTCGGGCTCGTGCCACTCCCAACGGGCCTCCTCGACAAGGGAGACTAGCCTACCCCAGAGCGCTGCGTCGATCTCCTCGCCGTCGGAGACCCACTGGTAGGCACAGTCGAGGATCTCGCCGAAGACGTCGTGCTGGCGCTGCTGGTCGGCGGCGTTGCCCCAGCGCACTGGCCGCGAGCTCCGGTAGCCCTCTAGCTCCGGGTCCTCATGCTCAGGCTGGGGGTTCTCGCCGTCGAGGTCATAGAGAACCTTCGGTCTGCCATGGCGCTCGACGGCGTCGAGTACCCACCCAAGAAAACCCGCCGCCTCCTCGGTTAGGCCGATGCGTCTCATGGCGTAGACGGAGAAGGCGGCATCCCGGATCCAGGCATAGCGGTAGTCCCAGTTACGCTCGCCCCCGATCCACTCGGGCAAAGAGGAGGTGGGGGCGGCGACGATCGCGCCAGTCGGGAAGTAGTCGAGGAGTTTGAGCGTGATCGCCGAGCGCCGCACGAGTGGCTCCTGCGGTCCGTCGTAGCCGAACGAGCGCATCCAGCGATGCCAGGCCTCAAGGGTGCCACCGAGGAGCTTGTCAGGAGAGACGGGGTGGTGTCGATGGTGTCCAGCGCCCCAACGCAGCATGACGGAGAGTTGGTCGCCAGCATCGAGGCCGAGCGTGGTCCGCGGACCTTTGAGCGGGACGGTAGACCGGAGCTGGAGGTCCAGCTCCGGTCGGGAGGCACAACGAAGTCTTAGGCCGTCGCCACGGCGCTCGGCCGTCGCGCCGCCCCTGGGCTCGACCGCTATCCGCAGGCGCACCGGCCCCTCGAGCACGCTCACCAAGCGCAGCATTTCCCCGCGGGCCGCCGGTGCGTCTTCCGCGAGGTCGGCGCCGGAGCGGAGGGTGAGGGCGTCGGTCACACGCACCAAGCCGGACCGGCCGCGCATCTCCGTCACTAGTACGCCGCTATCGGGCTCGTAGAAGTGCCGGGACTCCGCGAGGTCTTCGGGCGCAACGGTGAAAGCGCCGCCGCGGGCGGCGTCCAAGATGCCGCAGAAAAGCGGCGGGGAGTCGAAACGGGGGACGCAGAGCCAGGGGATCACGCCGTCACGGCCGACGAGGGCGGAGGTGCTGCCGTCACCGATAAGGCCGTAATCCTCGAGCGGCAGGTAGCCACCCGCGTACCGGATCGGGGAAAAGGCTGCCGTCGCCATGGGCTATCGACGTCTTCTTCGGCACGGAGACAACTGGCCTGCGCCGAGCGACGGGTTTATCTCGCACGCGTGGTTCATGCTTCTCCTCTCCGGCGCTAGGCGACTGAAACGGCCTTCAGCATCACCGCGCGTAAATTATGGTTCCCGCTCTCGGGCACCATATGAAACTTCGCCAACAAAGCACGCAACATAGAGGCGCAGCAAGAGATGGCAGAAGCCGGCGCTGATGAAGTACATCATCTGAAAGATGGCCGCAAACTCCGACTTTCCTTTCTCTAAGCTCTCGCCAATTCAAACCGCTCGGCGCCGTCCCTTGATATCAGTGCGTAAAAATTCAGATCTAGGTTTTGCGGTTATGAACCGATGCGACTCATCCACCGAACGGAACAAGCCGTTCGCCCGGCGGTGGTCCACGATCTCCTGCGCCGTAGCCGGTCCGACCTCGGGTAACTCGTCCAATTCTTCCACGTCAGCAGTGTTGATATTGATGAGCAACGGCTCGTTGGCTTCGGCGACATCTTCGAGGGAAGCGCTGTAAACGACCTTTGGCGAGTTCTCGGAACCTCGTGCGGCGTAGAAAGCCCCGCCGATCAAGACGAGCACCACGAGGACAGAGATAATTATCTGCGGCTGATAACGTCCAAGGAACTCTAACGGAGACCTGTGGGCGCCGCTGTCTTCTCTACTTCGTGTAGTATCGAAGCCTTCCCGCACCTCGTCCCTCGGAAAGTTTCAGGAGTGGAGCCGACGGGGCTCGAACCCGTGACCTCCACGCTGCCAGCGTGGCGCTCTCCCAACTGAGCTACGGCCCCCTGAAAGACGCTCAGAGTATATTTACCAGACCCGTAAGTGTCAATCGCCGGGCCTGGAATTTCACTAATCTGTGCGGCTGATTACCCTTCCCAGCGCTCTTGAGGAACGCTGCGCCAGAGTGATTCCAGCCGGTAGTAATCTCGTGCTTCGTCGGTGAAGATGTGGACGACCACGTCGATAAAGTCCAGGCTAATCCAGGCCGTCCCCTCGTCCAGGCGGCGGGTACGAGGACGGTGCCCAGCCTCGTTCATCTTCTCGATCACTTCCTGGGCTATGCGTCGGGTCTGGCGATCTGTTTCCGCGCTGGCCACCACGAAGTAATCCGTATACGAGACGGCTCCGCGAAGGTCTATCAGCGTCACGTCTTTTGCGAACATGTCGCTGGCGGCGCGGGCCGCGATGGTCGCCATTTCATGCGTCAGCTCTTCGCCTTCGCCGTTGTAGGCTTCGTGCCGCACGGCGGACTCGTCGCCTCTCAAGAGATCTCCTTCTCCTTCACGCGGGCTCCTTTCTCTTTTTTCCCATTTCCACGATACAACCTCTTTTCCTCGATGATTTCGTGTACACCGTCCGGTACCAGGTACCGGATTGATTTTCCCTGCAACATTCTGCGCCGAATACCGGTCGCCGATATATCTACCCGGGTGCATTCGACGGGAAATATACGGTCGAAGTTCTGCAAGCCGTCTTCCAGATGATCCAACCTGGACAGATCGTAGCCGGGGCGCGTGGCCGCGACCATTACGGCTTCTTCCAACAACCGGTCCGGGTCTTTCCAGGTGAGCAGGTTAGAAACCTCGTCGGCGCCGGTTATAAAGAACCACTCATCCTCCGGCGACCGCTCCTTGAGTATCTGCACGGTCTCTACGCTGTGCATCGCGCGTCCCGCGTCTATCTCTACCCTGTCTACTGAAAATCGCTCGTTTTCTGACACGGCCGCCTCGACCAGCGCCAGCCGGTCTTCCGCGCTCGCCCGGACGCTGGAGGCTTCTTTGTGCGGCGGTATGCCCCCCGGCACGAAGATCACCCGGTCGAGACCCAGTTCGTCCGTGACCTGCTCGCTGATGACCATGTGCCCCATATGCACGGGGTCGAAGGTTCCACCGAAAATTCCCGTCTTCACGCAGTCCTCATCGGAAATCGAATACCGTCTCGCCGATCCTGACCTCGTCGCCCGGCTCGGCCCCCGCCCGACGCAGCGCCGCTACGACACCCTTTTTCTCTAGCTCGCGCTGAAATCGCTCGACCCCCTCGGGGTTGTCCCAATCGGTTTTGAGCGCGCTCCGCTCTATCTCCTCGCCGGAGACCGCATACAGACCGGGACCTTCGTTCTCGACCCGCAGCCCGCGCCAGGTGGGACGGAAGGTCCGGTGCGCCTCTTCCGAACCGTTCGCCTCGGCGACCGTGGCGCCCAACTCTCGAACTTTCTCTTCCAGCAAGTCGCGAAACTCCTCGACTCCCTCGCCGGTCATTGCGGAGACCTGGACGGCCTCCGGGAACTCCTGGTCGAGGTAATCCCGCAACTCCCCGTCGAGCAGGTCGATCTTGTTCAGCGCTACCACGGTCGGCTTTTTGGAGAGCCCGGCGGCGTACAACTCGGCCCGTAGTACGCCTTCCGCTCCTTCAGGGTCTTCGCTGGCATCCAGCACGAGGGCGAGTACCCTGGCCCTGGAGACGTGCCGCAGGAACTGGTTCCCAAGCCCACGACCCTCGTTCGCCCCCTCGATAAGCCCCGGTATGTCCGCCACCACGAAGGGCTCCCTATATACCTTCTCATCGACGACGCCGAGCTTGGGAACCAGCGTGGTGAAGGGGTAAGAACCTACCTTCGGCCGGGCCGCGCTCAAGGTCGCGAGCAGCGAAGACTTTCCAGCGTTCGGCAAACCGACGAGCCCCACGTCGGAGAGAACCCGCAGCTCCAACCGTACCTCGCGCTCCTCTCCCGGCAGCCCCTTTTCCCGGAAGGCGGGCGCCTGGCGGGTTGAGGTGGCGAAAGAGGCGTTGCCTCTCCCCCCTTCTCCACCCTGGGCAGCGGTAACCGTCTCGCCGGGCTCGGAGAGGTCCGCCAGAAGACCATCCTCGTCGTAGACCTGGGTCCCGACCGGAACTTCCAGGACGGTATCCTCGCCGCGCTGGCCGGCCCGGTTGTTCCCCGAACCGTGGCCGCCGCGTCCGGCCTTCACGAGCTTCCTGTAGGCGTAAGGTTCTAGCGTCGAGAGGTCTTCGGTGGCCCGCAGAATTACGGAGCCGCCGTCGCCACCGCGGCCTCCGTCCGGGCCACCACGGGGCTTGTACTTCTCGCGGTTGAAAGAAACGCTCCCGTCGCCGCCGCGTCCTCCGCGAACGGCGAAGCGGGCTTCATCGATGAACTGCAAAGGGCTAGAGCCCCCGCACGAGCGTTATCAGGCCGTAGCCTCCTCGACGACGTTGACGGTCCTCCGTCCCCGACGCCGGCCGAAGTCTACGTGGCCGGTCGCCGTTGCAAAGAGGGTATCGTCGGAACCTTTGCCCACGTTGACGCCGGGGTGAACTTTGGTCCCCCGCTGGCGGATGATAATGCTCCCCGCCTTTACTCGTTGGCCGCCGAATGCCTTGACCCCGAGCCGCTTGCCTTCCGAATCGCGGCCGTTCCTCGAAGAGCCGCCGCCTTTCTTATGAGCCATTCTAAACCTCCAGAACCTTGATCCGGGTCAACTCCTGCCGGTGCCCGGTCTTTTTGCGAGAGTCTTTCTTGGGTTTGTACTTATAGACGTGTATCTTATCGCCCCGGAAGTGCTCCAGGATCTCGGCCTTCGCCGTCCGGCTCGACAGATCGTAGCTCCCGTTGCCGCCCGAAAAGCTGACCGGAAGGTCTACCCGGTCGCCGACCTCGCCGGAGATCCGGTCGACCACCAGCTCCTGGTCCTCCGATACTCTATATTGTCTTCCACCGCTCTTTACTACTGCGAACACTATACTTCTCCTAACAACGTTTGGAATTTTGTTACGCGCACCGTCATACTCTACGATGAACTAGTATAACCGCCGTTGTCCCTTCCGGCCAGTATACGGCCCTTTACGCAGGTTTCGGGTGCTTGGCAACCTCCGAGCGGGACCGGATCGCAATGCTCTGCAACAGCCCCAGAGACAGGATGCTGACGACCAGACTACTCCGCCCGTAGCTGATAAACGGCAGCGGCAGGCCCGTAACGGGCATTATCCCCATCGCCATGCCGATGTTGACGAACACGTGAAACAGGAAAATAGTTGCGACGCCGACAGCAAGGAGCACGCCGAACCGGTCCCGGGAGATCGTCGCCACCCGTAAAATGCGCCAGATAAACACGAAAAAGAGAAGCACCAGCAAGATACTGCCGGCGAAACCTATCCGCTCGGCGAGGTTCGAGAAGATGAAGTCCGTATGGTCTTCGGGGAGGAAGCCCAGGTTCGCGAGCGTGGTCGCGGAGAGCCCCTTGCCGGTGAACCCGCCGGAACCGATAGCCATCTTGGACTGCGCCACCTGGTAGCCGAGATCCGTCGTTCCTTCCGGATCCAGAAACGCCGTCAGACGCGCTATCTGGTACTCGGCAAGCACCCCGAACTTTACCGCGAAGGCAAAAAGAGCGGCACCCGCAGCCGCCAGCGCCCCAATCTGCAGTATTCGAGCGCCCCCAATGTACGCCATAGCCACAAAGAGCGCGCCAAAGACCAGGGCGGTGCCCAGGTCCGGCTGGAGGAACACCAGACCGGCCGGCACCGCGAGCAACCCCAGAGCTTTCAGGAAATTCCTGGTTTCGTGAATGGGCTTCTCTACCAGATAGCCCGCGAGCACGACTACTACGAGTAGCTTGGCGAACTCGGAAGGTTGTACCTGGATCGGCCCGATATCGATCCAACGCTGGGCGCCGCCGGAGACGGTACCGATCAGAGGAACCGCCAAGAGCATCGCCACTACCGCGCCGTATATGTGCCACAAGTACCGCTGCCAGATCCGGTAGTCTATGAGGGCCAGCGGTATGGCACCAGCGAGTCCCACTACCACCCCCAGAGCCTGGTTCATCGCGTAAGCCTGCCGCTCGTCGGTGCCGGCCACGTACACGGCCAGTATGCCGAAAGCCGTAAGAGCTACCGCCGTTAGCAACAACAGCGGGTCGAGGGCCGTGATTTGCCCTGCAAAACCTGTCTTCGCAGGTTTTACGTTGCTCCTGGTAACGCTCATCTACCTCCGTCCTTACGGATTGTCGTTCTTACGGATCGTTCCCAGCAACCAGCCTCCGACCAGGTAGGCCAACAGCGCGTTCAATAACGCGTCGGGCAAGATACCCGTGAGCGCGTAGTCTAAGAGCGGAGGACGGTCCAGACCAGCCAGACCCAGGGCCGAAAGCCGCACAATATCGTACACCGCCACCGAGACTGCAACTAGCTGCGTCAGGAGCAACCTCTCCGCTCCCCGGCTCCACGCCATCCCGTACCTCACCGCCAGCATCGCGGCGACCAGACCCCCGACCGCCCCGACACCAAACAGAAATATTCCGTTTCCCAGGGTATCGCTCAGTACACCCCCGAAAAAGCCCAACAAGATACCCTGAAGGTCCCTGAGCCCCGAAGCGGCGAATACTATGGCGATGATCGTGAAGTTCGGCGTGAACCACTCGAAATCGAGGTAGGGAGTGACTACCGCCCCTACGAGTGCCGCAACGGCAACGGTAACCGCCGCCCGGATAATTGAGGCCTGCTCCACCGATCTACCCGCTGCCTACCAATTAACGATCACCCGTACCTCTTCGAGGTTGTCGGCGTTGGCTGCAGGGTCTACGACTATGTTTTTGTACTGGTCTATGTCCCGCGAACTGACCGACTCTACCGTTCCCAAGAACAAGCCCGGTGGGAACAACAACTCCATATCCCCCGCCCGTCCACTGGTAACGACGAAGTAACCTTTCTCGACCTGGGCGCCAAGATCCACGAAGTCCACACCGAGGGTTCCTTCCCAATCAGTTTTGAGCAACCCCTCACCATAAGAGGTATCCTCGGCCGTGACCGTCGGGAGTAACTCGCCCGAAGTAGGGTCAAACTCCGCCGGCGGGACAACCCTGACGCCGGCGGCGAAGCTCTGGTCCGTTATGAGCATGACCTCTGCGGTGTTCTCCGTGACCCGGCTCGTGGTGCGCCCGACGAGCGTGTTGTTGCCGACCACCACCGGCTGCTCCGGCGCGACGCCGTCTTCAGAGCCGACGTTGATGGTTATACGCTCCGTAAACTGGTCGCCAACGGGCGCGACGACCTCGGCCAGCGGTCCGTACTCGTACAGGTTGCGTTGTCCCTGTAAAAGCTCTCGCAGCCGGTCGTTTTCTCGCTGCAGACGCGAAGCCTGCGCTGCGAGTTCTTCATTTTTGCGAACCTCCTCGCGGAGTTGTTCCAACTCTTCAGCCTTTGCGAACGCGCCATTTACACGCCCCCCGGCATCGCCGAGGGGTTTGGCGACCGTCCCGAACACGTTGCGCACGGGCTGTAGGACCTCCGCCGCCCCGAGCTGCACGGTGTGGAGCGGGCCTGTAGGACCCTCCTTGACGTAGAGTGTAAAAAGCACGAGGCTGACGAAGCCGAGCGCGGCGAGGACGATCAGGTTTCTTGCAGTGTTGGACTTTTTTCTTCCCATGATCCTTTAGGAAGCCAGAGCGCTGCGGTAGAGGTCCATCTCCTCCAACGAACGGCCACTGCCGATGGCGACACACATCAGGGGGTCTTCCGCTATGTGTACCGGAATTCCGGTCTCTCTTCGGAGCCTCTCGTCGAGAGAGCGCAGGAGCGCGCCGCCGCCGGCCATCATCATTCCCCGGTCCATGATGTCCGAGGCGAGTTCCGGGGGGGTTTGGTCCAGGGTATCTCTGACAGCCGCCACAATAGCGTCCACGGGCGTGCTGATAGCCTCCCGAACCTCCTCGCTCGTTATCACTATCGTCTTGGGCAGGCCGTTTACCAGGTCCCGACCCCGGATCTCCGCCGACTCCTCCTCATCCAGCGGGAAGGCACTACCTAGCTCGATCTTCAACTGCTCGGCCGTCTGGGCTCCGATGGCGAGCTTGTACTCCTTCTGGATGTAGCTGGAGATCGCCTCGTCTATGTCGTCGCCCGCCATCCGGGTCGAAGACTTCGTGACGATACCGCCCATCGAGATAACCGCGACCTCGCTCGTACCTCCGCCAATGTCCACGATCATGGAGCCCTGCGGCTCGTTCACGGGCAACCCGGCCCCAATAGCGGCGGCCAACGGCTCCTCGATGGTAAACGCCTGCCGCGCCCCGGCCGACTCGGTCGCCTCCCGCACCGCCCGCAACTCCACCTTCGTCACGCCCGACGGAACACACACCACGACCCGCGGCCCGATCAGGGAGCGGAACCAGCGACGCTTGGACTGGGCTTTGCGGATAAAGTAGGCGATCATCTTCTCCGTAACCTCGAAGTCGGAGATCACCCCGTCCTTGAGCGGCCGAATCGCCACGATATTGCCCGGCGTGCGCCCGAGCATCCGCTTGGCCGCCGAGCCAACGGCCACAGCACGGTCCGTCTTGTTGTCTATTGCAACGACCGAGGGCTCTGAGAGCACTATGCCCTGTCCCTTGACGAACACCAGCGTGTTCGCCGTCCCCAGATCTATCGCTACATCTCTCCCGAATACTCCGTCAAACATTCCTCATCCTCTGCCCGTGGGTGGATGCCCTAACCGCAATCTTGCGGCTACAGCATCCCGTGTTCTTTCATGCTGAAGTGTCCGTCGCCCAAGATCACGTGGTCGAGCACTTCTATGCCTATAATTTTGGCGGCATCGCACAACCTGCGGGTTACTTCCCTGTCCTCGCGGCTCGGCTCTACTTTGCCACTCGGGTGGTTGTGCGCCAGGATCACGCTCGCC
>JALYGE010000023.1 GCA_030777225.1 Actinomycetota bacterium
CGGGTAGCACAGCGAACCATCGGCTGGCTCTCTCAGAGCAGGAGGATGAGCAGGAGGATGAGCGAGGACTACGAGCGGTTTTGGTTTTGCGAGACGCGTGAGGCCATGATCCATGCGGTGATGAGTCGTCTGATGCTGAGAAGGCTCGCCTGTGCTTGACCCTTCTCGTACAGCTTATAGCTTCTTTGTGCTGCGAAACGACGTTTTGGGTACGGACCTTATTTCAGTGGGGTGACTTTGAAAGTCAGGTTTAGAATTACCGGGTTTTGGGTTGGATCCGTGCCCGACCGGAAGCTTGCACAGACTGTATGGGGTTCGGAGTAACTGCTTAAGCGAACTGCGCCGTGTTCCGCAACATCTCCCGGACCCGGCGACCTTCGCGATGGCCCCGGTAATAGGCGAGGCGCTCGACGTCCGAAAAGGCCGAGATGTTGACGTTGGAGGTAAAAGCCCCCGACGTTCCGAAACGGCCGTCCTCCCAGCCACTCCTGTACGCGCGGCTCTCCCGGGAAACCTCCACCCGGATTACGTCCTGCTCACCGACCATTATCGTCCTCCCGCTCTACTGCCTGTCGTACCTTATATAGCACAATTGTTTCATCATTTGAAGTTTTTATTAACAATTTTTTAACGAAATTTACAAAATTGCTATACACGGGGTCTATTTCGGGCGAAACAGGCCGAAGGCGGAGGTGTATCCGTGGAGGAAGGTAGAGTCGCCGACGGGTCCGATCTCCCCGTTGCAGAAGAAGCCGCCGACGGGCAGGTCGCCGAGGTGTTGGCGGAAGACGCCGGTATCGAAGTTGGGTTTTTTGTAGAGTCCTTCGCCGCGACCGAGGCAGGAGAAGAGCAGGGCACCCGACACGTCGGCGTGGTCGGGTGTGATCTTATTATAGCCGTCCAGCATGGCGCGCAGGTCTTCGGCGGAGGTCTCGGAGTCGCGGACGTGGAAGCGGAGCCGCATGCCTTCCTGGAGGTTCTCCCCGACGGCGACGGCTCCGCGCTGGGGGTCTATACCGATGAGGTTCCGGATCAGGAAGTCCCCCACCTGCGGCTTCTCGCTGAACTCGTCCATGAGGACCCCGACGAAGAGCGCCGTGCTCGCCAGTTGCTGGTCGCGCCCGTTGAGGCCGTCGAACAGCTCCTGCAACACCTGGAAGGCGGGCTCGCCGTCCAGCTCGTAGAGGAAGTTGCCGTTGCAGCGCGTCACCTGCATCGTCTCGCCGATGGGCCGGCAGCCCTGGGCGACGACGGTGTCTATGGCGACATCGCCGGTCAAAGCCACCCCGACCGCCCCGTTGGTAAAGTCCTCGCCGTCCAGGAACAGGGCGTTGAGGCCGGGAGAGGTCCCGCCGCTAGCGAGGCCCCCGATCTTCGGCGAGGACGGGAAAGCGTAGTCGAGGCCCGCGAGCAGCGCCTCCGTCCGGATGGAGAAAGGGTCCGCCAGCAGAACGAACTGAGGCTCGTCTTCGGGCCGAACGCCGACGAGCCGGCGCCAGGCGTCCGGCGGCCCGTCCAGGTCCGGCAGGTCTTCTCCGACCCGGATCGGCCTTACGTCAACGTCCGGGAGGCGGGCGGAGATCAGGGTGACCGCCGGCTCCCGCTCGACCTCTTCCCCGCCGCCGATGACCCCGCCACCCGAGCATCCGACGAAGGTCCCGGGCTCCAGGTGTCGCGCGACGAGCTCCGGCGCCTGCGAATAGTAGGCCGCGAAGTGCGGTGTGACGAAGCCCAGGGCCAGGGTGATGGGCCCGGGACCGAGTTGTTCCCGAACGTCCTCGGAGCATTCCCGCAAGGCGTCGTCTATGGAAGTCCTGCGAGATATGGATGTCGCCCACTGCATGGTCACCGTCCCGTTAGCCGTCCTCTAGTTTATACCCGTTCGCTCCAGAGGCGACGGGTTTGACGCCGGAGAGCCGTGAACGCCGGTAGAGCAGGTACACAAACAGTCCGGCCCCGAGGAGGGCCGGCACGGGGAGCAGGGCGAAGACTGAGACCCCGGTCCAGAAGGCTACGGCCACGATGGCGCTGTCTAGCAGGGCGGGGAGCGGCGGCTCTTTCCAGCGTCCGACAAAGAGCGTTATGGCGGCGGCGAGGGCGCCGGAGAGCAGCCAGCCCAGGTAGTTACTGAAAGGGACCCCGTAATAGAGGCCGCCTCCGGCCCAGACCCAGAACCCGAGGGCGGCGGCGCCGGGATCCAGGACGCCGTCCATCAGGGTGAGCAACAGGGCGGCCCCGAGGATCTGGAAGCCGCGACTGCGGGGTCCCCAGGCTGCGGCGACGGCCCCTATCACGAGCGGCAGGTAGGATACGGGCAGCAGGTACGGCACGAGCCCGAGCGCCTTCGGGCCGAGGGAATCGCCGTAGTAGAAGGCTCCGTAAGGAAACCCCGTCGCGACCCCGATGGTCTCTATCGTGTAGGCGAAGGCCGCGAGCGCCAGAAGGGAGAGCCCCGCGCGCCGCGGGCCGAGATACCGGAAGAGCGCCAGGGCGGCGGGAAGGGCTATGGCGAAGGTCGCCAGGTAAGAGAGCGCCCCGGCTCCCGGCGCGTCAGGAAAGCGGAACGTGGAGTAGGCGGCGACGAAAAAGAACGCCGAGGCCAGCATCAGGGGCTGGGGAGTACTTCTCAGGGCGCCGGTCAGCATCCGTGTATGTTAGCGCAGCCGGGACGGTGGAGGCTGGTATATTAGCCTCGTGCTTTCGCGGCTCTTCTACATTTCGCGGCCGGTGCTCTGGGTCAACACGGTCGGTCCCGCCGTCGTCGGGGTGTGGCTGGCGGGCTACCTCTGGCAGTGGGAGGCGTTGCCGCTACTACTCTGGCTCACGCTGCCGTTCAACCTCCTGATCTACGGTACCAACGACATCTTCGACCAGGAGACCGACGCCAAGAACCCTCGCAAAGGCACCCTCGAAGGAGCCCGCATTCGTCAGGAGGAGGTACGCCCTATCTGGCGGTCCATCCTCCTGACGAACCTTCCGTTCCTGGTCTACTTCCTTTTCTTCTACCCGATCTCCGCCGGCCTCTGGATGCTGCTGTACGCCGTCCTGTTCGTCGGTTACTCGGCCCCGCCACTGCGCTTCAAGGCCCGGCCTTTTCTGGACTCCCTCTCGAACGCCGCCTACGCTTTTCCGCTGGTGTTTGTGCCACTGGCGCTCTCCGAGGGAGTTGTATGGCCCGCCGCCGGGGGGCTCATGGCGTGGAGCGCGGCCAAGCACACCTTCGACGCCGTCCAGGACATCCTGGAAGACCGGCGGGCCGGTATCGAGACGACGGCCGTCCGGCTCGGGGCGCGGGGCGTAGTGCTCTGGAGCGGGTTCTGGTGGACGCTGGCGACCGTCGGCTTCGCCCTCGTCAACCTGCCCGTCGCCCTGGTGAACGCCGCGATAGCCAGGATGCTCCTGCTCGCCCTCTACCGGCACCCCCGGCCCCACACCGGGCACCGGCTCTATCCTTTCTCCATCGCCTTTCCCTACGTGGCCGGCACGGTCGCCGGGGTACAGCTCGTCGCCGCCCTGAGCATGGGGGCTTATCCATGAGCCGGGTAGTGGTCGTGGGCGGCGGCATCGGCGGGCTCGCGGCGGCGGCCATGGTCGGGCGCGCCGCCCACCGGGTCACGCTGCTCGAAGGCAACTCCTACCTCGGCGGCAAGAGCCGCAGGATCTCCCTGGACGGCCAGCGGATAGATACCGGCCCATCCCTCTTCACCTTCCCCGGCGTGTGGGAAGAATTTTTGAAGCGGTGGGACACTCTCGGTGACGGGAAACCCGCTGCGGAAGTCGCCAACCTCGAACTGCGGCGCATGCCGGAGGTCGGCACCTACCACTACCGGGGCGAGACAGTTTCTCTGCCGGTCCCGGAGGGACACCCCTGGTACGGGGCGTGGGAACGCTTTGCAGAGGTTCACGGGGGTCTCGGGCCGGAGATAACGCGCCTGCTGACCGCGGACCCCCTCGACCGGCGGACGCTCCCGGCCCTGGGACGTTTGCTCCGGATATACGGTCCCAGGCTCACCACCCGAGGCTACCTCGACGGCCTCTCCTGGCTGCCGGATGGCCTGCGCGAGATCCTCGCCATCCATACCCTGAACGCGGGCGTGAGCCCATCCCGAACCCCGGCCCTCTACGCCAGCATGCCCGCCATAATGGCCGCCGAGGGCGTGTGGGCGCCGGAGGGCGGCATCTACGAGGTGGTCCTCGCCCTGGAGAAGCTGGCGCGTCACGCCGATGTGGAGATAAAAACCGAAGAACCCGCGTTGGTAATAGAGCCCGGCAAAGTCTCCACTTCCAACGACGAATACCCCGCCGACGCTGTGGTAAGCGGCCTGGACGCCGGCAGACTGGAAAATCTTTTGAGCCCCGAAAATAAAGCGCACCCCACAAATCTCTCCTGCTCCGGCGTAGCCGTGTACGCCGCGCTGGAAGAAAGACTGGACATCCCGCAACACTCCGTCGTGCTGCCCACGGAGCCCGAAGAGCTGTACAGGAGCCTCGAAGCCGGTACGGAACCCGCCGAGGCGATGGCTTTCGCCAACTACTACGCCCCCGGAGAGATATACCCGAACGAGAAAGCCACGCTCGGGCTGCTACTCACGGCCCCGGCAAACGGCAGAGAGTCCACTCTGGACGACGGCTTT
The DNA here is from genome assembly GCA_030777225.1 of Actinomycetota bacterium. Classification (GTDB taxonomy): domain Bacteria; phylum Actinomycetota; class Rubrobacteria; order Rubrobacterales; family Rubrobacteraceae; genus SIRX01. The sequence goes on from JALYGE010000023.1 coordinate 4,635, forward strand.
GTAGAGCGTGAGGTAAAAAGGGTGTCGCGCGAGATCGGCCTGAAAAAGCCCGCAACCGCCTTTTTCGCCGGGCACTGGATACTCCATCCCCGGTACTACGGTGGTTGGGGAAGCGCGGGCGGCGCGCTCTACGGCGCGGCGCGGCCCTTCTGGCAGAGCGGCCCATTTCACCGGCCCCGCTACTCCGACCGCCGGCGTCCCTGGCTGTGGCGCGTCGGGGCTTCGGTACACCCGGGCGGCGGAATACCGGCGGTGCTGGGCGGGGCCATGATCTCCGCGAATCGCTTACTCCACAAACTCGGAGACGCCCGGAAGTGACACTCCCTTCCCAGCGCCACCTCTTCGACATACCGGAGGAGATCTGCTACCTCAACTGCGCCTACATGTCTCCCCAGCTTCGCGAGGTGCGCGAGGCCGGGATGCAGGCGTTGGCTATCAAATCCCACCCCTGGCAGGTTACGCCCGCGGACTTCTTCGACGAGCCGGAGAGGGCGCGCGAGCTTTTCGCCCAGATAGTCGGCGGCGACGCGGAGGGCGTCGCGATCATTCCCTCCGTCAGCTACGGCATGGCCGTCGCCGCGGCGAACCTGCCCGTACAGAGAGGCCAGAATATCGTGGTCTTATCCGACCAGTTCCCCTCCAACGTCTATCCCTGGCGCCAGCTAGCAAGGCAGCGAAGCGCGCGGCTCGTTACCGTACCCGGGCCCGCGGACCACGACTGGACCGCCGCCGTACTGGACCACATAGACGAAAGCACCGCCATCGCGGCCGTACCGAACTGCCACTGGACGGACGGCTCGCTGGTGGACCTGGTACGCGTCGGCGAACGCGCCCGGGAGGTCGGGGCCGCCCTCGTCGTGGACGCCACCCAGTCGCTCGGGGCGCATCCGATGGACGTATCGCGGGTGAGGCCGGACTTCCTCGTCTCGGCCGCCTACAAGTGGCTGCTCGGGCCGTACAGCCTGGGCTTTATGTACGTTGACGAGGCCCACAGAAGAGGGACCCCGATCGAGCAGAACTGGATCGTGCGCGCGGGCAGCGAGGACTTCGCCCGTCTCGTAGATTACCGAGACGACTACGCGCCCGGAGCCCGGCGCTACGACGTCGGCGAGCGGAGCAACTTCAACCTGCTCCCGATGGCCACCACCGCGATGCGCCGGATCCTCGACTGGGGCGTGGAGAACATCTCCGAGACGGCAGGACACCTCACCGACCTCATAGAAAAAGAGGCGGCGAAGCTCGGCATAGAAGCGGTCCCGGCAAAGTTTCGAGCGCGGCACATGGTTGGGCTGCACCTCGGTCCCACGGCGCCCCCAGACCTCGCCGCCCGGCTGGCGGCCGAGAACGTCTTCGTCAGCGTTCGTGGAGACAGCGTGCGCGTCTCGCCGCACCTCTACAACACAGAGGAGGACGTATCACGCCTCTTCAAGGTCCTCTCACGCCTGATGTAGTCGGGATCGGGACTTCTACAGCTTCCCGGTCTCGGTTTACTCCTCTACGCTTACCCGCTCTATGCTGGCCCAGGGCAGGAACTCGTAGCCGGTGGGGTCACCGCTCTGGTCTCGCGCGTCGATCAGGACCCCCACCTCGTTACGGTCGCAGACGTAGCCGATGAGATCGTTGCCGATCCGGGCCGAGACCGAGACGAAGCTCCCCCGGCTAAAAAAGCCGGAGATCTCGGGCGCATCGTCCCTCATATCCCATCTGCCTTTCTTCTCACCCTCCAACGAGCACCCCCGATCTAGGAACTTCTCGTCCCAGGGTACACCAACCCAGGGGCCGGTGTTTTATCGAAAGGCGACGGGGATCGAGGCCCCTACGAAGCTGCCGTCTCGCGCCGAATATTCGCCGAGCTCCAACGTACCGCCCTGGCCGCTCAGGTCAGCCGGGTAGTCCGCCGAGAACACGAACCGGCCCCAGGTCGTGGCCCAATCGCTGGTGAAGTAAGTTCCTTCGCGCGCGACGTTACCGAAAGCGTCCTTTATCGAACGGCCGGGCGTAGCCGGTTACGGTAAAGATATCGGGACCAACGGTGTAGCCCGCCCGCGGCTGCTTGACGACGACGTTCTCACCCACCACCGGGTACGGGTAGAAGTTCTGGCCCGTCGTCGGCACGTCTACGACTATCCGGCCCGGATAGTTCAGGAAGAATACCTCCGGCGTACCGGCGGCGCCGGTGAGGTGAAACTCGACCGCGAGCCGTTGGCCGTTCAGCGAGCGCACGACGTAGTAACGGGAGAACCCCTTGCCCATGCCTGACCCGCCCGTCGTGTAAGTCGAGGAAGCCGTCGGCAAGGTCACCCGGACGATAGTTTCTCCACCGTTCGTGGTCCAGCGGTAATTGGGCGCGAAGTCCGCCGGTACTTCGGCGTAGCCCAGGTCTATTACCGCCCGTTCAAAGGAGCCGTGACCGCCGAACCTGACGTTCCACACGGTGTCCGCAGAACCTACGGTCTGCGCCGACGCGGTACCCATCGCCAACATAGCAGTAAACATGATCGTGAAACAGACAAACAAACGCTTCATAGCCAACTCCTCTCAGGGAGCCTCCCAGCTTTGCGTATAAGAATAGCATTGTTACGTTACCCGCGGGTAACGTAAGGTAACGGTTCTATTACAGAAACTATAAGGGAACTATAAGGACAACTCTTTGCCTGCTCGCAACCGGCGCGTTATGTGATGTGACGTGTCAGGAGATCAGGTCTTCAAGAGGGATCGCCTCGGTCGTTCCGGACTCGGGGTCCACAACGGCGTAGTCGGCACCGGCCTGGCGGGCGACGCGGACGTGGCGACTGAGGCCGTCGGTGTCTTCTATAGTCCCCAGGTGGTCGGGGAGGCCCAGATGCGCCGCCCGCTCCCGGAACTCATGCGCCTTGGCCGGTGAGCTGAAGAGCGCGGCGACCAGCAGGACGCCGTCTTCGTCTTCCACCGAGATCAGGGGCGCTTCCCCTCGTTCGTCGGAGAATATGTACAGCGGAAACGGTAGCGACTCGTTTTTCAGGGCGGCGTGCCGGGCGACATCCCCGGCAAAGAAGAGACCCGTCCCCTTCTCCGAAACCACCAGTATATATTCCTCTCCCGCGGCGGCGTAGACCTCAATCGAGCCCCAGTCCGGCAGCTCCCGGACCTCCAGGTTCGCCATTGCTTCCAGGCCGAACTCCGCCGCGTTGGCGGAGAACTCCTCTGCAAGCTCGCGGGACGCGAAGAGCGCGCCTACTGTAGAAGGTTCGCCGCCGACTTCTTTTCGGTCGAAGACGTCTTGTCCGGCCTCGTACGCCAGTTTGAAGAGCGGTGGCCGCGGTATCTCTTCCAGGTTCAGTTCGCGATCTGGTCTTTCCATAAGTCTCTTCCGGTTTTCGGAGTGTCAGACTTCGTAGCCTACTACCGGGTCGAGCATTCGGAGCCGCGTTCCGGCTGGTACCGTCGCCCCCAGGGCATCTCGCAGGCCGCAGACTAGCGGGTTTTCCGACTGCATGACCCGGCCCATCCGCCGCGACCGAAGCACGATGGAGGCCGTTCGCCCGACGCGCCGCCGTTCGTAGGAACGCAGGGCTTCGGCGGCAGATTTGGCTCCGCGCAAGGCGTCGGCCAGAACCGCGGCGTCTTCTATCGCCTGGCAGGCTCCCTGGCCCAGGCTCGGCGTCATCGGGTGGGCGGCGTCCCCGAGGAGCGTTACCCGGCCCGTTCCCCAGCGCCCGACCGGCTCCCGGTCGTAGAGGTCCGTGCGCAAGATACTCGCTTCCTCCGTGGCTTCCACTGCGGACCGGAAAGCGTCCCCCGGGCGGTCCCGGCGCTCCAGGATCTCCAGTACCTCTTCGCGGCGTCCGGCGCCTTCGGGCTCCCCCTCCGGCGTGTTTTTGGTGGCATACCAGTAAGCCCTCCCCCGGCCGATGTTCGCCACCCCCAGCTCCGTACCCCGGCCCCAGACGTTCAGGCCACCGCCTTCCGGTAGGATCCCATCGGCGCCCTCCACGACGCCGCGCCAGGCCGTAAACCCGGCGTACCGGGGCGGACCGTCTCTCAGTACCCGCGCCCGGACGACCGAGCGCAAACCGTCGGCCCCGACGAGCAGGTCTCCGGTCTCTTCCCAGCCACCGGCGAAGCGCGCTACCACGTTCCCGACATTTTGCTCGAAGCCCACCAGCTCCGCGTCGAGGCGCACCACGCCCTCGGGGAGCGCTGCGAGGAGCGCCGAGTGGAGGTCCGCCCGGTGAATGGCGAGGTTCGCCTCCCCGAATCTGCTCCGCAGCTCCGCGGTGGAGAAAGAGAACAGTTTTCTTCCCTTCCAGGAGCGGACCTCGCCCCCGATCTCCGCCCCGGCCTCCCGGACCGGCTCGTAGAGGCCGAGACTGCGCAGCACCTTCGTCGCATTGGCCCACAGGGCTACGCCGGCGCCTATCCCCCGCAGCTCCGGCGCCCGCTCGAACACCACGGCTTCTACGCTCGCCTGCCGCAGCGCGACGGCTGCCGCGAGCCCCCCGATACCGCCGCCCGTGATTATGGCCTTCATCTTGCGGGTTCTTCCCAGAGCGCTAACCTCGTCATACCCGCAGGTTAAATCGGTTGGAGAGTTGGCGCGGTGAAACGCTTACCTGTTGGAGGCTATAGGGCGAAAGCTCAGAGCAAGGACTTGTGCTTCACGAGCTCCCGGGCCGTGGAGACGAGTTCTTCCGGGGTGAAAGGTTTGCGAAGAATGCGAACGGAACCATTCATTCGCTGGCCAAGCATCCGGGTCGCGGGGTCTTTCTTCGAGGTCGTAAGGACCACCGGGATCTTGGCCGTCTTAGGCATCGCTTTGAGGCAGTGACAGGCTTCGAGGCCGCCCACCTGGGGCATAGAGATATCCAGGATGATCAGGTCAACCTTCCGGCTCAGCGCTTCCTGGAGCGCCACCTGTCCGTCGGCGGCCTTGACGACGCGAAAGCCGCCAGCGTCCAGGGCGTCAGCGGACACCTTGAGGGTTTCGGGGTCGTCATCGGCGAACATTACCGTAGGTCGAAAGTCCACAGCCCGCGTATTGTACACCCAAACAAAATTTTGGCCAATAAACCGACGGAAGCACCTACATGGGTTAAACTTTGGGCCTAGCTCCGTCGGAAATCCAAGTTCGAGAGGTGAGCGTGCAGGACCAAAAATACTTCCGCAAAGGCTTCAAAATGCGGGGCGAGGTGCAGCATCTCCTGGACCGCGACTACCGCTCCGAAGTTGTAGAGAAAGTTCGGGAGAAGGGCAACTGCTTCGAGGCCGACGACCTCACGCTCAGGCTCGCCGACGAGTTCGGGTTCTGCTACGGGGTGGACCGGGCGGTGGACTACGCCTTCCAGACCCGCGAGAAGTTCCCGGAGAAGCGCATCTACATCACGGGGGACATGATCCACAACCCTTCCATGAACGACCGCCTGCGCGAGATGGGCATCGAGTTTCTCTCCGAAGGGTTCAACGGCCACCCGGACAGGTTCTTCGACACTTTAGGGCCGGAGGATGTCGTGCTGCTGCCGGCGTTCGGCGCCCCGGTGGATTGGGTCCGCAAGCTCCGCGAGCAGGATTGCATCGTAGTGGACACGACCTGCGGCTCGGTCCTCTCGGTGTGGAAGCGCGTTACCCGCTACGCCAAAAAAGGCTTTACCAGCATCATCCACGGCAAGTACTACCATGAGGAGACGAAAGCCACCGCCTCTCAGACCGAAAAGGATGGCGGCAACGGCAAGTACCTCATCGTGCGTAACCTGAAAGAGACCGGTTACGTCACCGACTTCATCCTGGGCCGTATGGACGCCGAAGAGCTCCGCGAAAAGCTCTCCCACGGCATGGGTCCCGGCTTTGATACGGACGAGGATTTGCACCGGGTCGGGGTCGCCAATCAAACCACAATGTTGATGAGCGAGACGCTGGCTGTGGGCGAGGAGTTGCGCAAGGCGATGGCCGAGCGCTACGGCGAGGAGAATGTGGACGACCACTTCGAGCTCTTCGACACCATCTGCTCCGCCACCCAGGACCGCCAGGACGCGCTCTTCGACCTCCTGGACCACCCGCTGGACGTGATGGTCGTCATCGGGGGCTACAACTCCTCGAACACGAACAACCTGGCGATCATCGCCGACGAGCGGGTGGCGAGGACCTACCACATAGCAAGCGGCGACTGCATTGACAGAGACGTTATCCTCCACAAGCCCGCCGGGACGCCGCTGGACGCCAGCGAGCAGATCGAGGAAAAGAACTGGCTACCGGAGGGGCCGGTTCGCATCGGGCTTACCGCCGGAGCCTCCACCCCCAACTCCCAGATAGGACTCGCCATCGGGCGCATCCTGGAGGCCCGCGGGTTGCCGCCGGAGGCCGCGCTCCTTTAGAGGCCGATCTCTATCAGCTTCTCAAGTCGCTAATAGTCCTACGCCAGTAAGTGCGCCTCTGCGCTTGCGGCGTGTATACACCGAGAGCGAGGGATGGTCCCATCTTGAGGTAATGGTAAATAAGTCCGACGCTCCGACCAACTAGACCTCATGGGCACGTCTACAGTAAGGTAAGCAATCGCGCCAAGCTACTTGAACGCTCGGGCGCCCGGTTTAATATCTTTGGACTTACCCCGAGATGGCGGACGGTTTTCACTTACGCCACCGCAACCTCCTTCATTGTAGCTTGCTCGTAGTCGGCCGGACTCAGGTAGCCTAGCGACGAGTGGCGTCGGACCCGGTTGTAGAAACCTTCGATGTAGTCGAAGATCGCTATCCTGGCAGCCTCCCGGCCAAGAAAACGATGCCTGTGGAGAAGTTCGCACTTCGAGCTCGCTACAAACGATTCGGAGACGGCGTTGTCTAGCGCCGAGCCCACTCGGCCCATGGAAGGGACGACGCCTGCTTCCTCAAGTTTCTTGCCAAACGAGAGGGCAGTGTACTGCGCTCCTCTGTCGGTGTGGTGAATGAGCCCCGCAGCAGGCTTCCTCCTCCAGAGAGCCATCTCCAGCGCATCCACGACGAGCTCCGTACGCAAGTGGGTTGCCATAGCCCAGCCCACCCGCCTGGAGTAGACATCGAGGATAAAGGCCAGATAGAGGAAGCCTTCCCGAG
>JALYGE010000024.1 GCA_030777225.1 Actinomycetota bacterium
TTCGGGGTGGGAACGTAGGGCTGGATGCAAGCCCACTCGGCGTCGGAGAGGTCGGTCTGGTATGCTTTTTCATACTCGGTATCCTACCGGGCCATCGCATCAGAACCCCTTTTTAGACAGTTTCTAACGCTGCTTACTCAGAAGCCTGGTCTGAGAGCCAGCGGGCGGCCTCCAGGGCGTGGTACGTGATAATGATGTCCGCTCCCGCCCGTTTTATACCGGTCAGGGTTTCCAGGACTGACCTCCGCTCGTCAAGCCATCCGTTCCCGACGGCGCTCTTGATCATGGCGTACTCCCCGCTCACGTTGTAGGCCGCAACCGGCAAATCCGTAACATCCTTAACCCTGTAGATCACATCCAGGTACGGCAGGGCTGGCTTCACGATGACGATGTCGGCGCCCTCTTCGACGTCCAAGCCCACTTCCCGGAGCGCCTCGCGGGCGTTTGCCGGGTCCATCTGGTAGCTGCGCCGGTCGCCGAACTGCGGCGCGCTCTCGGCGGCTTCCCGGAAAGGTCCGTAGAAGGCCGAGGCGTACTTCGCGGCGTAGGCCATGATCGGGGTGTTCTCGAAACCCTCCCGGTCCAGCTCGCTCCGGATGGCGGCCACCCGCCCGTCCATCATGTCCGAGGGCGCGACGATGTCCGCCCCGGCCTCGGCCTGCGAAGAGGCTGTCCGGGCCAGCAGCTCCAGGCTCGTGTCGTTCAGGACCTCGCCGGTAGTCCCGTCCACGATGCCGCAGTGGCCGTGGCTCGTGTACTCGCAGAGGCACACGTCCGCGACGACGAGCAACTCCGGCACGGCGTCTTTTATGGCGCGGATGGCGAGCTGGACTATGCCCTCCGGGTCGTAGGCCCCGCTCGCGGCCTCGTCCTTCTCGTCCGGGATGCCAAAGAGCAGGACCCCCGGTATCCCAAGGTCGTGAGCCTTTTTCGCCTCGGCGACCGCGTGGTGGATCGAGAGCTGGAAGATACCCGGCATGGACTCGATGGGGTTTCTCACATCCTCGCCGGCCGCTACGAAGATGGGATAGATGAAGTCCTGCGGTGAAAGCCGTGTCTCGCGTACCAGGCCCCGCAGGTTAGCCGTGCGGCGGGTTCGTCGCAGCCTCTGTTCCGGGAATGCCATATCGATCAACCGTCCTTTTCTACCGGCTCGGCGGCGAAGAGATCCAGCACCGCTTCTACGAGCCCGGGTATAGTGTATTCCACAGCCTCGGCGTCTACCCGGAGGCCGTAGCCTCTGGCGGTGTCAGCGGTTATCGGGCCGATGCACGCCACCCGCGACTGCTCCAGCAGCCGCCCAACCTCGTCCTCGCCAAAGGCCCGAACGAAGTTCTCGACCGTGGAACTGGCGGTGAAAGTGACGCAATCCACCTCGCCCTCCCGCAGCGACGCCGCCAAGCCAGCTTTGCCCCCGTTGCCCGGAACCGACTCGTAGGCGGGCGGCACCACGACCTCGGCCCCCGCCTCCCGCAGCCTCTCGGGCAGGACCTCCCGCGCCACCTTCGCCCGCGGGATCAGAACCCGCTGTCCGGCGAGCGACGGTCCCGAGACCTCCTCCAAAAGAGCCTCAGCCCGGTACTCCCGGGGCACTACGTCTACCCTGAGCCCCGTAGCGCGGATTCTGACGGCGGTGGCCGGACCGATAGCCGCAATTTTCGCGGTGCGTGGCACAGCCCGCACGTCCAGGCCATGATGTCCCAGCCGTTCGAGAAAGGCGTCCACGCCGTTCACGCTGGTAAAGATCAGCCACCCGAAACTATCTAGCTCACGTATAGCTTTATCTAGCGGAGCGAAGTCTCCCGGGGGTCGTATCTCGATGGTCGGGAACTCGACTACCTGGGCTCCCAGGTCTTCCAGCATCCCGGATAGCTCGCCGGCCTGGGCCCGCGCCCGGGTGACGACGACCCGCCGTCCGAACAGCGGGCGCTGCTCGAACCAGTCGAGCTCTGCTTCGCGGAGCGTAACCACATCGCCGATGACCGTGATGGCGGGCGGCTTCAAACCGGCCTCGGCAACCCTGTCGGCTATGTCGCGGAGCGTACCGGTAACGGTGCGTTGTTCGGCGACAGTTCCCCACCGGATACAGGCGGCCGGCGTATCGGGGTCCCTACCAGCGGAGATGAGTTCGGCCGAGATCTCCGGCAGCCTTCCGACCCCCATGTAGAGGACCAGCGTATCGGCGGCGTTCGCCAGCCGGCTCCAGTCCACGTCCTGATGCCCTTTTGTAGGGTCTTCGTGGCCCGTTATGAAAGCCACGCTGGTAGAGATACCGCGATGGGTTACGGGGATGCCCGCATAAGCCGGGGCCGCGACGCCGCTCGTGATCCCGGGGACTACCTCGAAGGGTAAACCGGCCTCCAGCAGCGCCAGGGCCTCTTCGCCGCCTCGTCCAAAGATGTAGGGGTCGCCGCCTTTAAGCCGCACTACCGTCTTAGCCGCCCGGCCCAACTCTACGAGTAGCGCGTTGATCTCCTCTTGAGTCATCGAGGGGTTTCCGGGCTTCTTGCCGACGTAGAGCCTCTCCGCCTCCGGCTTCGCGTACTCCAGAAGGCTCTCCGGCGCGAGCCGGTCGTACACGACCACATCTGCCCTCTCCAGGCACCGCGCGCCTTTCACCGTAAAGAGGCCCGGGTCCCCGGGCCCGGAGCCGATCAGGTAGATCACGCCCTCACCTCTCGAACCTCGCCGAGTATTACCGCCGCTCCCTGACCCAGCAACTCCCGCGCCAGTTGCTCTCCAACCGCTCCGGGCTCTTCACCTTCGACCTCACCTTTATACATCAGGGCGCCGTCGGGAGACGCCACGATCCCCTGCAAAAGGACCTTATCTCCCTCCACGACGGCCTGGCCCCCGACCGGGACGCGGCATCCGCCTTCCAGCGTCCGCAGCATTGCCCGCTCGGCGAGCGTCGCGCGTTCTGTGGGCCCGTGGCCGAGCGCTGCCCGTATCTCTTGCCGCAAGGGGTGACGTTCCAGAGTAGCGGCGGCGAGCGCCCCCTGCCCCACGGCGGGCAGCATCGTTACCCACGGTATGGCCGTGTGAGGCGCGTCCAGGCCGAGCCTTTCGAGTCCGGCGCGGGCCAGAACCAGGGCGTCCGCCTGGCCTTCTCGCATCTTGCGGATGCGGGTATCCACGTTGCCCCGGATCTCTGCTATCCGCAGGTCGGGGCGCCGGTGGAGCAACTGTGCCCGGCGCCGGAGGCTGGAGGTCGCCACGATCGCCCCTGCCGGCAGGTCGTCTACGTTGTAGCGCCTGTCCGAGACCAGAGCGTCTGAAGGATCGTGACGTTCCGTAACGGCGGTTATGACGATACCGTCCGGCAGTTCGGTGGGTATGTCTTTCAGGGAGTGGACGGCGAGATCTATCTCACCGGAGAGCAGCGCCTCGTCCAGTTGGCGGGTAAATACGTCTCGCTGATCAATCACGGAGAGCGGCACGTCGGGGTGGTGCTCGCTGGTCGTCTTGATCACGCGCACCTCGACTTCCATTCCCTGCGCCCGCAGCTTCGCCGCGCAAGACTCTGCCTGGACGAGGGCGAGCTTCGAGCCTCGCGTCCCGAGCACTACGGACTTGGCGGCGGTCATAGCCTCTTCGGGTCGTCTGTGCGATGGAGCTCTACTTCGAGGCCCTGAAGCCTCAGAAGGTGCCGGCGGACCTCTTCGCTTTCGAGGGGCGCACCGGCTTCTGCGAGCGCTTTCAGCTCGGAGATCGGGCCGTGCAAGAGCTTGTTTACCAGGGAGTGGCTCATCCGCTCGACGGCTTCGGCTTCTTCGGGGGCCAGGTTGAGCCGCTTCAAGGTGCGAGAGATCTCGTGGCGACGGATCTTGTCGGCCCCATCACGAAGCTCCTGGATGAAAGGCGCCGCATGCCGGGTGCTGAGCCAACTCATATACTCCATGACGGCGGGTTGGACTAAAGCCTCACCATTTTTTGCGGCCTCGCTCCGGTCTCCGGCGTTGTGATCCACGACCGACTGCAGATCGTCTACGTCGTAGACGTAAACCTTATCGAGGGTTTGCACCGCCGGATCCACGTCCCGCGGCACCGCGATGTCCACGAAGAACAACGGCTCTTTCCGCCCACCAACAACCTCTGCCACCAGGTCGTGGTCCACTATCCAGTCTCCGGATCCGGTAGAGCTGACCACGACGTCCACCTCCGCAAGCTCCGTGGCCAGCGCATCGAACCCGACGGCAACGCCGCCGACCCGTTCGGCGAGCAGCTTCGCCCGGTCGGCGGTACGGTTGGCGATCTTCAGGTGTCCGACGCCTTTGGCCTTGAGGTGCTTTATGACCAGCTCGCTCATCTCTCCGGCCCCCAACACGAGCGCCCGCCGCCCGGCGAGCGTCGTGAAGACCCCCTCGGCCAGCTTGACCGCCACGTGGGGCACCGAGATCGAGCTGTCGCCTATTCCCGTCTGGGTTCTTATCCTCTTGCCGGCGCGGAGCGAGGTGTGGAACAGGCGGTTGAGAACCTGTCCGGTGCATTGCTCCTCGGTCGCCGCCCGATACGCCTCACGGACCTGGCCCAGGATCTGGCTCTCCCCCACCACCATCGAGTCCAGCGAAGAGGTGACCCGGTAGAGGTGACGCACCGCTTCGGAGTCTTTTAGCCAGTAGGTGCCCTGCTCCAGCGTTTCCTGGTCGATCTCACGCTCTTCGGCTATAGCTTCCAGCATCCGGCGTCTCGCGCCCTCGCCTTCCACCACGGCGTAGAGTTCGGTCCGGTTGCAGGTAGAGAGAAGCACCGCCTCAGACACCACGCCGTCCTCTTTCAACCGCCGCAAGAATCTCCGACTTGCACAGGGCGAGAAGGCGACCCGCTCTCGCACCTCGACCGGCGCCGAGCGATGGTTCATCCCCGCAACCGCGATAAACATTGACTCACCTCCTCCCGAAGGCTTTCGTCTACCTCTTCTCCTGCGCTCCTCTTGCGCCGCAGACTCTCGATCAGGCCGGCCCACTCGGGACCAAACTTCTTCTCCAACTCCTCGCGTATAGAACGCGCCAGCGTTGGAGACGCCCCGCCCGTCGAAACCGCGACCTGCAGCCCCCCCCGACGGAGCGTCGAGGGCAACGCAAAACTCCCCTCAGAAGGCTCGTCCGCCACGTTGATAAAGACTCCCCTCTCGCGAGCCTCGCGCGCGACCGCCGAGTTGACTTCCCGGGAGTCTGTAGCCGTAAAAGCCAGATAAGCCCCTTCCAGGTCTCCTCTTTCGTAGGGACGCCGTCGCACCTCCACGGCCATGCTCTCTATCTCCGGGCGTACCTGGGGCGAGATCACTACTACCTCCGCCCTGGCCTGGAGCAGCTTTCGGGCTTTCCGGTTGGCCACCTCACCGCCCCCGACGACCACGCACCGCTTGCCGTTGAGATCCAGGAATATAGGGTACAGAATAGCGTCCTCGATCTCCGCCTCCTCGGTGTTCGCGAACCGTAAACTAACTGGCGAGTCTAGCATAGCAGGATCGCATATATCGTTACCTCACAAAGTGTTACATGGTCCTCGGGGATATACCGTATATAACTTCACGGTTTTCGAGTCACCGCCTCTACAACAACGAGTGACAGACCATCCTTCCGGCGATTTCTATGGCGGCGGCGAGAGGATCCCACGGTTAGTCCTAACCCTCTTTGGTTTTCTCTAGCAGCCGGATCCCACCTATAACCATCTCTTTGTCCACCGCCTTGCACATGTCGTAAATTGTCAGGGCCGCGACGCTGACGGCGGTCAGGGCTTCCATCTCGACGCCCGTGCGGTCGCCCGCCCGGGTGGTAGCCGTTATCTCTATACGATCCTCTTCGACGAGGAACTCGACATCCGCGTGGGTAAGGTTGAGGCCGTGGCAGAGCGGTATCAGGTCCGGTGTTCGCTTGGCCGCCATGACGCCCGCGATCCTCGCCGTGTTCAACGCGTCCCCCTTGGGAAGCGCCCGGTCCCGGAGCATTTTTATGGTCTCCGGCGACAGGTGAACGGTTCCGCCGGCAGTGGCGGTGCGGCGGACGACCGCTTTTTCCCCTACGTCTACCATTCGCGCCGCGCCCTCCCGGTCCAGGTGCGAAAACTCCGTCATCGCTCAAACCTCCAGATCTACTCTCAACAAGAAATGGTCGCTCAGGCTCTTCTCCGTAGAGTACCCTACCTCGCGGAACCCACCCCGGTACAGGACGTAATCTATACGACGGCCGCCGATGTGGGTAGCCTCCTCGGAACCGGCCGCGCGCAAGCGCTCCATGAGAATGAAGTCGTTTAAAAAGAGGTCTCCCCTCGTAGCGTTCAGGTCTCCCGCAAGAACGACATCACCGTCTTCGAGATGTGACGCCAGCCGCGACAGGCTCCGGTTGCGCAGTCCGGATTCGAGCGGCAAGTGGGTGTTCACCACCTGAAAGTTCAGTCCTTGCCAGGATACCCGGCCGACCTGCGCGACGCGAGGCTCGAAGCAATCTCTCCACCGGCGACCACCGGACCGGTACAAAGCGCAACCCCGGCGCACTGCCCAGGCGGCCGGGATCATGCCCGCGTAGCCGTTGAGCTGAACCGTGCGACGTCCGGTGAAATGAGCCCGCTCGGGGAGCACCGTAGCCAGATATTGCAAACCGTGGCGGGCAGGCGACAGGAACGCTCGATCGCGGAATGCGCGCCGGAGCCGAAAAGCTCGCCGTGGGCTGACCTCTTGCAGAAAGACGAGGGCGTCACACCCGCCCAGAAGCTCTTCCAGAAGATGGTCCCGGCCGTTTTTCTCCTGGTAAGTATTGTAGGTGGCGACGCTAGGCGCGGCATCCGGCTCCTGCAGTACGGAATGCGGGGGAATCGAACCTCCACGGCCGCGCTGCGTCCGCAAACCGGTTTTGAAGACCGGCCGGGCCACCAGGCCCACGCATTCCACGAACGAACATTTTAGTACACCATTTAGCGATGTCGGCGGGTAAGAACACGAACGTCGCCCGTGCGGCTGGTGACGCCGACGGCGTCAGCGTACTCGAGCCACGCCTGAGCATACTTTCTGCTGGTTCCCATCCGATCGCGCAAGCCGGCGAGCGAGATGTCCCCCTGCTCCCTACAGGCCGACTTTATCTCCTCCACCACGTACTCGGCCACCTCACGCGCCCCGAAAAGACCCGGTCCCAGTTCGACGGCTTCGCCGCGTCTGACGAGGAGCTTTGTCGCCGGCCCCGGCTCCACCGCCGGTGGCTCCACGCCAGCCCCGCGCAGGTTGTCGAGGAGTTTCTTCGCCGCCGCCTCAAGCTCCGGTGGCGTTTCGTCGGCCTGTGGCAGGCTCAGGCCGGAATCGGAGTTCCGGATCTCCGATCCGGAGAGCTCGCTTATCAGGGCGTCCGCAAGCTCGGGCGCGAGCGCTGTGGCCACCCGAGCTTCAGCAATGGTTAGCTCCGGGCTTTCAGGATGCCCGGCGGCACGGTTTTGCAGCGCCTCCAGGAGTCGTTCGCGGGCCGCTCCGACCTCCTCCGCCGGCGCGTAGCGTTCGCCGATCCTGACTACCCCTGGCAGATCGTCCAGAACGTCTACGACGCCGGCCGGACCTACAGAGAGCGCGAGGGACAACTCCTCGGCCGTCATACCTTTTCCGGGGTTGCGCGCGAGGGCGAGAGGCGCGGCGCGTTGAACGTCCCCGCTCTCCAGGGCGTCCAGCCAGTCGGGGTCGGGCCTGCGTCCCGCAGGGCGGGGGTCGAGGACCGTGCCGCCGCCGACAGTGATCTGAGGCGCCATAGAACGCAACACGAAGCGATCGCCGGCTAGAACGACCAGAGAGTCTTCAAGCCTCAAGCGCGCCAGGGCTCCCTCACCGGGGAGCAACTCCTTACGGCCGGTCACGCGTATCCGGGCGTTTGTAGATCGTGTCCCGTGATGCAGCCGCACCCGGACACCATGCTTCAGCGGACGCGCACTGTTCAGCACTCGAACGCGGGCGTCTAGCGCCTGGCTCTCTTCTACCGGCCGGGAGAGCAGTACGTCGCCGGCCTCTATCTGCCCGGGCTCCACACCCGCGAGGTCCAGGGCCGTGCGCACCCCGGCGTAGGCCGTCTCGGCCGGATGTCCGTGATTCTGTATGCTTCGCACCCTGGGACGGAGGCCGGAGCCGGTGTAGAGCGTGTCCCCGATCCGGACCTCACCCGTCCACAACGTCCCGGTGACGACGACCCCGATTCCTTTTAGCACGAACGACCGGTCCACCGGAAGCCGGGCCAGCTCGCTCTCGGCGTGTACGTGTCGCGCGCCCTCCAGCAGCCGGTCGAGAGCGTTTTTGAGTCCGTCTACCCCCTCTCCCGTAACGCCGCTGACGGGCAGGATGGGAGCCTCGACTCCTGCCTCTTCGAGAAGCTCCGTGACTTCGAGGTGCGCCAGTTCCACGGTCTCCTCGTCCACGACGTCGGTCTTCGTCAGCGCCACGACGCCCTGCTCTACCCCGAGCACCCGCAGCACGTCCAGGTGCTCCCTCGTCTGGGGCATTACGCCGTCGTCGGCGGCCACCACCAGCAGAAAGGCGTCCACGCCGGTCGCCCCGGCCACCATGTTCTTTACGAAACGCTCGTGGCCCGGCACGTCCACGAGGCTCGCCCGCCGCCCGCCGGGGAGCTCCAGCTCCGCGTAGCCGGGGACGATCGAGATACCACGCCG
>JALYGE010000025.1 GCA_030777225.1 Actinomycetota bacterium
TCCGAGGAGGCCATCGTCGCGGCGGCCGAGCTCTCCGACCGCTACGTCACCGACCGCTTCCTGCCGGACAAGGCCATAGACCTCGTGGACCAGGCCGCGGCGCGGGTGCGCCTGCGTTCCAAGACGAAGCCGCAGGATACAAAGGAACTCGAAGACGAGATCAAGAAGCTGCGCCGCGAGAAGGACCAAGCGGTCGCCAACGAAGACTTCGAGAAGGCCCAGGAGCTCAAAGGAGAGCTCCAAGAACTGCAGGACAGGTTGGGGGCCTTCAAGGCCGGTCGGCAGGCCGTGGCCGAGGTGACCGCCGACGACATAGCCGAGGTCGTCAGCCGCCAGACCGGCATCCCGGTCAGCCAACTCACCCAGGAGGAACGCGAGCGTCTCTTGCGGCTCGAAGGCCAGCTCCACGAGAGGGTCGTCGGCCAGGAAGAAGCCGTAAACGCCGTCGCCGAGGCGGTGCGTCGTGCCCGCGCAGGCCTCTCCGACCCCAACCGCCCGATAGGCAGTTTCCTGTTCCTCGGGCCTACGGGCGTCGGCAAGACTGAGCTCGCGCGCACGCTGGCCGAGGCGCTCTTCGGCGAAGAGGCGGCGATGGTTCGCATAGATATGAGCGAGTTTCAGGAGCGGCACACCGTAAGCCGGCTCGTCGGGGCTCCTCCGGGCTACGTTGGCTATGAGGAGGCCGGCCAGCTCACCGAACGGGTGCGGCGCCGTCCGTACTCGGTCCTGCTGCTGGATGAGATCGAGAAGGCCCACCCGGATGTGTTCAATATCCTGCTCCAGATCCTGGACGACGGTCGGCTTACCGACTCCCAGGGTCGTACGGTGGACTTCAAGAACACGGTCATCATCATGACGAGCAACCTCGGGAGCGACCGGATACAGGCCCACTCGCGGCGCAACGAGTCCTTCGAGGAGCTCAAAGCGGACATGAACCAGATCCTCAAGCACAGCTTGCGGCCCGAGTTTATAAACCGCATAGACGAGGTCATCGTCTTCCGGGCGCTTACTCAAGAGCAGATCTCCGACATAGCCCGGCTTCTTCTGGAGCGCACCGAGCGGCGTCTGCACGCCCAGGACGTCGAGATAGAGTTCACCGACGAGGCGGTAGAGCTGCTCGCCACAGAAGGCTTCGACCCGGATTTCGGGGCGCGACCCTTGCGGCGCGCTATCCAGCGCCGGGTAGACAACGAGCTCTCGCGGATGCTGCTCGACGGCGCGCTGGAGCCCGGCCAGAAAGTGGTCGTCGGCGCCGAAGACGGACGGCTCGATTTCGAGGTGCGGGACACCGTGGCCGTAGGAGCACCGGACGAGACGGAGGAGTAAAGGGAAAGCTTGTTAGGGCGAGGCAGGTTGTCGCCGGACGGCATCATACCGAACCGCCGTCCGGTGCTAACCTGTGCAAGAGGCCGACCGCGGGGGTTGCGTATGAATTCAAAATTACG
Source organism: Actinomycetota bacterium (assembly GCA_030777225.1). Taxonomy (GTDB): domain Bacteria; phylum Actinomycetota; class Rubrobacteria; order Rubrobacterales; family Rubrobacteraceae; genus SIRX01. Next base: position 1,446 of record JALYGE010000025.1, read on the forward strand.
TTCGCCGGAGATCACACACCTCTCCTGGGGGCGTCTGGAAGCCGGAGGCGGCACGTTCAAGGACGCCAAGCTCTTTCCGGGCGGCGTGCGGGAGTGGGACTGGGGCGAGACCGGCACCCGCCACACGCCCGGCATCCAGCCCGCCGACGTAGAGGAGCTTCTGGAGCACGGGGCCACCACGGTGGTCTTCGCCAAAGGTTTCTACGGGCAGTTGGGAGTTTGCCGGGAAACGCTAGAGATGCTCGAAGGGCGCGGCGTCTCCGTACACGCTGAGTCGTCCGAAGGCGCCGTCCGACTCTACAACGAGTTGCGTGAAAAAGAGAAGATCGGCGCGCTCGTTCACTCGACTTGCTGATCCGGCCCGGGTGGAGTCCGTGGGCGGAATCGAGGAGCCGGGACCTGGAATCGAGACGGAACGCCTCCGCCTCCGGCCAGTATCGGGGTGTGATCTGGAGGACCTCTATCAGATCTTCGTCGCGCCCGGCGTCCGCCGCTACCTGCTGGACGACAAGACCGTCTCCCGGGAGTGGGTGGAGGCCGAGATCCGGGCCAGCCGGAAGCGCTTCGCGAACCTGGGAGCCGGCATCTGGGCACTCTTGCCGAAGGACACGAACACCCTCGCCGGCTTCTGCGGTTTCCGGTTTTTCCACGACCCGCCAGAGCTACAATTGCTCTATGGCCTCGCCCCGCCCCATTGGTCTGGGGGACTGGCCACCGAAGCCTCGCGCGCGGTAATGAGGTACGCCTTCGAGGACCTTCGTTTCGCTGAGATCGTCGCCAGCACGGACGCGCCGAACGCGGCTTCGATCCGGGTAATGGAGAGATTAGGAATGGAGTTCGAGAAGCGAATCACTACCGGTGGTCTAGACACCGTCTACTACAAGACAGAGCGAGAACGATTTCGTCCTGGTGGGGGCTTCTACGAGGCTCACCCGTGATCCAGGGTGTTCGGCAAATGCCGTAGGGTCGCCTCCAGAGAGTATAATTCTCCGCAGACGAACGGAACAAAAGGAGTTCGCATGGCAGAGACCAAGGAGATCACCTGGGACCCGGAGGCTGACCGCCGGATAAAGCGCAGCCCCTTCCTTATGCGCCGCTTTATCCGCAAGCGCATAGAAGACCGCGTTGCCTCTCGCGGCCGCAGCCACGTCACCGAGGCCGACGTGGACGAGAGCGCGGGCATGTACCGCCAGTACCGCTTCAAGTAACAAACCCCACCGCGTCACGCGACTGGTTCTCCCGGGCACTTGAACCGGGGACCAGGGCCGACTATAATTGCATCTTCATTTATCGGTGAACTGACGACTGATGCTACGCGCCGAAAACAGAGACGACGCCGTAGATACACCGGTCCGCACCTGTAGCGGATCCGCGAAGCCACCCGAGATACCGAAGCCACATCCGATTCCTACTACCCGCCTCTGCGAGAGGCTCTACACGAGAGGGGATGGTTCCGATCGACCACGCAAACCCGTGTTTGCATAGGCTATTCGAGGAGCAGGCGCGACGCACGCCACAGGCATCCGCCGTCGTCGACCCGCAAACCTCGCTGACCTACGAGGAGCTGGACCGGCGGGCGAACCTCCTGGCCGGCTATCTCAGGGAACGGGGCGTCGGTCCCGACGAGGTCGTCGGCGTATACATGGACAAGCGCGTCGAGTACGTGGTGGCGTGCCTGGCGGCCATGAAGGCCGGGGGAGCTTTCCTGCCGCTGGAGATGGCCTACCCGCGCTCCATGATCGAGGAGGTCCTCGCCGACGCCGAACCCCGTGTCGTGCTCACCCAACGGCGCTACGAGGAGAACCTCACCGAATCTCAGGCCCGCTTTTGTATGGATGAGGGATGGGAAGATGGGCTGGATGGAGGCGCTGCATCGGAACCGGAACCCACTTTGGACAACCTCGCTTTCGTCTCTTATTCGTCGGGAACGACGGGAAAGCCGAAGGGGATCGCGAACCCGCACCGGGCGCCGGTCGGCTCGTATCTGTGGCGGTTTGGCGTGAGCGACTACAGGCCGGGGGACCGGGTGGCGTGCAACGTCTTTTTTATCTGGGAGATCTTTCGCCCGCTGCTTCGCGGCGGCACGACCGTGACGATCCCGGACGACGTGATCTACGACCCCGTAGCCTTGCTGGATTTCCTGGAGAAATTCCAGAGCACAGAGGTCCTCATGACCCCCTCCCTTCTGGAGGCAGTCCTGAACGTGGGCGGTGAAGCAGTCGGAGAGAAGCTCACCGCCCTGAAGACGCTGTGGCTCAACGGTGAGGTGGTTACCCGGACGCTGGCGCGGCGGGTACTGGCGGCGCTGCCCGAGACCCGCGCGCTTAACGGCTACAGCATCAGCGAGACCCACGAGGTCGCAGCCGGGGACCTGCGGGAGCTGGTGGACAACCCGCACTCGACCCACTGCCCCGTAGGACAGCTCCGGGACCCGGACCTGCTCTACATCCTGGATGAGGACAGGAATCCTCTGCCGGTCGGAGAGGCGGGGGAGGTCTACGTCGGGGGCGAAGGACTAGCTCGCGGCTACGTGAACCGGCCCGAGACCACCGCCGAACGCTTTACCGAAAACCCGTTCTCCCCCGATCCAGAGGCCCGGATGTACCGCACCGGAGATAAGGGTCGCCTCCTGCCCGACGGGAATTTGGAGATCCTGGGCCGGGTAGACTTCATGGTCAAGGTCCGGGGCTACAGCATCGAGCTCGGGGCGGTCGAGGCCGCCATCGAGGAGAACCTTGCGGTCTACAACTGCGTCGTAATCGCCGAGGGTGCCGAGGGTGAGAACAAACGTCTCGTCGCCTACCTGGTGCCGGATGCGGGTGAGCCCGGTAAGCGCCACGCTGACTGGAACATAGATTCCAAAACGGGCCGCAGCCCGGACATCCGGCGCGCGTTGCAGTCGAGCCTGCCACACTACGCTATCCCCGCCGTCTACGTCGAGCTGAAGACGCTGCCGCTCCAGGCGACGACCGGCAAGGTGGACCGCGCGGAACTCCCGGAGCCGCCGCCCCGCGTCGAGTCTGGGCCGCGAGAGCCGGTAGAGAAGCTGTCACCGGACGTCCCCCGGCCAGAAAAGGAAGCCTTACTCGTCCGACTCTTCGAGGACGTGCTGCGTCTGGACGCCGGCGACGTGGAGCGTGACGACGACTTCTTCGACGTCGGCGGCCACTCGCTCGCCGCGGCGGAGCTGTTGAGCGGGGTGGAAGAAGCTTTCGGCGCGCGGTTGTCGGTGAACGCCTTATTGCAGAACCCGACGGTCGCGGGGCTCTGCGACGTGGTGGAGGCGGCGCTGCGGGAGGGGACAGATGTGTTGGAGGCGAACGTGGGGCCGGACCTGTTCGCCGAGGCGACGCTGGACCCGGACATCGCCCCGGACGGCCCCGCCGAAGATACCCTGGCTCTGCACCGCTCCCGGCGCATCTTCCTCACGGGAGCGACCGGATTTCTGGGGGCGTTCCTTTTGGACTCGTTGCTCCTGCGGACGCAGGCCACCGTCTACTGCCTGGTGCGGCCGCCGAAGGACGGAAACGCCATGACCCCCATCCGGGAGAACCTGCGGCACTACGGGCTCTGGCAGGCCGGACGCGAGCGCCGGATCGTACCCGTCCCCGGAGACCTCGGGGAGCCGCTGCTGGGTATCCCGGAAGAGAAGTTCGAAACGCTCGCGCACGAGGTGGACGTGGTGATCCACGCCGCCGCGCGGGTGAACCTGGTCTACCCGTACGACGCCCTAAAGCCGGCCAACGTGGACGGGACCCGCGAGGTCCTGCGGCTGGCCTGCCGGAGCAAGACCAAAGCGCTGCACTTCATCTCGACGAACGGGATCTTCCCTCCCGGCGGCCACAAGTGCGAGGAAGACGCGGACCTCGACGCCCTCGCCGGGGCCCGCGAAGATGGCTACGGGCAGACCAAGTGGGTCGCCGAGAAGCTGGTGCGGCAGGCGGCGGACCGGGGCCTGCCGGTCAGCGTGTATCGGCCCGGCAACATCGCCGGCCACAGCATCAGCGGCGTCTCCAACCCCCGGGACTTTCTCGGCGCGGTGATCGCCGAGTCCCTCCGCATCGGGGCCGCGCCGCGCATCGAAGGCTGGCGCGTGGAGATGACGCCGGTAGACTTCGTGAGCGGCGCCATCTGCCACCTCGCGGACAAGCCGGAGTCGGCGGGCCGCACGTTCCACCTCGCCGAGCCCGACCCCCTCCCCGCGGACAGGGTCTTCGGCTGGTTCGGGGAGATGGGCTATCCGCTGGAGCAACTAGACTACCCGGACTGGCTGGAGACCTGGCGTTCCGCCCCGAACCCGGAGAAGGGCGGAGGTGTCGTCGAGGGCGTCCTGAGCGGGGCCGCGCCCGAGGCCCACGAGCTCTGGGACGGCAACCTCTACGACGACAGCAACACCCGACAGGTGCTGGAGAAGACCGGCCTGCGCCGCCCGGACCTGAACCCCTCGCTCCTGGGCAACTACGCCCGGCACTTCGCGGACAGAGGTTGGGTCGAGCCCCCGCCCGAGAAGCTAACGGGAGGCTCCCGGCGTGGATAACGGGCTAAAAGGGCGGGTTGCCGTCGTGGTCGGCGCTTCGAGCGGCATCGGGGCGGCGGTGGCCCGCGCTCTCTCCCGGGAGGGGGCCCACGTCGCCCTCGCCGCCCGGCGCAAGCCGGAGCTACGGGAAGTGCAGGAGAGCCTGGAGGCTGAGAACGGTTCGCGGTGCCTGATCTCCGCCACCGACGTCACCGTCCGGGCGCAGGTAAAGGACCTCGTGGCGCTCACCGAAGACGAGCTGGGCCCCGTAGACGTCCTCGTGAACTGCGCCGGGGTCATGTACTACACTCTGGTGTCATTTCCAAACTACACAACACCTTGGGTTACGGTTTCGTGTCCTACTGATTGATGGTGCGCAAAAAATAAACTTTGAGCGGATGCCAGTGGAATAGAACTCTTATAAAAAGGAAGAGGCGGCAGTGAATCGGAATTTCGTCCAAGATCTCCTACCAAATCCGAGAAGATGCTCGTCTCCAAGAGCATGCTCGACGGGGTGGTCCCGAGACCTTAGCTATGCGGTCGGCGGTCTGAATGATGGTGTTCTTCAGATCCCTGGGGTAGAGTCTACCCGAAGAAAGGTTGCGGACGACGCCGGAGGCGGAGATGCTGGTTCACATAGTTGCGGATTACGGGCACGGGGACCTCGCCTTTGCCGAGGTGGTC
>JALYGE010000026.1 GCA_030777225.1 Actinomycetota bacterium
ACAAGCACATCACGCCCAGTTTGGGCAAGATCAAGTTGAAGAATCTCAAGCCCGATAAGGTACGGGCTTTGATGCGCGACAAGCGAAACTCTGGTCTTTCTAGCCGCACCGTGGAACTAATTCACACTGTGCTAGGCAAGGCTCTCAAGGACGCCATGCGAGATGAGATCCTCCACCGCAATGTCGCCGCCGGGGTCAAACCGCCCAAGAGGACCAAGAAAGAGATGCACCCCTTGGCCCCTAAACAGGCGCGGCTGTTCCTCGACGTTGCCAGAGAGGACAGGTACTATGCTCTATACGTCGTGGCGATCACCGCCGGTCTGCGCGAGGGTGAGTTGCTGGGGCTACAGCGGAAGGATGTGGACCTCGACGCAAGCAAGCTCGCCGTCAAGCGGCAACTCACGCGCACCAAGGACGGGCTCTCCTTCACAGCTCCCAAGAGGGACAAGACGCGCTCGGTGAAGCTTACCGGGTACGCCGTAGAGGCTCTCAAGGCCCACCGCAAGCGCCAGCTAGAGGACCGGCTGGCTGCTGGCTCCCTCTGGCGGGAGAACGATCTCGTTTTCACCTCTACCATCGGCACTCCCGTGGACGTTGGCAACCTCACTTACCGCTCCTTCAGACCGCTCCTGAAGCGTGCCGGGCTTCCTAGGATAAGGTTCCACGATCTCCGTCACACGTGCGCCACGATTCTTCTCAGCAAGGGCACTCACCCCAAAATAGTGCAGGAGATGCTCGGCCACGCGACCATAACGCAGACAATGGACACGTACTCCCACGTGCTGCCTGACATGCAGGACGGCGCTGTAACAGCCATGCAGGAGGCGTTCTCATAGTGCGGCGGGATCACGTTGGTGTAGAAAGTGGTGTAGAAAAGGGCCGGCGTATACCTCCGGCCCTTTCGTTTTCCCACTTTTGCAGGTATTTTGTATAGCTGCCGGACCTGGATTCGAACCAGGACTAAGTGATTCAGAGTCACTCGTGCTGCCGTTACACCATCCGGCAATGTGCGAGGCATTATTCTAAACCCTATCGGGCCGGGCGTCGAGTCTCTAGCCGACGCTTTCGGTGACGCCGCCGGATTCCAGAGAACGGAGTATCTGGACGCGCTCTTCTATGGGCGGGTGGGTTGAGAAGAGGCCCTTGGCGCGCTTCTCGAACTTCTTTATTGGGTTGACGATGTAGAGGTGGGCGGTGGCCCGGTTGGCGGCTTCGAGGATTTCTTTGTCGCCGGAGATCTTCTCCAGGGCGTCGGCCAGACCCTTCGGATTACGGGTGAGCTTGACAGCCGTGGCGTCGGCCAGGTACTCGCGCTGCCGGCTAATGGAGAGCTGGAGGAGCCGGGCGAAGATCGGGGCGAGGATAGCGAGCAGGATGGCGACGAGCATCATGATGAGCTGCGCGTACCCGCCCCCGCCGCCCCGGTTTCCACCCATGCGCCGGCTGCCCCCGAACCACAGGCTGCGGAGGAAGAAGTCGGAGATCAGGACCGTAGTGCCGACGAGGACGCCGACGAGCATGGCGTAGCGGATGTCGAGGTTGCCGACGTGGGCCATCTCGTGCGCCATGACGCCCTGCAACTCGTCCCGGTCGAGCTTCTGCAGTAGGCCGGAGGTTACGGCGACGGCGGCGTGCTCCGGGTCGCGGCCCGTGGCGAAGGCGTTGGGAGCCGTATCGTCGATAATGTAGACCTTGGGCATCGGGAGACCGCTCGCGAGCGACATCTCCTCGACCACGTTGTAGAGGACCGGGGCCTCGTCGTGGGTTACCTCGCGGGCGCGGGAGGCGGCGAGCACCATCCGGGCGCCGCCGTAGTAGGTCAGGAGACCGGAGACCGTGCCGGCGACGAAGGCCAGGGCCAGGCCGAAGAGAGCACCTGTGGGGTCCCCGATCCAGGCGAAGCCGACCACGTACCCAAAGACGGCGACGAAGGCGATAAAGAGCGAGATCAGGAGCAGGCTATTCCGCTTGTTGGCGGAGATCCTGTCCCGGAAAGTACCTTCGAAGGACTGTTCCATCTTAGTCGTAGGTTACGGTGACCGACTCCCGCTCGGGGCCAGCGGCCTCGAAATACTCGCGCTCGGTAAAGCCCATCGCCCGGGCGAATATTACGGCGGGGAAGCTCTGTATTTTGGTGTTGTAGCCCTGCACGGAGTCGTTGTAGTGCTGCCTGGCGAAGGAGATCTTGTTCTCCGTAGAAGAGAGCTCCTCCTGGAAATCTATCATCACCCGGTCGGATTTGAGCTCTGGGTAGTTCTCCGCTACCGCGAACAGGTTGCCGATGGCCCCACTAAGACGCGCCTCGGACTGCGCCTGCTCGCCCGCGCTCTGAGGCTTCATCGCCTGGGAACGGGCGCGTGTCACCTCCTCCATCACTTCCTTCTCTTGACGGAAGAACTTCTTCACGCCTTCGAGGAGGTTGGGGATCAGGTCGTACCGGCGTTTGAGCTGCACGTCTATCTGCCGATAGGCCTCCTCAACCTGGTTACGTCGCTTCACGAGCCCGTTGTAGGTGGAGACAGCGTAGATCACGAGTATCACGATTACCGCTATCACGAGGATAATAAACACTGTGCCCATCCAAAAACCTCCACACTTTAAGGGGACCTTTGTGATTATATACGCCCGGTCACGTTCCCAGTTTCAGGAAAAGCCTTTGAACGAGTACGATCCTCTAGCAGACCTCTATGACCTGGAGTACGTTCACGACTACGACGTACCCTTCTGGCTCTCCCTGGCGCAACGCGAAGGCGGCCCCGTAATAGAGTGGGGCGCCGGTACGGGCCGCATAGCGATTCCACTCGCAGAAAAGGGTTTCGATGTAACCGCGGTCGAGGTTTCCGAGGGGATGGTCGGGCGCGGCCGGATCAAGGGCGCGCCTTTAGAGTGGGTCTGCAGCGACATGCGAAGCGCAAAGCTCAATAGAAAATACAGGCTCGCGGTCTGCGCCTTCAACTCTTTCCTGTGCCTGACGAGCCTGGACGACGCACTGACTTTTCTGGACAACGCGCGGGAACATCTGGGGCCGGGCGGCCTGCTCGGGATAGAGGTCTCGGCTTTCTCGCCGGAGGAGCTGGCCGAGAAGCCCGGCGGTCCGGAACGGCAACACGACTTTACCCGTCGGACGCCGGAGGGGAAGCTGGAACGCTTCAGCCTCTCCCGGTACGATGCCGCCTCGCAAGTTTTGGAGATGCGGCTGTTCTACGAACTGCACGGTAGCGACGGCGCGTTGTCGAACGAGAGGGAGCACGACCTGGCAATCCGCATTACGAACCGGGACGAGCTAATGCTGATGCTCCGGCTAGCGGGTTTCGAGCCCGAGGCGGCCTATGGCGGGTTTGAGGGAGAACCGTTCACCGCGGAGAGCGCTCATCTCATCGTTCTGGCCCGTCGGGCGTAGCTTCTATACTGGGGCAGCTATCCGGACTCGGCTGTCTTGCGCCCTACGAGGTGAACCAGCCGCGCGACTCCCCGATATGGATCTCTCCTTCCAGCTTCCCACTCGGCCTCCAAAATGTCCGGTAGTTCCGGGCCGGGGGACGGTCGTCCAGGTGGTCGGTAAGACCCGTACCCCATACCATTGCTCCAGCTCGATACCGTAACTTTTTAGTTTCGTGGAGAGTTCCGGTACGGTGTCCGTCCTGGTAACGCTACCGAGGCGGTTCGTCTCCCGGTCTGAATCGAAGGAAGCCAGGGCTTCTTTGTAGCGGCCTTCGAGGGCCGGGCGCATCGCGAGGGCGTCCGTGTTTTTGGTGAGGATGGAGATCACGGCTCCAGGACGCGCTATGATCGACAGGGCTTCGATCAGCGGATCGGGGTTTTCCAGGTAGATCAGGACCCCGTGACACAGCACCGCGTCGAAGGTCTCACTACCGAAAATACGCGGTGCATCCTCACCGTTGCCGCCGACAAGCTCCACCCTACCGCGCACGGCTTCCTCTTCCGCGTCGAGCGTCTGCCGCGCCTTCTGCAGCATTTCTTCGAAGGGATCCAGGATCTTCACTTCGTAGCCTCGCTGGGCTAGCGGGATGGAGTTGTGGCCCGCCCCTCCCCCGACGTCGCAGATCCGAGCTGGAGGCTCCCCGAGATGCTCACAGCGGGTTGCGATGAGGTTGCGTCGGGTATCTCGGGGACATGAGAGCGTATTCGATGGACCTCAGGAAGAAGATCGTCGAATCGGTGAAGAAGGGCGTGCCCAAGGC
>JALYGE010000027.1 GCA_030777225.1 Actinomycetota bacterium
CCTGCCACTCTTCGAGGGAGTCGAGGAGGGCCTGGGCGTCGTCGGTCCAGTGCAGCTCGCGGCCGTCGTAGACCTCGGAGAGGTTCATGTTCTCGTCGCCGCTGGTGGTGGCAATCTTGGCGTCCACCGCGTGGAAGTGGGTCGGGCCGGAGCCGCAGACGGGGCAGCGGGCGGGCTTGCCCTTCGCCACGTAGCGGCACACGTCGCACTCGAAGCGGTCCTGGCCCTGGGCGGCGCGGTGGATCTCCTCCTGCACCTCGGCGGAGACGCCCTCGATGTCGCCCTGGTCCTCGCTCCGGCCGAAGCCGCCGCGGCCGGACTCGAAGATCTCCTGCTTCGCCGCCGCGTCGGCGTTGCCGTTGGCGGAGCCGTTCTTGTGGCCGTTGCCGTTGGCTTTAGCCTTGTCGGCGGTGCGTTCGTCGAAGTCCTTGAAGAGGGAGTCTATGGGCTTGTCCTCACCCATCGCCTCGGCCTCGCGCATCTGGTCGCCGATGGCCCGCATGGACTCCATCGCGCCGGGCGGGAGGATGCTCTTTACGACCTCGTCTATGACGCCGGAGGTGATGACCGTGTAGCCCCGCTCGATGGCGTAGCGGATGATGGCGCCGGTCGCCATCCCGACCACGAAGCCGGGGATGCGGTCGAGCCTTTCGAGCGCCTCGTCGGTCCAGGTCATGTGCTCCTCGGCGGTGTACAGGTCCGGCGCCTGGTACTCGTAGTTGCCGACCAGCACGTTCGTGTTCAGGTAGCGCATCATGTTCTCGGTGTTGCCGCCGATGTCCATCTCGTCGTCGGAGTGGTAGCCGATGCGGCCCATCACCACGAGCGTCGGGTTGACCTTGTTCACGTACTTCATCGTCTGCTCGAACGGCTTGCCCGCCAGCAGCGTCGTCTTTAGCTCGACACCCTCGTCCTCGGCGATCTTCTTCGCGACCTCCAGGTGGGCCGTGTAGATCTTGGCGAGGCCGGAGTCAATGATCTCCTCGTGCAGCTTCTCCTGCTCCTTGAAGCGGAAGACTTTCTGCGCCTTGCTGGACAGAACACCCGCGATGGAGTGGAACATGGCGTAGTGGAAGTACGGATCGAAGACGCTGATCGCCTCGACGGTGCCGCCGAACTCGCGGGCAAGCTCTATCGCTCGCTTGAGGCCGCCGAGCGACTTGGCCGAGCCGTCCACGGTGACGACGATGTGCTCGAACGGGTTGCGGTCCAGGTCCTTGACGATCAGGGTATCCGCTTTGGTGAGCCGCCGCACCACGCGCTCCGTCACCGTACCCAGAACCGTGTCCCGGACGGCGGCCATGCCCATCGCCCCGATAACGACCAGGTCGTAGTCACCGTCGTTTACGTCCTCGACGATGACCTTGAAGTTTTTGCCTTCGAGGGAGCGGCGGACGAGCTCCACGTCGTACTTCTCGCAGAGCGGCTCCAGCACGTCGATGTAGGAGTCGGTGATGATCTCCAGCCCCTTGGTGATGAGTTGGTCGTGGATCTTGCGCTGGCGCTGCATCTCGTCCTCGTCCCGGAACTCCTCGGGCAGCCCGCTCTCCATCTGCCGGAAGCGCACGTCGTGCATCTTCGCGGCGTAGGCGTGACAGCCGGCGACCCGGCCGCCGAACTTGCGCGCCACGTCCACCCCGATAACGCACGCCTGGTTGGAGTAATCCGAGTTGTCTACCGGGACGTAGATCTCTTTGTACATATACCCGCTCTCCTAAACTATAGGACGCTGAAACCAAAACGCGCCATCGCGCGCGGAACGTTACTCTCTACGCCCGTGTAATTTACCTTGTGCCGGGTCCCGTAGCAAATAAAACCGTTCACACCGGAGGGCGTTCGTCCGGCGCCTATCCCTCCACGTGGACCGGCCAGAGCCCGTAGGCGACGATTCGGGCCGGAATGTCGCGCACGAGCGGGACGCGGAGCAGCAACCTCACGGGGGCCGGCGGGGTGAAAGGCTGGTCGGCCTCCAGTGTGGGGGCGAGGACGTTGCGCTGGATCACGGCCTGAGCCCGCTGGATAAACCGGGTCGGCCACTCCCGCCGCCGCTGCACCGCGGCCAGGTCTTCCGTACGGACCGTCCCGCGCAGGAGCGGCCCGCCGAGGATGTTCGCCGCCGCCACGGCGTCCTGGATGGCGTAGTTGATGCCGACCCCGCCCACCGGGCTCATCACGTGCGCCGCGTCCCCGATCAGGAGCAGCCCCGGCCGGTACCACCGCTCGCAGCGGCTCGACTCCACCGAGAGCAGTGACGCCTGGCTCCAGTCCTTCAGGTGCTCCAGACGGTCGGCGTACTCCGGTACCAGGGCGGCGAAGTTCTCCCGCAGTTTCTCCACACCGGCCTTCCGTAACTCGGGGAAGGTGCCCTTGGGGATAACGTATCCTGCCTGCCAGTAGTCGAAGCGGTCGAGCATGACGGCGATGTGCCCCCGGCCGAAGCGCCCGACGATGCCCTCCGGGTCGCTCTTCTCGCGGGGCAACTTGAACCAGAGCACGTCCATCGGCGGCGAGGTCTTTACCGGCTCGAAGCCGGAGAGCTTCCGCAGCCGGCTCCCGCGCCCGTCGGCGCCCACCGTCAGGCGCGCCCGCACCTCGTGCTTCCCGTCGTCCGACTCGTACCGGACGCCGTAGACGGTCCCGTCCGCCTCGACCAACTCCCGCACCCTCGCGCCCATGACGGGCCGGAAGTTCGGGTAGCTTTCCGCCTCGGAGGTAATGAACTCCAGGAAGCTCGTCTGGGGCATCAGGGTGATGTACGGGTAGCGGGTGTCGAGGCGGCTGAAATCTACCGGGGTGAAAGCGCCCGTGGCGGTCTGGAGGGTGAAGGTGCTGATCCTGGTGTGCCGCAACTCCAGCAGCCGCTCCGCGAGTCCCAGCTCGTCCATGATCTCCATGACCGACGGGTGGAGTGTGTCACCCCGGAACTCGCGGTCGAAGTCATGGTGGGACTCCAGCAGCGTCACGTCCACGCCCTTGCGCGCCAGGAGCAGCCCCAGCACGGCCCCCGCCGGCCCGCCGCCGACGATGCAGCAGGCGGTCTCCGTTACGTCCCGGACCTCCGGGACCGGACTCCTCACGCTCTCGTACGTCGTCATCGCGGACTCCTTTCCACCCTCATTCGGTCTCTCGCAGCGTGAGCGAGGCGAGCAGCAGCAGGACGACGCCGTAGCCCGCCAGCACGAAGAGGTCCGTTTGGGCGTTCTCCAGGGCGCCGCCCGGGCTTATTACCTCCTGGATCAGGTCATTCGCCCAGAACAGCGGGAAGACGTGGCCGAGCCACTCGGCCCAGGTCGGCAGCAACTCCACGTCCACCATCAGCCCGGAGAGAAATACCGAGGGCAGCACGATGAGCGGCACGAACGGGAAGACCTGGCTCTCCCGGCGGGCGAAGGTGGAGACGAAGATGCCGAGCATCACCGAGGCTATCGCCAGGAGCCACACCACGAGAAACAGCGCCGCGAGCGTTCCCGCCTCGTAGTCCAGGTCGAAGAGCCACACCGCCTCGGTCAGCACGACCGCCGCTTGGAAGGTCGCCAGGCCCAGGTACCCGAGCACGTATCCGCCGATGATCTCGGTCCGCCGGAACCCGTTGACGAACATCCGCTCCAGCGTGCCGGCCGTCCGCTCCTGCACGAGCGCGATGGCGCACAACAGGAAGGCCAGGAAGTGGACGATGAACGCCGCCACGGGCACCGCGTAGCGGGCGACGTCGAAGGTGGGCGGCAGGGTGTCGAAGAAGAGCTTGAGGAAGTACACGATCCCGAGCGGCCCGACTATGGAGAGCACCAGAAACCGGGGGTTGTGCAGGAGCTGCCTCACGACCCGCCGGGCGACGATGGGGGCGCGCATCAGGCATTCTCCCTTTCGTCGGCGAGCGCCAGGACGACTTTCTCCAGCGGGTCGGGCCTTACCTCCAGGGCGGTTACGTCAGGCCGGAGACCGTACGGGCGGAGCGCGGCGGCCAGGTCTTCGGGGCGGCTCCCGATGGTCCGCTCCTCGCGGTCGCCGGCCCGGTGCGTGACGAGGCGCGTGTGGCCTTTTTCGAGGATGTGACGCGGGCTGTCGGAGGCGACGATGCGGCCTTTGCGCAGCACGGAGATCCCGTCGCACAGCATCGCTTCGTCCATGAGGTGTGTGCTGACGAATAGCGTCGCGCCGCCGTCGGCCAGCTCCCGGAAGGTCTTCCACAGCCGGCTCCTGAGCCGCGGGTCCACGGCGGCGGTCGGTTCGTCGAGGAACAGTAGCTCGGGCCGGTGGACGAGCGCGCAGGCCAGGGAGACGCGCCGCTTCATGCCGCCGGAGAAGGTGTGGACGGGGTCTTTCGCCCGGTCCGCCAGGTCTACGAGCTCCAGGACCTCCTCGACCTTCTTGCCGAGGTCGGCGGGCCGGTGGGCGGCGCCGAAGAACCTTACGTTGTCCCGCGCGGGAAGGTCTTCGTACAGGGCGGGGGACTGGGGCATGTAGCCGATCCTACGCCGCAGCTCCGCCCGGTCCCGGAGAGGGTCCAGACCCAGCACCTGCGCCCCGCCCTCTAACGGGCGCAGCGCGCCGACCAGCGCCTTGATGAGCGTCGTCTTCCCTGCGCCGTTCGGCCCGACGAGCCCGAAGACCGCGCCCCGGGGGACCCGGAGGTCCACGCCCCGCAGGGCCTCCACCCGACCGTAATGCTTGCTCAGGCCCTCGACTTCTATGGCGTCCATCGCCCCTACCTTTCGGGCTCCAGCCCCTTCAGGAAGACCTCGATCGTGGTCTTTAAGTGCTCCTCGTCGGTGAGGCCGTCCTCCACGAGCGCCGGGAAGAGCACCTTGCCCACGACCTGCGGCATGAGCATCCCGATAAACGCCCGGGCGCTGGAGCGCACGTCGTGGGGCCGCAGCCTTCCCGTTTCGACCTGGCGCGCCAGGTAGCGCTTGAGGAACTCCAGCACGCGCCCCGGACCGCTCTCTATAAAGGCTTCGGCGACCTCAGGACGCCGGATCGCCTCCCCGATCACGAGCCGTATCTCTTGGGTGTTGGACCGGTCGAACGACAGGTAGGCGAGCCCCAGCCTCGTGAGCACCTTCTCGGGTGGCAGATCCATCAGCGGTTCGAGGTCCGTGACCGCCTGGACCACGGGGATGCGTGACTCCATGACCTCCCGGAAGAGCGCCTCCTTATCCGGGAAGTAGTGGTAGATCAGGGCCGGCGACTGTAACCTCGCCGCGGCCGCGATCCCCTTGATCGTCGCCCCCTTGAATCCCTTCGCCGCGAACTCCTCGAACGCCGCCTCCAGAATCTGCGACCGCCGATCCCAGTTCTCCGACGCCTCTGTCACCCGTTCTCCTGTTGATTGACTGTTCAATAAACAAAGTATACCCTTTGTTGAACGTTTGATCAAGTGGGGGTGGGATCAGGTAAGGCCCTCGCTCAGGTAACGATCGCGCGGGCGGAGGCATCCTCTTCCCTGGCCGTGCGTTGTCCCTTTGCGAGGTCTACTCGCGAAAGTATCACCATCCCGATAATAAAGAAGATCGCCAGGGAGAGTATGGCTAGCCGCGCGGTACTGGTGATGGTTACGACCAGCGCGAACAGGGTCGGGCCCACGATACCGGCGAACTTGCCGAATATGCTGTAGAAGCTGAAGAACTCCGAAGACTTCACTTTGGGGACCATCGTTGCGTAGACGGAGCGGGAGAGCGCCTGGGTGCCTCCCTGCAGCACCCCGACGCCGGCGGCGAGGACGTAGAAGTGCCAGCCCGTGCTGACGAACATCGCCAGGACGGCGATCACGGTGTATCCGACGAGCCCGACGTAGATGCCGCGGATGGCTCCGATACGGCCCGCCAGGCTCCCGAATGCGAAGGTGAACGGGATGCCCACGAACTGAGAGACGATAATGCCGCCGAGCAGGGCGCTGTTGCCGATGCCGAGGCTCGCCCCGTAGATGGTTGCCAGCTTGGGGATTGAATGGATGCCGTCGATAAAGAACCAGTAGGCGACCAGGAAGACGAAGAGGTCCCGGTACTGGCGCACCTCGCCGAATGTCTCCCGCAACCGCCGGAGCCCGATCCGGACCGGGTTGGCGCCGATCGATTCGTCCTCCTCCAACCGGCGGGGCGGTTCGGACACCCGGCGGAAGAGTGGGATCGAGAAGATGAGCCACCACAGCGCAACAGTGACGAAGGCGACGCGCACGGCGACGCCCGCGTCGGCGAGCCCGAAGAGCTGGGGGCGTGAGATCATGGCCGCGTGTACGAGGAGCAGGATCCCACCTCCCACGTATCCGAGGGCGTATCCGGCGGTCGAGACTTGGTCCACCTCCCCTTCACTGGCGATGTGAGGCAGCAGCGAGTCGGCGAACGCGATGGAGGCGGTCATCCCGATGGTGCCCACGATGTACAGCAAGGCCGCCAACTGCCAGTCCCCGCGCTCGACGAAGTACAACCCCGCTGTCGCCAGGACGCCCATGCCCATAAAAAGTCCCAGGAAACGCTTCTTCGCCCCCATGAAGTCCGCCATTGCGCCCAGCACCGGCGAAGCGATCGCGATGATGAGAAGGGCTAAACTGTTGACGTAACCCCAGTACGCGGTGGCCTGGTTGCCGGGCAGATCCACCCCCGCAACACTGGCGAAGTAGATGGGCAGGATAGCAACCCCGACCGAGGTTACGAAGGCGGAGTTCGCCCAGTCGTAAAGCGCCCAGGCCCGCAGGTCACGCCGGTGGAGACCCAACGCGCGTAGCAGCCCGCGCCGGCCCGGCGAGACGGTGCGACTCATGACCGGCGCCCGGTGGTTGGTGGCTCTCCCGGACCGAACCGTCCCGGCCGCGCGCCGTTTGTGTTATCAACCGACTTCATCTCTCGCAGCAATTTGCCGTAGGGTACAGGGCCATCACATCACCATACTCCGTGGGGAGAGCAGGCGCCTCATACAAACGAGCTATTTTTGCGGGATAGGCTACGCGAAAGCGAATTCTATAGCTCGTTGCGTTACGGAACGAGCCGTGAGGAGTGAAAGCCGCGCGGTGCTGAGTTCTATACTGGCTAAACCACCAAACTATACAGGAGGTTCAGGGAAACGCGAGCAGGTAGGTTACACTGGATCGCGAGCTGAAGCAGCGGTTAGACCGCCTTTTGTAGGCAAACTTGGTTTTGAGGAGAAGGTGTGCTGAAGGAAGCGGTAAGCATCGTTTCACCCGGGGCGTATGCCGTCTCGAGGTCTGGAGGAGATATCCTGGCCTCGGAAGACCAGGGTCTCTTTTACCGGGATACGCGGTACCTCTCGAAGTTCATCCTGAAGGTGAATGGCGCATCACCGACACCGCTTGGTTACCGGTCGTGGGGCTCGCGCGCGGAGTTTTTGCTCACCGCTACCGCCGGAGGCAGGGAGGATGGGCTCGGTGTGGCGCGGCGCCGCGCGCTCGGGACCGGGATGTGGGAGGAGATAATCTTCACCAACGAGACCGGCGGGCCGGTCGAAGTCGAGGTCGAGTTGGAATGCGCCGCGGACTTCCGGGACGTCTTCGAGGTCCGGGGCTACGAGCGGGCGGAGGAGCGGGGAGAACTCTCGCGGGAGGCGGAGAAGGAGCGCCTGCGCTTCGCCTACAGACGCGAGGGTTTTCGGCGCGGGACCGTAGTGCGGGTGTCCTCCGAAGGAGTGGAGGCCCTCGTGGAGCCGGGTGTCGTATCCGTGGATCTCTTTCTCGAAGTCGGAGAGGAGCGGGCGGTGCTCGTCTGCGTGGAGTTCGAGGAGGACGGCAGGGAGATCGGCGGAGGCTCCGCGCCGTCGCTCTATGACGAAGCTCCGGCGCTGGAGACGGACTGGGAGGGGTTGCGCGAGAGCTGGGCGCGGAGCGTAGAGGACCTGGAGTCTCTCGCCTTCGATGCCGGGGACGGCCTGCTCGTCCCGGCGGCGGGAGCGCCGTGGTATATGGCCCTCTTCGGGCGGGACTCGCTCATCACCGGCTACCAGACCATGCTCCTCGGCCCCGAGTCGGCGAGGAATACCCTCAAGGCGCTGGTCCGCTACCAGGCGGACGACTACGACGACTACCGGGACGCAGAACCTGGCAAGGTCCCGCATGAGCTACGCTTCGGAGAGCTGGCGCACTTCGGGGAAGTCCCGCACTCCCCGTACTACGGCACCATTGACGCCACCCCGCTGTTCCTGATCCTGCTCGAAGAACACTGGCGCTGGACGGCGAACGAAGACCTCGCGCGAGAGCTCGAAGAACCGGCCCGAAAGGCCGCCGACTGGATACTGAACACCATCAGGTCGAGCGAACGCGGCTATATATCCTACGAGCGACGCTCCTTCCGGGGCCTCGAAAACCACGGCTGGAAAGACTCCCCGGACTCTGTGCTCTTCCACAACGGGAAAAAAGCCAAACCACCTATATCTCTATGTGAAGTACAGGGTTATGCTTACGATGCGTTGTTGAGGACGGCCGGGCTCGCAGAGCGGATCTGGGGAGACGAACGGTTCGCCGCCGGGTTGCGTGACGAGGCTGAGACCTTAAAGGAGCGTTTCGAGAGGGACTTCTGGATAGAGAGGCGCGGGTGCTACGCGCTGGCCCTGGACGGCGAGGGACGGCAGGTAGACTCGCTCACCTCCAACGTCGGACACTTGTTCTGGAGCGGCATCGTCCCGGAGGAGAAGGCTCGGGCTGTGGTGGACCGGCTCATAGGCAAAGATCTCTTCAGCGGTTGGGGCATACGGACGATGGCGGTAGGAGAGGGCGGCTACGACCCGGAGTCTTACCATAATGGCTCCGTCTGGCCCCACGATAACGCCCTCATAGCCGAAGGGCTCCGGCGCTACGGGTTTCGAGAAGAGGCCAGCCGCATAGCGAGAGCCCTGCTAGAGGCCGCGCCACACTTCGGCTACCGGCTACCGGAACTGTTCGCCGGCTACCAGAGAGAAGCAGGCTCCGGTCCCACCGAGATACCCAGGTCCTGCAGCCCGCAGGCGTGGGCCGCCGGCGCCGTACCGCTCCTCGTCCGCACGATGCTCGGGTTGGAGCCCGTTCCAGAAAATCGGAAGCTCTCGAACAACCCCTGCCTGCCAACGGGCGTCTCTACCCTCCGGCTCGACGGCGTAGCAGCTTTCCAGAATAAACATGAAGTAGAAGGTTAGACAGATTGTGGGCTATCCTTACGACGGTGTGGGCTTGAGGAGGCATCCCGAAGCGCATCGCCAGCCGTTAGAGGAAGAAGATCCGCAAAGACCCGGTCGGCGAAGATCTTCCACAAAAAACGGTGCGCGGCGACGGAGGACAATCATACCGGCGGCTCAAGGAACAGCATCGGCGGCGCAACCCGTAGGGCACTCGAACGTATTGGTAGCTAAGAAGAACTCTTTAGAGAGGAGAAGTAGTATGAAAAGTCCCGGTATAGCGGCGGTCTTGAGCTTCTTGATCCAGGGTCTCGGCCAGATCTACAACGGACAGATCTTGAAGGGTCTGGTCCTCGTGGTTATCCAGGCCATCAACGTGGCCCTTATGAACGTTCTGATCGGCTTTATAACCTATCCTATCGTCCTGATCTACGCGGTCTACGACGCCTACCGGGTCGCCGAGCGTAAAAATGCCCGCCGGCCGCTCTCATAGTAGTATCCACCCTATGGACGAACAGGGATTGCTGACGCTTGAGAGCGCCGTAACGGCCATAGACGAGGCTGCGTCTGCCGTGGCCCGGGAGGTGGAGCGGGATCGGATGAACGAAACGTCCCTGGCGCGACTCTCGACAGTCGAGGCGGAGTTGAATCGCAGCCGGCTGGCGCTGGAAAAAATTATTCGGGAGGAAGGCGGGTAGGAGAGAGTCCGGGGGAGAAAGCCCGGCGGGGGTTACGGATCACAGGCGATCAGTTGATACATGGTCCGCTGTCGACGGGGCCACTGCTGCGGGCAATCTCCAGGCGTTTCTGAACTATCTGGGAGGGGACGCCGTAGCCGGAGTTGTTGGAGTCCGCCCGGCTGGCGAAGATGGTGGAGATCACTTCTCCATCGGCGTTTACGACGGGCCCGCCGGAGTTGCCGGGCCGGACGTACACGCGGAAGCTGGTCACGGTTCGCTCCACGGGGCCGGTATTGTAGGCGTCGGTGGAGATCACACGCCGCGTCTCTCCCGTTCGGCCTGGACGGATGTCGAGCGGGCCATTTTCGGGGAAGCCGAGTACGGCGACGGACTCGCCGGCCGCGGGCTCGGCGGTCCGTAGCGGGGAGAGGCCGAGGTTTCTTACACGGAGAATGGCGATGTCGTTCTTTTCGTCGAAAAAGACTACCCGGGCGCGCTTGCGGGCCCCCGTTCCGCCGGCCTGTACGCGGGTTACGGCCTCGCCGGCTACTACGTGCGCGTTGGTGACCACGAGGTTCGGGGCGGCTATCCACCCGGAACCTTCGACGCCGTAACTGCAGGCGACGCCCGTGATCCTGACCGCTCCCGAAGCCGCTGCGAAGACGTCGGGGTCCTGGACTATTCTCTCGTTCGGGTCCTCCACATCCGCCTGGGGAGCCCGGATCTGGGGCAGAGGGTCGAGCTTGGCGACGGCCTCTGTAAAGAACTGCGAGGGCATCCTCTCGTTCAGGGCCTGGAGTATCCGGGATTCTTTTACGGGTAGGTGGAGGTTGGCGAGCGGTGGAGCCTGGAGCACGAACAGCCCCAAAACCCAAACCAGCGTCAGAGAGAGCGCCAGACCCAGGACCGCGCCGCCCAGGCCGTCCAGCGTCGTGGAGGCCGAACCCCGCAACCGGGATCGGATCGAACCTCCCACAGCCCGGGCCAGGACGTCGCCGAGCACGGCGAAAGCTAGAATGCTTGCCAGCGTTACCCCCGCCCGGAACACCAGGCTCTCGTTCTCCGGCACCAGAAGCGGCGCCAGACGGGAACCCAATGAGACGCCCAGAACGACCCCGGCGAGCGAGAAGACCCCGGCGAGAAAACCCGTCCGGGCGCCGCGCGCCACCACGAGCACCACGAAAAGCACGATAAACAGGTCCAGAATGCTCACCCTCGGAATTCTAACCCCGCGACGGCTTTTTTACCGCGCCGGATGCTACTTTGCGTGTCCTCTTCTGTATCGCCGGTATAATCCTGAACGATGCGAGCAGTAGAGTTCCTACCCGACATACAGAATTTCTTCGAAGAACGCGGCGAGCCCGCCTACCGGCTCGAGCAGGTCTACGCCGCGCTCACCCGCTCGCTCGCCCGCGACTGGGAAGAGGCTACCTCCCTCCCCAAAGGACTGCGGGTGGCCCTCGCGGCGGAGGTCCCGGCGGCGACGCTGACGCTGGAACGCACGTTCGAGGCTACGGATGGAACGCGCAAGTACCTGTTCTACACCCACGACGGCCACGCCATAGAGACGGTTATGATCCCGGAGAAAGACCGGCGCACCGTCTGCATCTCGACCCAGATTGGCTGCCCGATGGGCTGCACCTTCTGCGCCACGGGGTTACTTGGCATAAAGCGGAACCTCAAGGCTCGCGAGATCGCCGAGCAGGTCTTCGTCGCCGCCCGCGACATCGCGCCGGAGCGGATCTCCAACGTCGTGGTGATGGGGATGGGAGAGCCGTTCCTGAACTACAATGAGATGATCCTGGCGCTCAAGGTTTTGAACGACCCGGACGGCTTCGGGCTCGCGGCGCGGCACATCGCGGCCTCGACGAGCGGGCTGGTAGATAAGATCCGGCGCTTCGCCGACGAGCCGGAGCAGTTCCATCTGGCGATCTCGCTTCATACTCCTTTCGGGGAGCAGCGCAGAGAGATCATGCCCGTCGCCTCCCGGCACCCGATCCCCGAGCTGATGTCCGCCGCCCGCTACTACGTCGAGAAGACCCACCGCAAACTTTTCTTCGAGTACACCCTGCTCGCCGACGTCAACGATACCGACGAGCACGTCGAAGCCCTGGCGCAAGTGTTGGACCACCCGCTCTACCACCTGAACCTCCTCCGCTTTAACTGGACGGATACCGGCTACGCGGCGACCTCCAAAAATCGGGCGAGGGAGTTCCTGGAGTACGCGAAGGACCTCGGACTCTCGGCGACGCTCCGCCCGAGTCGGGGCCAGGACATAGACGCCGCCTGCGGCCAGCTCGTGGCCAAAGACCTGCGCGGACGCCCCGTCGTCTCGTTGTCCTAGCCTCTTGAAAGGCGAGCCGGCAGAGAGGCTGGACCCGCGGGCAAAGACTTTATGGCGGGTCTCCAGCGCCCTCTGGAACTTGCCGCTTCTTCTGGTGGCCGGGGCGGCGGGGTGGTTTCTGGTCCGGCGGGCGGACTACTCGATTCTTGTCGGCGGGCTGCCGCTTCTCGCGATGGTAGTGCTGTACGGGCTGGTCGTCGGCGTGCTGCCGACGCTCCGGTGGCGGCGGTGGCGGTATGAAATCCGGGAGGAAGAAGTAGACCTGCAGCGGGGCATTATCTGGGTCAGCCGGACGCTCGTGCCGCTCGCCCGCATCCAGCACGTAGACACCCAGCATGGGCCGTTGCAGCGCTGGTTCGGGCTTGCCACGGTCATCTTCTACACGGCCGCCGGGTCGAACCACATCCCGGAGCTCGCGGCCCCCGTCGCCGCTGAGGTGCGGGATCGGATCTCCGAGCTAACCAGAGAACAAGATGAGCTCTGAGGCGCGTCACCTCCACCCGGCGGCGATGCTCATAGGGGCGGTGAAGACTTTGCGGCGGTGGATCGGCTTTCTCGCCGCCGGTGGCGCCGCAGCGATCTTCAGCGGCGGGACGCGGATGTCGGTCTTCCTCATTCTCGGCGTCGTACTCGTGGTCGCCGGTTCGGCGGTGTGGGGCTTTCTCTCCTGGCGGGCGACCCGGTACTGGACCTCCAGCGGAGCTTTTCATCTGCGTCAGGGCGTGCTGCAGAAAAACGAGCGGACCATCCCCCTGGAGCACGTCCAGTCCGTAGACACGGTGCAGGGGGTGATACAACGCCTCTTCCAGGTCGTCGAGGTGCGAATAGAGACGGCCGGTGGCGGTACTGCCGACACCGACGCCTCGCTCTCCGCCCTGGACCGCGACGCCGCCGACCTGCTGCGAGGGGAACTAGAAGGCGCCCGGCCGGAAGTATCCGAAGAAGAGGAAGAGGCAGGTCCCACCGTCCTCCGGCGGCTCGGGACAAGGGACCTCCTCATCGCGGGGGCGACGAGCGGCCAGATCGGGGTAGCGTTGTCCCTGGTCGCCATCGGCTCCCAGTTCTTCGACAACTTCGTCTCCGAACGGTTTTTCGAGCGGGTCTACGAGTCCGTAGCGCCGGGTTCGATCCTGGCCCTCGCCGCCATAGCCCTCGCCGTGGGACTCTTCGCCTGGCTCCTGGCTATCGGTGGTACGGTCCTCGCCTACGCAGGCTTCACCCTCTCCCGCGAGGGAGATTTTCTATACATTAAACGCGGCCTGCTGGAGAAACGCGAAGCGACGATACCGCTGGCGCGCATACAGGCCGTCCGCATAGTGGAGGGCGTGCTACGCCAGCCGTTCGGGCTCGCCCTGATCCGGGTAGAGAGCGCCGGTTACGGGGCCGGCACAGAGGACGTCGCCGTCTCGACCACGATCTTCCCGCTCTTGCCCCGCGCAGAAGCTGCCGCTCTGCTGAAAGAAGCCGCCCCCGAGTTCGCCGTAGAGCCGGAGTTGCGTCCGCTGCCGCGACGCTCTCTACGGCGGTACGTTTTCCGATCTACCATTCTTGTCCTGCTAATTGCTATCGTGGCCGGGGTACAGTTCGCGTTCGCCCTGGACTCTATACTGGCCGGGTTTTCGTTTCTGCTTCTATGCATTCCGGCAGCGTTATACGGCTGGCTCCGCTGGCGAGATGCGGGGTGGGAGGTGGTGGATGATCGCCTGGTCGCGCGATCCCGGACCCTGGGTCGTACGACCTCCATCGCCCCCCGGTGGCGGCTTCAGTCTCGCAGCGTGGTAAGGAGCCCGTTCCAGCGGCGCGCCCGGCTGGCGACGTTCCGGGCCCGGGTCGCGTCCAGCGGGGGTGGCACGGAGATCAACGTCGTAGACCTGGAATCTATCTCGGCTTTCGGGCTACTTCGTCTGCTAGGACCCCGGCGCTAGAGGAGGCTCCGGTGCCCAGTCTCGCGTGATGTAGAGCCAGAACGCCAGCCCCGCGTACTCCCCGTAGTCTGAGAAACGATCCTTTATCTCCGCGTCCGTAACGGATTCTTCTCCGGCGAGCCGCGCGTACTTTGGACGAGTCCAGGAATCGAGGATGAGCTGGGAGTAACGGCCCAGCATCATCATGACGTGCGCCGCGGCGTACGGACCGACCCCCGGCAACTCCAGCAACCGTTTCTCCAACTCCTCGTCGGGTAGTTCCTCCGGGCTCGTCTGTCCCAGCGCTTCGAGGTTTACCGAACCGTCGGCGACGGAGCGGGAGAGCAACGCCAGGTAGCGGCCCCGGTACCCGGCCCGTACCACGTCCCGGTAGAAATCTTCGCCCGCTTCGGCCATCGCCTGTGGTGTAGGGAAGGCGCGGCCTTCTACCCCTGTTTCCGGTGCCTCCGGCGCCCGCTGTCCCAGGTGTTCGACCAGAGCGCCGATCATGCGCCCGGTGGCTGACCAGGCGCAGTTGGTGGTGCAGATAGTCTTTACTACCTCCTCGAAGACGGTGGGGCTCCGGACCATGCGCCCGGCGCCCTGTGTCGCCCAGGATAGCTCCGGGTCTTTGGCGGCCAGGGCGTAGAAGCCCGACAGGTCTTCGTCCAGCCGGAGGACGTGTCGTATCGCTACACGCAGGTTCTCCTCATCCTGTTTTGGCGATGGTCCGACAACCGTCACGAGTCCGTCTCCAGAACCCCCGGATTTTATGCGTACCGTGCGAGGTCCGTAGCCGTCTACGGGAAGCGTTATCTCGAAAGTCTGGGACTCCTCATCTAGGGACATCGGCGGCAACGAGGCGATGCCGTGAGATCGGAAGGTGCGCCACAGGTCGATCCCCTCTCCCGCCGGACCGGCCAACGCCTCGAAGCTCCATTTGGCCGTCACGATGTCTGCCTTCACTCTCCGACGTAGGCCAGGTCAGACGGCTCCACCGATCCCTGCTCGGCGACCCGGACGGCGCTCTTGCCGTCCTCGTCCTCTTCCAGCATCCAGACCTCGTCCACCAGCGCCGACTCCTGCACCTCGCCGACGTGGGAGATGATGAAGATCTGGCCGAAAGACCGCTTTAGCCGCTCCAGCGCCAGCAGCACGTTGTTGCGTCGCTCGGCGTCGAGGCTGCCGAAGACCTCGTCCAGGACGAGGAAGCCCAGGGTTTCGTTGCCGCGGGCGGCGATGATCTTGCTGAGCGCCACCCTTGCGGAGAGGCTCGCCACGTCGGCCTCGCCGCCGGAGAAGCGCTCTATGGCGTAGGAGTCGTCGAAGCGGTCGAGCAGCTTTACCCGGTAATTCTCGTCGAACTCCATCCGCTCGTAGCGGCCGTCGGTGAGGTCCCGGACGAGGTTGGAGGCTTCGGTTTCGAGCATCGGGCGCACGCGGGAGGTGAGGCTGCGGAAGAACTCGGTGAAGAGGCGGTCCATCTCGTCCATCCGGGCCGCGCCGGAGGCTTTTTCGTTGGCGAGCTTCCGGTCATCTTCGAGGCGTTTGAGCTCTGCGGCGACGCGCTGTATCTCGTAGTCGGCGTCCTTCCAGGCGCCTCCGAGGTGCTCCCGGGCGTCCCGGAGATCTGAAGCGCGCTTCTCAGCGGTAGCTACTCTCTCGGCTGCGGCCTCGTATTCCTTCTCGTCGAAGTTGAGGGCGGAGATCCCGCGCCGCAACTCCCCGGCCTTTTCCTCAGCCTTTTCGCCGGTTTCCCGCGCTTCTGTCAGAGCCCGCTCGATTTCCGGGCGGGTTTTTATTCTTCGTTTTAGTTCCTCGACCCGGCCTTGCGTCCGCTCCAGCCGGGCTTTCTCTTCCCGCTTCTCCCGGTGGAGTCCGGCGTCGTAGGTGACGGATTCGAGTTGATCCAGTTCCTCCGCGAGTTCCTCGACGCGCCCCGCCAGCTTTGCGTGTTCGCTGGAGAGGCTCTCTGCTTTCGGGAGCGTGTCGCGCAAACGCCGCAGGCGGTCACACCGGGCGCCGAGGTCTTCGAGATCCCGTTCCGTCGGGGATGGTTTGCCTTCGAGTCGGGTCTCCAGCCCGCGGCAGCGTTCGCGGGTTTTCTCCAGGGTTTCGAGCCGGTCAGCGGCCCGGTTACGGGCCGTCGAAAGCGATTCCCGGAGCCCGCGCCAGTTGGCGAGTTTTTCCTGGACTCTCTGGAGCTTCTCGGCGGCGTTGTCGGCGGAGGCGAGGAACTTCGTGGCTTGCTCCGTCTCGCGGGCGGCGCGGCGGCGAAGGGCGGCTGCCTGGCGGCGGAGGGTATCCGTGATCTCCTCCTGCTCCCCTGCGTCGAACCCCCGGTGGCAGGTGGGACAGTGCTCCTCGGCGCCGCTCTCGATGGCTTCGCAGGCCTTATCCACATTCTTCGCCTCCCGTTCGTCGGCCGTCGCCCGGCCCCGGTGGTTGGAGGCAAGCTCCCGTAGCTTCTCTTCTTCTCTGCGCAGCTCCTTCTCCCGCGCCTCCAGGTCCTCACCTCCGGAGAGGTCTTCCAGCTCCGTAGAGAGCCGTTCTACCTCTCCCTGCATCTCCCCGTGCCGGTCGTGGGCCTCCCGCACCTCTTCGACGGCCTGTCGCAATTCCTCGTGGAGGGACGCCAGCTCCTTTAGCTCTCCGAGCTTCGTTTCGGCTCCTTTCAGCTCTTCAGAGGCTTGCTTCAGCACCGTCGCCGCTTCCTCCGGCAGCTCCGGCCCGTCCAGATCAAAAAGGGCGTCCCAGCCAGGCAGTAGCTCCCCTTCATCGTCGTCCAGGTTTTCCAGGATGTCCCATACCTCGGACTCGATGCCGGCGATCCGGCGCTGGCTTTCAAGCTTCTCTCTACGATACTGGTCCCGCTGCTCGACCTTCCGCCGGTCCTGCTCCAGACGCTCCAACTCCTCTTCCAACTCCGGTAGTCGGGCGGTCTCAGGTTCGAGACGCTTCAATTCTTTCTCGGCCTCCGCCAGCTCCGCGAGGTCTTTCTCCGCCTCTGCCGCCCGGTCCGCGGCCCGCCGCTGCTCACCCTCGGCCTCCCGGAGCTCGCCGGTGAGCCGCGTGTGCTCCCGGTAGGCGGCGTCCAAGGCCTTGCGGGCCTCGCGGGCGCTCTCCAGCTCCGTGGCGGCGGACTCGTGCTCCTCCGATACCTGCTGCAGCTCGCCTTCAATGCGCTGTAGCTCTCTGCGGCGCTCTTCGAGCCGGGTCTGGAGAGCTTCCAGGTCGGCCTCAGCAAGCTGAGCGTCGAGCAACCGCGCTTCGGAGCGGAGGTCGTTGCGGTCCTCGCGCAGGAGCTTCTGGGCGTCCTCGACACCGCTGATGCCGAGCATCCGGCTGATGCGCCGCACCCGGCTTATGCCGTCGTCGTTGGCGAAGAACTTCAACTCCTTCTGTTTCGCGAAGAACGTCGCCTCGAACGCCGTCCGGTCCATGCCCAGCAGGTTTTCCTCGACCCACCGGGTAACGTCCGAGGCGCCCTCGACGATCATCTTGCCGGAGCCGTCGCGGGCCTCGGCGTTCGTGGAGCCGCTCTTTAGCTGCCGCCGGACGGTGTAGGAATCTCCGCCGAGCGCCAGGGTGACCTCTACCACGGTCGGGTCTTTGGTCGAGCCGCCGCTCCAGGGGATCAACTCGTTGGCGAAGCGCGGGCCGCCGCCCCGCGAGCCAAAAAAGGCCCACAGGATGCTCTCGAACAGCGTGGACTTGCCCGTACCGTTGCTCCCAACGACCCCGATGGCGCCCTCCGGCGGATAGAGTTCCACCGGGTCGCGGAGTTGCTTGTAGTTCTCGATGTAGAGGCGCTCCAGGATCACTCCGCCGACTCCCCGCTCGCCGCCCGCGTCAGATACCCGCGTCCCTTCGCCAGGAACTCCTCCGCGAACTTCTCCTCCAGTTCCCCGCGCTCCCGGCGGGCCCTCACGAACGTGGCGAACTCCTCGCTCAGCGGCCCGAACACCGCCGTTACCGGACCGTCCGGCCCGTTAACTTCGTCGGGGCGCTCCTCCGCGTGGATCTCCAGACTAAAGTTCAAGCAGCGCCGCTGCAGGTCTCTCAGCAGCTCCCGTTCGATGCCGCTCGCCACCCCGCGCCGCACGTCGTAGACCCGGAGGCGGACGATGGCGTCGTCCAGGTCAACGCCCGAGGCGCGCTCCCGGATCCCCTCCGTAAGCTCCGCGGCGTCCATTTCCCGGGCGGAGATCTTGGGCAGGTCGATCATCTCGCGTGCCTCTATCTCCACATGCTCCACCGACACCTCGCCGTCCCCAATCTCCACAATAGCGAATCCCGGCCTGGAGTCCACCTCCCCGAAGCCGAACCGCTCCGTCGCCCCGGCGTAGAAGGCGTTCTGCTTGTGCTCGTGAAAGTCGTGGTAGTGGCCGAGGGCGATGTAGTCGAAGGCGCCTTCCAGCATCCCGGAGTGCAGGTTCGCTTCGCCCATCTCGTGCGACTTCGCCTCCAGTCCCGGCACCATCCCGTGCGTCACCATCACGTTGATGTCCGCGCCGCG
>JALYGE010000028.1 GCA_030777225.1 Actinomycetota bacterium
ATCAGCATGTTCTACATGATCGCGCAGCTCATCGGCGCGGGCGCGCTCATTAGCCTCCTGCTGCCGCTCTCGTTCAACATGTCGATCATTATCGTCGGCGTCCTGATGACCATCTACGTCACGGCGGGTGGGATGGTGGCGACCACCTGGATACAGATCACCAAGGCCGTGTTGCTCATCGTCGGCTCTATCGCTCTCGCCGTAGCCGTAATGGCGCAGTTCAACTTCAACCCGGTCACGCTCTTCAACGAGGTCCAGGCCCAAGAGGGCCGCGAGATGGTCGTGCCGACCGCCCCGGGCGCGCTTGCGGACGGGCTCGACACGATCTCGCTCAACATCGCGCTGGTCCTCGGAACGGCGGGATTGCCGCACATCCTGATCCGGTTCCTCACCGTGCCCGACGCGAAGGCCGCGCGGCGCTCGATCATCGTGGCGGTCTGGATAATCGGCGGGTTCTACCTGCTGACCCCGATCCTCGGCTACGGCGCCACGCTGCTGGTCGGGCGCGAGGCCATCGTGGCGGCCGACCCCGGCGGCAACCTGGCGGCGCCGCTGCTCGCTGAGGCCCTCGGTGGTCCGTTCTTCCTGGCCTTCGTCTCGGCGGTCGCCTTCGCGACCATCGTGGCCGTGGTCGCAGGCCTCGTTATCGCGGCCTCCGGAGCCTTCGCCCACGACTTCTACACGAACGTGATCCGTGGCGGCGAGGTCACCGAGCACGAACAGTTCCGGGCCGCCCGCTACACGTCGCTCGGGATCTCGGTTGGGGCCATAATCCTGGCGCTACTCTTGCAGGGCCAGAACGTCGCGTTCCTCGTGGCCCTGGCATTCGCCGTCGCCGCGAGCGCCAACGTGCCGGTCCTGCTGCTCCTGATCTTCTGGAGAGGGTTCAATACGGCGGGCGCGGTTACCGGTATGCTCACCGGCCTGATATCGTCCGTCGGGCTCGTGGCCCTGAGCCCGGTCGCTCTGGGCGACAGCGCGATCTTCCCGCTCGACGCCCCGGCCATTATCTCGGTACCGCTCGGCTTCATAGGCTGTTTACTCGGCACCAAGCTCGGTGGCAAGGCGGCCGAGAGGGAGATGGAAGAGGGCACTCAGATCGACTACGACGAGATCTACGTCCGCGCCAACACCGGCATCTCCAACATAGAAGAGGAGTTGAAGGAAGCGGAACAATCGACGCAGACGACGTAACCATCAACCCGAAGCCTACGTTCGAGACTCCGGGCCGGCGGCCCGGGGTCTTTTCTTGCCACCTTGTCGTAGGGACCATGTAGAGAGCCTGGTAGCGACGAGCGGGGGACGATTTCGTAGAGTCGTCTTCGCATTCGAGGCACGTAGAACCTAGTGGTGATGGTGGTGCGGGTGCGCCTCGGCCGCAGCCTCTTCCATCTTGCTCCGGTACACACCGCCCGCTTCGAACTTCAGGGAGTCGGTTGTGGTGATCTCTCCAGCGAACAGGAACGACGTCTGTCGCAGCGACGCCTCCAGGTCAAAGGGGTCTATCGCCGAGGTGGCGTCTTTGGGAATGACTACGTTGTACCAGCGCAGGGCGGCACTGGCGGCTGTGTAGTGGACGCAGATGTTGGCGACCGTGCCACAGACGACGACCGTATCCACGTCCCAGAGGCGCAGGAAATGGTCCAGATGTGTACCGTAGAAGGCGTCGTAGCGGACCTTACGGATCACCAACTCGTCGTCGCGAGGTTGAAGCTCGTCCACGATATGCCAGCCCCAGGAACCCTCTCGGACATGCTCCGGCCAGATCTCCCACTCCGGATCGCCGTCGGTGTGGGTGTCTTGCGTAAAGACGACCTCCGCCTCGGTCTCGCGAGCCATCTCCAGAAGGTTTTGGATCGCAGGTATCGTGCTTTCTGCGTCCGGGACGAGGAGGGAGCCACCCTCCTTTACGAAGTCATTCTGCATGTCCACCACGATCAGGGCCGTCTTCGTGGAGTCCAGCCGGACCTCTTCGCGAACCTCGTACTCGGGAACTTCTACTGAGCGTGCCAAAGTTCTCTCCTATCCTTTGCGTACCCACTCTTAGTTTATCGTTTTATGGAGCCGGTAGAATTGCTCCCATGGACGGCGAGAAGAATCTCCGGGAGGACCCCACAAAGCGGGAGGTGCTACGCGACAAGCTGGACCGTTACCTGGACCTGCCGCTCGCCCTGGCCTCCGTGGTCGTGGTGCTGCTGGTCATCATTCAACTTACCGGTGAGGTGAACGAACCGTGGCGGGGCCGCATGGAGACGCTGAGTTGGGGACTTTGGGGACTATTCTTTCTGGAATTCGTGGCGAAGTTTTCGTTGGCTCCGGCGAAGCGCCGTTACCTCCGCAAGCATTGGCTGGACGTCCTGATCGTGCTGTTACCGTTCCTCAAGTTCCTGCGGCTGGCGCGGGTGTTGCGGGCGACGCGGGCGCTGCCGATCTTCCGCCTGCTGGTCTTCGGGGGCCGCGGCTCGGAGTCCACCCTGGAGTTGCTCCGGCGGCGACGGTTCGGACAGCTAGGGATCATCTCGGTGATGGTAATCCTGATTGGGGCTTCCGTAGGCTATCTGCTGGAAGTCGAAGCGGCGGGCAGCCAGATCGAGAACTTCGGGGACGCCCTGTGGTGGTCGGCCACCACTATCACCACGGTCGGTAGCGAGCTGTACCCCGTAACGCCCGGCGGTCGCATCCTGGCGTTTCTACTTATGATCTACGCCATAGGGGTCTTTTCGTACTTTATCGGGGCGATAGCCTCCGTTCTGGTGGACTTTGACGCCCGCAAGACGTCCCGGAAGGAAGAGGCGAGTGGTGTTCATCTCACCGAACGGGAGCTTGCGGCGCTCCGCTCCATACTCAAAAAGGGCGATATCGAAAAGGGCGATAAGCGTTAGTGAAACCTGTCCCCGGCGGTTATACTCTGCCGGGTTCGAAGAAGCGCGGCGCGCGAAGGATCTCGGAGGGTTTGACTTAGCTTGGAGCTAATACACGACATCGTAGACTGGATGATAGCGTGGGCGGCCACGCCTTATGCGTCGCTGGCGCTGTTTATCCTGGCGTTCTGGGAGTCGAGCTTCTTCCCGTTGCCGCCGGACCCACTCCTGATCGCGATGGCCGTCGCCGAGCCTCGAAACGCGCTGCTTTTCGCCCTGATCTGCACCACCGCCTCGGTGCTCGGCGCGGCTCTGGGTTACTTCATCGGTAAAAAGGGCGGCCGTCCCGTCATCTACCGGCTTTTCAAAGAGCCGAAGGTCCGGGCCGCCGAGAAGCTCTACCAACGCTACGACGTGTGGGCCGTCGGGGCGGCGGCGTTCACGCCCATACCGTACAAGGTCTTTACCATAACCGCCGGCATCGCGACGCTACGCTTCTGGCCGTTCATCTTCGTCTCTATAGCCGGTCGCGGGGCACGCTTTTTCCTGCTCGGCCTGGCGGTCTACTTTTTCGGGCCGGCCATCCAGACCGCCATAGACCAGTACTTCGAGCTCCTGACCATCTCGTTCCTTGTGCTCCTGGTGCTGGGCTTCGTCACCGTGAAGTACGGCGGCGAGTACCTCCACCGCAAACAAGAATTCGCCCGACGTCGGGAAGGCGCCGAGTAACGGTCCCCGGTGGGTAGACCGGACTCCCGCCGCGGGTAGTAAACGAGCGTGGGCTTCCTCGGCGGCATAGTAGACTGGCTGGTCTCCTGGTCGGACTCGCCCTACGCGCCGCTGGTCTTGTTCGTCGTCTCCCTGCTGGACTCCGCCACGGTCTTTCTTCCGCCGGAGCCACTCCTGATCTCCATGTCTGTCGCCCAACCCAACCGGGCTCTCCTCTACGCGGCCATCGCTACAGCTTCCTCGGTGCTGGGAGCCACAATCACTTATTACGTCGGACGCCTCGGCGGGCGCCCGCTGGCCGAACGCTTTGTTCGGGGCGAGAGGATCGAGGCCGCCGAAGACTTCTTCCAGGACCACGGCACCCTCACCACGGGCATCGCCGCCTTCACGCCCGAACCCTACCCAGTCTTCGCCCTGGCCGCCGGCATCACCCACTTCGGCGTCTGGAGCTTCATCCTGGCCTCCCTCGCCGGCCGCGGCGCCCGCTTTTTCGGGATTGGGCTCGCCATCTACTTCTTCGGCGCAGCCATCCAGCAGTTTCTGGAGAACTATCTGGGCTGGGCCACCCTCGCCGTGGGCGTCGTGCTCATCCTCGTCTACGTCATCAGCCACTACACCAGCTCTCGCTTCGAGAGAAAGGTTCGGGAGAAACAGGAGTAGATGCCGGGAAGTTCAGGCGCTGCGGGAAGCGCCGCCCAGATACAGGTCTATGACTTTCGGGTCGTTGAGTAGCTCTTTGCCGGGGCCGGTAAAGCGGTTCTGGCCCATCTCCAGGACGTAGCCCCGGTGGCTCATGGAGAGGGCGCGGCGGGCGTTCTGCTCGACCATGAGGATGGCGACGCCTTTTGAGTTGATAAGCTCTATGCGCTCGAAGATCACGTCCACGTTCGCCGGCGAAAGCCCCGCCGAAGGTTCGTCTAACAGCAGTAGCGACGGCTCCAGCATGAGGGCGCGGGCGAGGGCGACGAGCTGGCGCTGGCCACCGGACATCGTGCCCGCCCGCTGCTTGCGGCGCTCGGCCAGGATCGGGAACCAGTCGAAGAGCTCTTCGTAGCGTTCCTCGACTATTTTGGGCTTGAGGTACGCGCCCATCTCCAGGTTCTCCTCGACGGTGAGGGTCGGGAAGATGTTCTCCGTCTGGGGCACGTATCCGATACCCGCCTCCACGAGGCGGTGGGTCTGCGCCCCCGTAACGTCCTCGTTTTTAAAGCGTACCGTGCCGTCACGTATCGGGACGAGACCGAAGAGGCTTTTTATGAGGGTGGACTTGCCCGCGCCGTTGGGCCCGATGACGCTGACCAGCTCGCCCTCGGCCACGTCTACGTCGCAGCCCTGGATGATGTCCACCTCCGGGGTGTAACCGGCGTAGAGGTCGCGGGCTTCGAGCAGCGTGTCAGCCATCGTGACCTTCTTCGAGGGAGGTCTCGACTATAGCCTCGTCCACCGCGCCGCCGCCGGCTCCCAGGTAGGCGTCTATGACCTCCTCGTTGGTGCGGACTTCGTCGGGGGTGCCCTCGGTTATGACCTTGCCGTTCGCCATGACGATGACGCGCTCGGAGACGTTCATCACCACGTCCATGTCGTGCTCGACGAGGAGGAAGGTCATGCCGTCGTCGCGGAGTTGTCCGACGTGCTCCAGCAGGCGGGCGCCGAGGGTCGGGTTTACACCGGCCATCGGCTCGTCCAGCAGGATCATCTTGGGGTCCATCATCAGGGCGCGGGCGAGCTCCAGGAGCTTGCGCTGGCCGCCGGAGAGCGTGGCGGCGTAGTCGTCTTTCTTCTCCGTCAGGTTGAAGAGCTCTAACAGCTCCATAGCTTTTTCGCGGTTGGCGCGTTCCTGTTTGCGGATCACCCACGGTGCGAACCAGGCGGTGAAGATCTTCTCCCCCGTCTGGCCCGGCGCGGCGAGCATCATGTTGTCCAGGACCGACATCCTGGCCAGGGACTTGGTGAGTTGGAAGGTCCGCACCAAGCCCCGGCGGGCGATGGCGTCCGGGGACTTGCCCGCGATAGAGTCGCCGTTGAATGTAACATCGCCGCTGTCGGCCTTATAGAAGCCGGTGACGGCGTTGAAGAAGGAGGTCTTGCCCGCGCCGTTGGGCCCGATGAGAGCCGTGATCTTGCCAGGCTCCACCTCTAACGAGGCCCCGTCTACCGCCGCCACACCGCCGAAGGAGAGGCGCACGTCCTCGGCGACCAGGATGGGCCGAGCCTTGCCGTTCTCACTGGTCAAGGGCCATCTCCTCCTTGTTGCCCAGGATGCCCTGGGGACGGAAGATCATGATCGCCATGATGAGCGCGCCGACCCCGATCTGGCGCAGGTACGCCGCCTCGGCGCCGGAGACGATCTCGCGCGGTATGTACAACGTCCCGTTGAAGATGGCCCAGAAAATTACCGCCCCGACGATCGGCCCCCAGTGGCTCGCCGACCCACCGAGCATCAGGATCGTCCAGGCGTAGAAGGTGATGATCGGCAGGTAAGTATCCGGCGCGAGGCTCCCGATGTCCATCGCGAAAAAGACCCCCGCGAGACCCGCTATCCCCGCCCCGAGGGCGAAAGACTGCATCTTGTAGGCGGTCACGTTCTTGCCCAACGCGCGCACCGCGTCCTCGTCCTCCCGAATACCCTTGAGCACCCGGCCCCACGGGCTTTTGATCAGTATCCACAGCAGCACGCCCACCACCGCCACGGTCAACCAGACGAGCACCAGGAGGTACTGGTCAGGGTCAAGAAAGCCGAGGCCTATGTCCTCCCGGAGAAAGAAGAACTCGTTGGAGAAGCCCCGGATGCCGCGTGGTCCGCGGGTAAGCTCCGTAACACCGGGCCCGGACTTCAGTACCAGGCGGAAGATCTCCCCGATGGTGATGGTCACGATCGCCAGGTAATCTGTGCGGAGCCGGATCGCCGGCAGCCCCACGATGATTCCCAACACTACCGCAGCCACCATCGCCGCGAGAAAGCTCGGCAACAGCCCGACCTCGAACTGAGTATTCAAAATGCCCATCGTGTACGCCCCGACGGCGAAAAAGGCCACATGTCCGAAGTTGAGGAGCCCCGTAAAGCCCCAGTGAAGGTTCAGTCCCTGGGCCATCAGGGCGAAGATGCCCGCCGTAAGAATTACGCCTTCTATGTAGGCAATCATAATGCTTGCTTCTTTCCCATTATCCCCTGCGGACGCACCAGCAAGACAGCTATCAGCACCAGAAACGCCACCCCCATTTTGAGGTCGCTGGGCAAGCCGATAGCGGAATGCGTCGCCAGTTCCTGGGTCACGCCGATAACCAGGCTACCGATCATCGCCCCGTAGGCCGATCCGATACCACCCAGGATCACCCCGGCGAAGATGAGTAGCAACAGAAACCAGCCCATGTTGCCGTAGATGCGGCCCTGCAAGCCGAGCATGATGCCCCCGTAAGCCGTCAACGCGCCCGCGATGAGCCAGGTAACCATTGTTATACGCTCCACGTTGATGCCGCTGGCCTCGGCCAGGTCCCGGTTGTCCGAGAGCGCCCGCATGGCCTTCCCGATGCGGGTCTTCTGTAGCAGCAGCGCGACTCCAATAAGGGCCGCCGCGCTGCCGATGATTATGATTATGTCCTGCGGCGTCAGGGCGAAGAGCCCGAAGTCTATGCGCTGCGAGACCGGCCCGTAGCGTTGGACTCCGGCGCCGAAGATCCAGAAGATCGTGTAGCGCAACACCAGCGCGAGCCCGATGGAGACGATGAGCAGGTTCACCGTCGAAGCCCCCCGGCGACGCAGCGGTCCCCACAGGACCTTCTCCAGCCCGCCCGCGAAGGCCGCGCCGAAGAGTATCGCCGGGATCGCGGCGACGATCAGCGGCAGTCCGAGCCCGGTACCTACCACGGCTAGAAACGCCCCCAGGGTCAGAAAGTCACCGTGGGCGAAGTTGATCAGACGCAGTATCCCGAAAACGAGCGTCAGGCCAACGGCCGCCACGGCTACTACCGAACCTATAACGACGCCGTTGGCAATTAACTGGAGAGCCTCTGCCAAACTTTTCTTCCTAGCGTAGAAAAGATAATCGTCGCGAATTTTCTCCCCACAGAAGACCCCTGTCAAGCTGTATCCTTTTCAGAAGACGTGTTTAGCCTCCGAACTGCGTTTATTACTCAAACAGGTGGCAAACTTGTTGCCTCGCAAGTACGCTTTATGTATATTTCCCAAAGAGTACAGTTCATGCAGTTCTGGTGTTCGGAGATTAACGGTTCGATACGATTCACGTTTTGCCGGCTACCGGAACCTTTTACGGAGGAGGCAAGAGTTTTGAGAGGCTTCAAGAGACTTTCTCTCGCGGCCCTGTTCCTTTCTTCGCTGGTCGTGGTCGCGGCCTGCGGCGGTGGGGGCGGCGGTGGCGGAGATGAAGGCGGCGGTGGCG
Source organism: Actinomycetota bacterium (assembly GCA_030777225.1). Classification (GTDB taxonomy): domain Bacteria; phylum Actinomycetota; class Rubrobacteria; order Rubrobacterales; family Rubrobacteraceae; genus SIRX01. The sequence goes on from JALYGE010000028.1 coordinate 7,988, forward strand.
GCGGTGGCGAGGGTGGAGACCTCAGCAGCCTCGACCTGCACCTCGGTACGGTGCTGCCACAGACTGGCGACCTCGCGCAGTTCGGTCCCGGCATGCAGAACGGGGCTGAGCTTGCCGTACAGCAGATACAACAGTGCGACACGATGGGGGTCGAGGCCTTCTACGAGGACTCCGGCACCACCGAGCAGACGGCGGCCGACGCGGCGGACAAGCTCATCAACTCCAACAACGTGGGCGCCATCGTCGGGGCCGCTTCCAGCCGGGTCTCGTTCGCGGTGGTGGACCCCGCCGCCCAGTCTGGCGTGGTCCAGATCTCCCCGGCCTCCACGAGCCCGGACTTCACGGATTACGAGGACAACGGCTACTTCTTCCGCACCGTCCCGTCGGACAACTTGCAGGGTGAGATCCTGGCGCAGGTCGTCCAGGACGAGGGCTACGAGACGGTCAACATCATCGCCCTGAACGACGACTACGGTCAGGGCATCGCCGACACGTTCGAGCAGGCGTTCACCGATGCCGGCGGCGAGGTCGGCGCCAACGTGGCCTACGACCCGCAGGGTCAGAGCTTCGACTCCGAGGTCCAGCGGGCTGCCCAGGGCAACCCGGATGCCATACTGTTGGTCGCCTTCCCGGAGACCGGCACCTCCATCATGCAGTCCGCGGCCGAGCGGGGCCTCATCGAAGAGACGTCGTTCCTCTTTACCGACGGCCTGGCCGATCCACAGTTCCCGCAAGACGCCGGGGTTAACCTGGATGGCGAGAGGGGAACCCGTCCCGCCTCCGAAGGACCGGGCTCCGAAGACTTCAATCAGGCCTACCAGGATGAGTTCGGCGAGGAGCCCAGCACGTTCTCGGCCAACACCTACGACGCGGTGATGCTGGCGGCCCTGGCCGCGGCGGCCGGCGGCGGCACCGATGGGCAGACGATCCAGGAGAACCTGCAGCCCGTCTCCCAGGGCGGCGAAGAGCTACTCCCCTCCGACATCTGCTCTGGCCTGGAGATGGCCGCCGAAGGTGAGGACATCAACTACGAAGGCGCGGCAGGCTCCCAGGACTTCGACGACAACGGCGACGTTACTTCCCAGTACGAGCTGTGGGAGTTCGGCCCCGAGGGGCAGATCGAGCGGGTTCGCCTGATAGATCCGCCAAGTGGTTCCTAGCCCTACATCGCTGCGCTGTAGAGAGGGTGGCCTCCGGGCCGCCCTCTTTTTGTTTCTCTTTTACTTGCCCCGCCGGAGCACGGGTATCACCTCTCCGACGAACAGGGCGGAGAGGATGAGCGCGGCGCCCGCGAGCTGTATCGGCGAGAGCCGGTCTCCGGCGAGCCAGAAGCCGAAGATTGCGGCGAAGACGGGCTCCATTGTCAGGATGATCGCGGCCCGCGCCGCCGGTATGCGCTGCTGCACGGTGGTCTGCACGTAGAACGCCCCCGCCGAGGCGACGAGCCCCGTGAGCGCGATGGCGAACCAGACTTCTACCGGCGGAGCGGTGATAGGCCCCGGAGCCGCCATCCACATCACGGAGAACAACCCGGCCATCGAGAGCATCTGGGCGAGCGCCAGGGCTCCGGCGTCGTGCTCCGGAGCGTAGCGAGAGAGCAGGGCGATGTGCGCCCCGAGCCCCGCCGCGCACACCACGGTCAGAGCATCCCCGACCCGACCCAGCGACGCGCTCTGCCCGGCGAGCAGCACCATCCCGGAGAGGCTCAATACGACCGCCCCTATGATGAAGAGTGGAATGCGGACTTTGAAAAGCGCCCAGGCCGTGAGCGGCGCGAAGACTACGAACAGGCCAGTTATGAGCCCGGAGTTGGTCGGCGTGGTGTACAGGAGGCCCCACGTCTGGAAGAGATAGCCCAGCGCCAGCGTCAGTCCAATGCCCAGCCCAACGAAGAGCGTCCTCCGCGTCATCCTGGGGGCGAGGAATGGCGCGAGGACAGCCCCGGCGAGGACAAAGCGCAGGGCCAGAAAGCCGAGCACGCTGTAGGCGTTTATGGCGTCCTGGACCACGACGAACGTCCAGCCCCACACGGCGGTCACGCCGACGAGCAGCAAGGTGTAAATCAGTCGCAAATACGCTCCATAGTCGAGAAGATAGTAGTGTACGCCATCGGGGTAAAGAGAGGCGTAGGATACCCGTGGAGGAGAGCATATGACAGAGCAGCGCCGCAGCGTTCCGATAGCTTTTAGCGAGTATGGTAGAGGAGAGCCTATCATCCTGCTCCACGCCTTTCCGCTTAACGGCAAGATGTGGAAGCCGCAGGCGAAAGCTCTCCAAGAGAGCCATCGCGTCATAACGCCGGATTATCCCGGCTTCGGACGTTCGCCCTATCCTCCGGCCCAACCGGATACGCGCTTCTACGCGGAGAAAGTTCGCGAGCTTCTCGACAAGCTGGAGCTGGATCGGGTAATCCTGGGCGGACTCTCGATGGGCGGCTACGTGGCGTTCGCGTGTCTCAGACTCTTTCCCGAAAGGGTATCCGGTCTTCTGCTCGCCAATACCCGCCCCGAGCCGGACTCCGAGGAGGTGCGCGAGAGCCGCAAGAGCATGGCCCGTCGCGTCTCCGAGGAAGGGGTAGGAGTCCTGATCGAGCTTCAGATGGAGCGTCTCCTCTCCCCCACTACCCTCCAGAACGAGCCGCTGGTAGTAGAGCGGGTGAAGTCCATGATCCTGGAGAGCTCCCCCGACGGCGTGGTTGGGGCTTTAGGCGCCATGCGCGACCGCCCGGACTCGACGCCGCTGCTCTCCAAGATAGAGGTCCCAATCCTGGTCATCGGTGGCGAGGACGACACCATCTCCTCCCCGGAGGTCATGGGCGCGATGGCGGAGAAAATCCCGAACGCCGAGCATCACACCCTCTCCGGGGCCGGCCACCTCTCGAACCTCGAAGCGCCCGGGGAGTTCAACGCCGCCCTCAAGGAGTTTTTAGGGGATCTTTAGTCCGATGGGCAGAGGCGCTCCACGGGTTTTACCGCGTATGCGGCTCGGGTAGAATTCAGTCTCGTGACGACGGTTTTGCACATCTCGGACCTGCACTTCGGCGGGCCCGCATCTTCTGAGCGGCTGGAAGCCCTGGAAGAGTGTATTCGCGGGATCGGGCCGGACGCGATCGCGGTCTCCGGAGACCTGACGCAGCGCTGTACGAACAGAGAGTTCGTTCGAGCCCGCGAGTACCTGGACACCCTGGGACAGATAGCGCCTTACGTGGTGATCCCCGGCAACCACGACATCCGGTGGCTCGGGGCCGTGGCCCGCAACCTGGGGGTCGTGGGCCTCGTCGGGAACAAAGCCCACGAGTTCAAGTACTCCCGCTATACGCGTCACATCTCTAAAGACCTGAGCCCGTCGCTGGAGGTTCCCGGCGCGGTGATCGCAGGTCTCAACACGGCCCACGGCATAACCCGTGGCTCCCTGACCCGGCGCTTCCGGGACCTCGGTGTGATCGGTCACGTCAAACGAGAAGACGTCTTGAACGCGAAGAAAGCTTTCGAGAAAGCCGCCCCGGACGCAGCCCGCATCGTCATGATCCATCACAACCCCGTCAAAGGCTCCCTCTCGGGTCGGCATGGCCTCGCCAACACCGGCCAGGCTCTCCAGGCCTTCGCTAACATCGGGGCGGAACTGGTTCTCTGCGGCCACGATCACCTGGAAGCCGTACACACCGTGGAGGAGACCGCGCCGGGCCTGATCATCTCCACAGCCGGGACCATCTCCAACCGCCTGCGCCCCGGTCGCGTCTCCAGCTTCAACCTCGTCGACTTCGACGACGCCGACCTCCACATCAAGACTTACTACTGGCGCAACCCGGGCGGATTCACCCCCGCAAAAGAGAGGTCTTTCCCGCGTCGGGCGGCTCCCCGCTCCGCCTGATCCCGGCGCCAAAGAGCGACCTCAGCGAGTATAATCTCCCGGACGCGCTCAAAGTCAGGAAGGGGTACGAGAGCATGTGGAGCAGACTGACCCGCGGCGGCGACGGACTTCCCCGCGAGAAGGTGGACGCTATCGTCCGTCTCATAGATCAGTATCTCGCCGAAGAAGCTACCGCCCGTAATCTCCAGTCCGACAAACAAACCATCCACCCCCGCGACCTGCCCCCCGACAAACGCGAAGCCCTGATAGAAGAGATCTTCGAGATCCTGCGAGACACCCGCAAGAGATAACGGAGATAACACAAACTCCTTTTCACCCCACCAACCCGACCGTTTACACGAACCTTCCGTATACCTGCTCGATTTTTGCATCATGGGTTGTTTGCAACAAAGGGGTAGGGGGTAATGGTATACGAGTAAGGGAGCGTATGAAAGGAGCTACACATGAGTTACGCCCAACAGATAGTGGAGGCGCATCCGGCGCAGGCTTCGGTGAGCGCGCAGACGCTGGCGGAGTGCATAGAGGCTTGCTTCGACTGCGCCCAGGCGTGCAGCGCGTGCGCGGATGCGTGTCTTGGTGAGGATCAGGTCCAGAACCTGGTCCGGTGCATCCGGCTCGACCTCGATTGCGCCGACATCTGCGAGGCCACGGGCAAGGTCCTCTCTCGCCAGACAGCTTTCGAGGCCGCGTTAGTGCGCGGTGCGGTGGAAGCCTGCGCCCAGGCCTGCAAGAGGTGCGCTGAAGAGTGCGAAGGTCACGCCGAACACCACGAACACTGCCGGGTCTGCGCCGAGGCGTGCCGCCGCTGCGAGAACGCCTGCAACGAGGTACTCCAGGCGCTGTAGCCGCAACGGTTGTAGGAAGTCCGAACAGCGAGGCGAGCTTACCTTTTGCTGGTCAACGCGCCGTAAGCAGGCGTTTGCGACCGGAGGATATTGGCCGGGGCTCGCCTCGCGCCTGATCGCCGGATAGAAGGCCGATACCGTCCCTGGCTCTCGCATGTATCCCACGCTTTGAGGCTACTCTATCTGGCGATCAGGATACGGCAATCATTTAAGATAGGGTGTGGGGGTATGTTAAAATGAGTTCTCGCTAACAGAGAAGGATTCGACGCATGCAGGAACACAAGCTGAAGCGGCTGGATATTCCGGTTACGGGCATGTCGTGCGCGGCTTGCGCGAACCGGGTAGAAAAGTCTCTCTCGAAGACCGCGGGTGTCGAAGAAGCCCACGTGAACTTCGCCTCCGAGAAGGCGAGTGTTTCTTACGATCCCGGCTCCGTAAGTCCCCACGCGCTGGTCGAGGCTGTAGAGGACGCCGGGTACGGCGCGGAGACTGCCAGGGCGGAGCTAGACATTACGGGTATGAGCTGCGCGAGTTGCGTTGGCCGGGTCGAGAAGGCCCTGAACAGTGTGCCGGGTGTGCTGGACGTCAGCGTCAACCTCGCCTCCGAGAAGGCGGGCGTGGAGTATTTGCCCGGCTCTATAGAAGCCCGGAACCTGAAGCGCGCCGTCGAGGATGCGGGCTACGGCGTGGTTGACCGCGAAGAAGAATCGGCGGAGGATGCGGGCGAGAGGGAGTACCGGAAGCTCCGCAACAGCTTCCTGTGGGCCGCGGTGCTGACGGCCCTGATCCTGGCCGGCAGCCTGCCGCACATGCTGGGGGTTCCGAGCCCCGTGCCGATGCGCTGGCTGAACCTCGGGCTGCTCGCGCTGGCGACCCCGGTGCAGTTCTGGACCGGTTGGCGGTTCTACCGGGGCGCCTGGGGAGCGCTGAAGCACGGCCAGGCCAACATGAACACCCTGGTCGTCGTCGGGACCAGCGCGGCGTACCTGTACAGTCTGGTGGCGACGGTCGCGCCGCAGCTCTTCGCCGGGGGCCGGGCCGACGTGTACTTCGACACCTCCGCGCTTATCATTACGCTCATCCTGCTGGGGCGGTTGCTGGAGGCCCGGGCCCGGGGGCGTACCAACGAGGCCATAAAGAAGCTCGCCGGTTTACAGGCGAAGACCGCCCGGGTCGTGCGGGACGGCGAGGAAGTGGACGTACCGGTCGAGGAGGTGGTGGTCGGTGACGTGGTGGTGGTGCGGCCGGGCGAGAAGGTGCCGGTGGACGGGCGCGTGGTCGGTGGGGAGTCGGCGGTGGACGAGGCCATGATCACGGGCGAGCCCATCCCAGTAAGCAAGGGTGTGGACGACGAGGTGATCGGGGCGACCATAAACAAGAGCGGCTCTTTCCGGATGGAGGCTACGAAGGTCGGCAAGGACACGGCCCTCGCCCAGATCATCCGCATGGTCGAGGAAGCGCAGGGGACAAAGGCCCCGATACAGCACCTGGCGGACAGGGTAAGCGGCGTCTTCGTTCCGATAGTTATCGGGATAGCCGCGATCACCTTCCTCATCTGGTGGACGATCGGGCCGGAACCGGCATTTACCTTCGCCCTGCTCAACTTCGTGGCGGTGCTCATCATCGCCTGTCCCTGCGCGATGGGGCTCGCCACCCCGACCTCCATCATGGTCGGGACCGGTAAGGGCGCGGAGATGGGCATCCTCATAAAGGGCGGCGAGACGCTCGAAGAGGCCCACAAGCTCACCACCGTCGTGCTGGATAAGACGGGCACCCTGACCCGCGGCAAGCCGGAGCTCACGGACGTAACAGCCACGAACGGCCTCTCCGAAGAAGATCTCCTGCGGCTCGTCGCCTCCGCCGAACGCGGCAGCGAGCACCCGCTGGGCGAAGCGATAGTCGAGGGCGCGCGAGGACGAGGTATCGGGCTGGCGGACGCCGAGCAGTTCGAGGCCGTGGCCGGACGCGGCATCAAGGCGCAGGTGGACGGCCACGAGGTGCTCGCCGGGAATGCTGCGCTCCTGGAGGCGGAAGGCGTCACCGGCAATGGCCTCTTGCGCGAGGGCGACGAGCTCTCGGCCGCCGGCAAGACGCCGATGTTCGTGGTGGTGGACGGCGAGCCGGCGGGTCTCGTGGCCGTCGCGGACACCATAAAGGATGAGTCCCGCGAAGCTGTGGATCGGCTGCACGACATGGGCCTCCGGGTGGCGATGCTCACCGGCGACAACCACCGGACTGCCGGGACGATAGCCCGCGAGCTCGGCATAGATCGGATTCTCGCCGAGGTGCTGCCGGAGGACAAAGTCGGCGAGGTAAAGAAGCTACAGGCTGAGGGCGAGGTTGTGGCGATGGTCGGGGACGGCATCAACGACGCCCCGGCGCTCGCGAAGGCCGACGTTGGAGTCGCCATCGGAACCGGCGCCGACGTTGCGATGGAGGCGGCGGACCTCACCCTGATCTCCGGCGACGTGCGCGGCGTGGCCCGGGCGATAAAGCTCTCGAAGGCGACGGTTCGCAACGTCAAGCAGAACCTGTTCTGGGCGTTCGCCTACAACGTAGCGCTCATTCCGGTTGCCGCGGGTATCCTCTATCCTTTCTTCTCCGGCGGAACGGTGCCGGAGGCGCTTCATCCTATCTTGGGCGAGTACGGCTTCCTCAACCCGGTCCTCGCCGCGGCGGCGATGGCGCTCTCGTCGGTCACGGTCCTCAGCAACGCTCTCCGGCTGCGGCGGACGCGGATAGGCTGATGCGACGGTAGAATTACGTGGAAGAGCTTACATCCCACGGAGGCAACCTTGCACGGATACATAAAAGCCGACCACAAGGATAAGCTGGAGAACCGCCTGAAGCGGATCGAGGGCCAGGTACGGGGCGTGCAGCGAATGGTGGACGAGGAAGCCTACTGCATAGACATCCTCACCCAGATCTCCAGCCTCATAGCCGCCTCCGAGAAGGTCGCCGCAATGGTCCTCAGAGACCACGTAGAGTATTGCGTGAAGGAGTCCATCAAGAACGAAGATCAGGCCGAGGAGAAGATAGACGAGCTGGTAACCGCCGTGGAACGGTTCCTGAAGGTATAGAAAGAAAGTATAGAAAGCTTGTAGAAAGGAGCTAACCTTGATCGAGGCTAAGTACGACGTTCCGGACATGAGTTGCGCCCACTGCAAGAGCGCCATCGAAGATTCGCTGAACGGGCTCTCCGGCGTCGAGAAGGCCACCGCCGACCCGGACTCGAAGGTCGTCGAAGTCGCGTACGACAAGAACCAGGTGGAAGAGGAACGCATCAAGTCCGCCATCGAAGACGCTGGCTACACGGTAGCGACTTAGAGCCTGCGCGGATAGGGGTTCCCCTTCGTGGTGGCCACGAAGCTCCCTCCGGGTCCGAGGGCCCGCCCACTCGTCGGCAACCTGCTGGACTACTCCCGAAACCCTCTGGATTTTCTTACCCGCAGCGCGCGGGAGCACGGCGACGTGGTGCGCCTGAAGTTCCCCGGCCCGCCCGCCTACCTGCTCTCCAACCCGGAGCACATCGAGCAGGTCCTGGTCAGAAACAACCGCAATTTCATCAAGGATCGCGTAACCCGGGGCCAACTCAGCATCCTGGGCGACGGTCTCCTCACCAGCGACGGAGACTTCTGGCGCCGCCAGCGCCGCCTCGCCCAACCTGCCTTTCACCGCGAGCGCGTAGAGAACTACGCCGCAACAATGGTCACCTACACGGAGCGGATGCTGGAGGGCTGGCGCGATGGCGAAGAGCGCGACGTGCACCGCGACATGATGCGCCTGACGCTGGAGATCGTGGCGAAGACCCTCGTGGACGCCGACATCGCCGACGAGGCAGAGAAAATAGGAACTGCCCTCGGTACTATCATGGCCCACTTCTCGGACCAGGGCAACGGCGTGTTTCTGCGGATGATCCCCGACAGCGTCCCGACGCCCTCCAACTTGCGCTTTCGTCGGGCGAACCGGCGGCTCGAAGAGTTCATCTACGGCATTATCGAGGAACGCCGTCAGAGCGGCCGGGACACCGGCGACCTCCTGAGCATGCTGCTCCACGCCCGCGACGAAGATGGAAGCCGGATGAGCGACGAGCAACTGCGCGACGAGGTAATGACTATTATCATGGCCGGCCACGAGACTACGGCCATCGCCCTCTCCTGGACCTTCTACCTGCTCGGCAAACATCCCAAAGCAGAGGAGAAGCTGTACTCCGAGATCAAGGAGGCGCTGAACGGCCGGCCGCCGACGGTCGCAGACCTTCCCAATCTTCCCTACGTCGATGCGGTGATAAAGGAGTCCATGCGGCTCTACCCGCCGGCCTGGGCCATCGGCCGTGAGGCCGTCGAGGACTGTGAGATCGGGGGCTACCACGTCCCCGCCGGGACCCAGCTCTTTATAAGCCAGTGGGTCGTCCACCATGACCCCCGCAACTTCGAGAACTCGAATAACTTCGACCCGGACCGCTGGACCGGCGACCTCGAAACACGCCTCCCAAAGTTCGCTTACTTCCCTTTCGGCGGCGGACCCAGGCTCTGCATCGGACAGTCCTTCGCGAAGATGGAGGCGAACCTGTTGCTCACCACCATAGCCCAGAAGTTCAAGCTCGAACTGGTCCCCGGGCAAACCATACAAACACAACCCTCGATCACGCTCTGCCCAAAGCACGGTATACGAGTAACGCTCCAGGAACGCTACCCCGAATAGCAGGGTAGACGCATAGGGGGCAGGGGTATACACTAGCCCGGCTTACTCGGTTGAAAAGAATCGCGAGCAGCCAGTCCACACGGAGGCTCTAGAATGGGAGCGACCGTGGGTCTACAACGGGAGGGTCGTGTGAACAGAGAAAATTCAGGAGTTTCGCGATGAGCGCCCTGCAGCAGTACGCGCTGCTCCTGGGTCTGGTCATCGGGACCACGGGGTTCGTCCTAAGCGTCTACGGCATCGCCCGCTCGCTGGGCAAGACGCGCCGGGAGCCGGGTAAGGACGTGCCGGCCACCTCCGGCACTCTCTCCAGGGACCCGGTATGGGCCCGGTATCACGTGCGCTACTACGGGTACGCCTTGCTGTTCCTCGCCTTCGACATGGAGATGGCCTATATGTATCCGTGGGCGGTGGTCTATCGGGAGCTGGGTTTGAAGGCGCTGCTCGACATGGGCGTCTTTCTGGGGATTCTCTACCTGGGGCTCCTCTACGGCTGGAGCCAGGGAGCGTTCAGGCGGCAGCGATGATCTCCGGCGCTCGACAGGCGGAACCGACCTGGCTCCACCGGATAGCCGCGCGGGCGATGGCCCAACGGCTAGCCGCGTTCGTGGTCCCCGGACCGGAGGTCGCGCAGGCCCACGGCCTCGACATCGAGGCTGTCGGGCTACAAATTGTAGATACGCCGCGGCACGCGAGCGTGCTGTTGCTCGTCGGCGGGCTGCCGGAAGGACTCCGGGAGGCGGCGGCCGTAGCCTACGCGCAGATGATGCGTCCGCGGGCGGTCTTCGCCACAGGCGCGGAAGACGTATCACCGCTTCCGGAGCCGGACGTTTCGGTGGCACTGAACCAGGAAGCCGTGGCAGCCGGTGTCGAAGAGCTGCGCCGCTCCTTCGCGGAGGGAGCGTTCGACCCCGAGGCCGAGGATTTCGAGGCCGAAGTGGTCCGGGAAGACGAAGAGGACGAGGGTGGAATGGACCACGGCCACATGCACCACGACCACGGGGGAGGAGAGCACGGAGACGAATCAGAAGAGGAAGACCAGGAGGATGAAGAGAACGAAGAAGATGAATCCGAAGAGAAAGAGATAGGCGAGGACCAGCTAGAAGACTTCATGTCCATGATCGAGATGACCGAGGGCATACCGGCGAGCGGGGACGGCCTGATCATGGAGTGGGTGCCGGCGCCGTACGGCCCGCTTTTCCCGGGACTCCCCGGCGGCCTCTCCCTCACCTTCACGCTCGACGGTGACACGGTCGCCGGGACGGAGGTAGAGCCGGGCATACAAGGCCACTCGCCGGTAGAGATGCTACAAGGGCCGGTCGAAAGCCTCGCCGAACGCGCCGCAAAGCTCGACCCGCTCACCCCGGTAGCCTACCGCCTGCTCGCTCGCTGGTCCGTCGAGGACGCGTCGGGAGCACGGGCCAGCGACGAAGAAGCCCTGTCCAGAATAGGCGCCCTGGAGCGTGAACGCGTGGCGAGCCACCTCGGCTGGGCGGCGAGCTTCGGTTACCTGATCGGTGACGGCCGGCTCTCACAACGGGCGGCCCGGTTGCAACTGGCGCTGCTGCGGGCGGACGTCGATGAGGTCAGACACCTGAGAAGCGATATAGAGAAGTTCGTCCGCAAAGCGCTCCGGACACCGTTGCTCGGAAGCAAGCTCGGCGGCATCGGGGTCCCGGACAGTTCCGGGGCGGATAGCGCGTCCGGGCCGGTGGCGCGGGCCGCCGGGTCTCAGGCCGACGCGCGTTCGGAAGAACCAGCGTACCGGGACCTCGGCTTCTCCCCCCTCGTCCGGGACGGCAACGACGCCCTCGCCCGCTTCCGGCTCCGGCTGGAGGAGGCCGTGCAGAGCCTCAACCTTGTGCTCGAAGCGGGAGCGATAACTGACACGGGCTCCCCGACAAGCGGCGCTTCTTCCGGCATGGGCACGGCCACGGTAGAGACGCCGCGCGGGACGGCGGCGATGGGCGTCGCCCTGGAAAATGGCGCGGTGACCGGCGTGGAGCTCTACGCCCCCTCCATGCGTAACGTCCGGCTGGTCGAGGCCGTGACGGTTGGCAGGGAGGTGGCCGACGCGCTGGTCGGTGTCGGGTCGCTGGACCTCTCTCCGTGGGAGATGTCGCGGTGAGTACGGCAATAGTCATCCTGGCGTTGGTATCCGGGGCTTACGTGGTCGCCGTGCTCGAAGGTTGGGCGACGAGCGGGCGGTTCCGGCCGGCGGGTCCGGTGCTGGACGCCGCGGCGTTGCTGGGGCGGGAGTCGGTCGTCACCCGGAGCTCCGACAGGATCTTCTTCGAGACCGGGCCGGTGCTGCTCCTGGTCTCGGCCCTCCTCGCCGCCGCCGTGCTGCCACTCGGGCCGGGCCTCATAATCACGGACCTCGCCACGGGCGCGCTCTTCGTGAACGCGGCGCTCGCCTACGTAATGGTCGCACTACTGATGGCCGGCTGGGGACCAGACGGGGTCTACGCGATGGTCGGCGGCTGGCGTTTTCTGGGACAACTCGTCGGCTACTCCATGCTCATCGTCATGCCGCTGACGGCGGTCGCGATGCGCGCCGAGTCGCTCTTTACTACGCAAGTCGTGGAGTCGCAGGGGCCGATGTGGAACATCATCTTTCAACCTCTCGGCTTCGTTCTCTTCTTTTTGGCGGCGCTGGCGGTCTGCTTCCTGCCACCGTTCGACCTGCCGACGGCGCCGGGCGAGCTGGCGGGCGGGGTTATGGCCGAGTACACCGGGGCGCGGCTGGCGATCATGCGTCTGGCCCGCATGGTGCTCGTCGTAACCCTCGCGGTTACGGTCACGGTCTTCTACCTGGGCGGGTGGCTCGGGCCGGCGCTGCCGCCGTGGGCCTGGACCTTGGGCAAATCGCTACTGGTAGCGGCGGCGATGCTCTTCGCCGGACGGTACGTGCCCCGGATACGCGAGGAGCACTTCCTGCAGTGGTGCTGGAAGCTCGGCATCCCGCTCGCCCTGCTCAATATCCTCTACGTCGGAATAGTCCTGCTGGCGGTGGACGGGTAATGCTCCAGACAATCTTCGTGGGGCTCTTCGGGATAGCGGCGATCTGGTTCGGCGTCGTGGTCTTCACCACGTCTTCTATGGTCCGGTCGGCGCTGGCGCTCCTGTTTTCGCAGGCCGCCATCGGCGCGATGTTTTTGGCGATGCAGACCGAGTTCCTGGGGGTCTTGCAGATAATGATGATGGGGACCGAGATGTCTATCATGGCGATCTTCATGGTGATGTACATGATGGACCCGGGCGGCCTCATGGGGATGGACATGACTCACCAGAAGCGGATCTCGCAGGTAGCCGGCGCCCTCGGGGCGCTCCTGGTTATCGGCGTCGTTTTCCTGGTCGGATGGGGTCCCATCGCGGGCAGCGTCCCGCCGGGGGAGCAGGTGCACGGCCTCGGGATCGAGCTGATGGAGCGCTCGATGCTCATCTTCGAGACGGCGGGCGTCACCATCCTGACCGCCATGATCGCGGCGACCGCCGTGGCCCTGGAGAGGAGGCGGTAGTGGCTACGCTCGTGGTCGCGCTCGTCGTCGGGGCTATCCTCTTCGGCGTCGGCATCTACGGCGCTCTCAGTCAGACGAACCTGGTCATGATCATGATGGGCGTCGAGCTGATGCTCGGCGGCGCGGCGGTAAACCTGGTCGCCTTCTGGCGCTTCCTGCACCCCGAAGCGTACTCCGGCCAGATGTTCGTCCTAATCGTGATGACCGTCATGGCCCTGGAGATGGCCGTCGGCTTCGGCGTCGGTACCGCCCGCTTCCGCTACAAAGGCTCGGTCGAGATGGAAGAGGCCCGGGACCTCAAGGGATGACCTTCGTCGCCCTGTCAATCCTCGGCCCCCTGGCAGCGATGGCAGCGATACTGCTGGTCCGCCGCGCCGCCCCCACGCTCGCCCTGATAGGGGTCGGCGCGGGACTAATCGGCGCGGTAGTCATGCTGATCCGTGTCGCCGGCGGCGCACGCTACGCGGCGACGCTTCCGGGCCTGCCGGAGTATCCTCTGCGACTCACCGCCACGCCCCTGACGGCCGCGCTGGCCGCCATCGTGGCGGTCGTGGGCGCACTCGTGATGCTCTACGCCGTGGGCTACATGGAGGAGGAAGGCGGAAAGGTCCGCTTCTTCGCCCAGATGTCCTTCTTCGTCGCTGCGATGGAGACGCTGGTGCTCGCCGGCGACTGGGTGCTGCTGCTCGCGGCGTGGGAGATGATCGGGCTCGCCTCCTACATGCTGATCGGGTTCTGGTACGAACGAGAGGGCGTCGGCGAGGCGGCGACCCGAGCCTTCCTCTATACCCGCACCGCCGACCTGGGGCTCTACGTCGGCATCTTCGTCCTCGTCTCGCGAGCCGGGACCACCGAGATCCCGCGCACCCTGGAGGTCGGAGGGACCACCGCCCTCGCCGCGAGCCTGCTGGTGCTCCTGGCGGCGGCGGGCAAGTCGGCCCAGACTCCCCTGCAGGGCTGGCTGCAAGACGCGATGGTCGGTCCCACCCCCGTCTCCGCCCTGCTCCACTCGGCGACCCTGGTGGCGGCCGGAGCGATCCTGCTGATACGCGCCTTTCCGCTGTTCCCGCCGGGGGCGCTGCTGGTCGTGGGCATCCTGGGCGGCGTCACGGCGGTGGTGGCCGGCCTGACGGCCGTCGCCGACCGGGACCTGAAACGGCTGCTCGCCGCCTCCACCTCCAGCCAGTACGGCTTTATGTTGCTGGCCCTGGGCGCGGGCTCGCCCGTGGCCGCCCTCGCCCACCTCACCGCCCACGCGGCGATGAAGAGCTCCCTCTTCCTCGGCTCCGGGATATTCCAGCACGCCCGCGGCTCCACGGACTTCTCGAAGCTCGCGGGTATCGGGCGGGAACGGCCCGTCGTCTTCGCCGGGTTCGTTGTCGCGGGGCTGGCGCTCGCCGGGGTGCCGCCGCTCGCCGGATTCTGGTCCAAAGACGCCGTTATAGCCGCTACCTACGAATCGCCCTACGCCTGGCTGCTCTTTCCGCTCGCCCTCATAGGAACCGCGCTGACCGGGATCTACGTCGCCCAGGCGCTACGGCTCCTGTGGAAGGGTGAGAAACAGGACGAGCCAGTCGCCGGGATGACCTGGATGGGCGCCGGTCTGGTCGGGCTGGTAGTACTGGCGGCCGGCGTGGGCTTCACGCTGGAGCCGCTCGCCCACCTCGTCGGGGGCGAGATCCCCAAGCACACGCTCACCATGGTAGTTGGCACCGTTATTGCACTCGGCGGCCTGGCGCTAGGCTGGTTCGTACCCGCCGGTAGCCTGCTCGGCCCGCTGCGTGGTCCCGCCGAGAAGGGCTTCCGCGTCGGTGGGGGGTTCAAGCAGTTCGTGGCCCGTCCGGCGCTCGCGGTGGCGCAGGCCACGGATTCTTTCGATGACGGCATCCACCGGGGCGTGCTCGGTGTCGGAGGTTTGGGCCTCGCGCTCGCGCGGGCTTCCAGGCTCACGGACGAAAAGGGGATCGACGGCCTCATATTCGCCCTGGTACGGGGGATCCGAAACCTGGGCCGTCGCGCCCGCCGGCTCCAGACGGGGCTCGTCCACAAGGAGTTGCTGCTGGCCGTCTCCGGTAGCGCCCTGGTCCTGGCGTTCCTGACTATCGGCATACTGGTTCTGTAGAAAGGTCTACCGAATGTTTCCACTCGTATCCGTAACGCTCTTTCTTCCGCTTTTGGGAACCGCGTTGCTCGTGGCGCTGCCGGGCATCTCACCCCGCGGCGCGCACGCGGTCGGCGTGGCGGTCTCGGGGTTGACCCTGCTCGGAGCGGCGGGGATGTGGGCGCGTGGGACGGGGGCCGGGTTCACCCAGGTGGAGGAGGTCGCCTGGATGCCGTCGCTCGGCGCCGCCTACCGGGTCGGCGTGGACGGTATCAACCTGCCGCTCGTCCTGTTGACGGTGGTGCTGTTCTTCGTCTCCTTCGTCTTCTCGGTAAAGGTCACCGAACGGGCGCGCTCCTACGTGGCACTGTTTCTGCTGCTGGAGACGGCGTGTCTCGGCGTCTTCGTGGCGCTGGATGCGATCCTCTTCTACGTCTTCTTCGAGGTGACGCTTGTCGGCATGTACTTCATCATCGCCGACTGGGGCTACGAGGGACGTCAGCGGGCGGCGCTCACGTTCTTCCTCTACACGCTCCTGGGCAGCCTGCCGCTACTGCTGGCGATCCTGGGTCTGTACCTGGGCTCGGACCCGAACACCTTCGACATGCGAGCGTTTATAGAGTCACCGCCGCTCGCGGGTCTGGCGGCGATGCTGGCGTTTATCGCCATGCTCGTGACCTTCGCGGTCAAGACCCCCCTCTTCCCGGTGCACACCTGGCTCCCGGCGGCCCACGTCGAGGCGCCGACGGCGGGGAGCGTGATCCTGGCGGGCGTCATGCTGAAGCTCGGTACCTACGGTCTGGTCCGCTTCGCCCTGCAGATGACGCCGGACGCCTTCCACACAGCGGCTCCGTTCGTGGCCGCCCTCGCCGTCTTCACCGCGCTCTACGGGGCGTTCGTCGCGCTGGGACAGACGGACTTGAAGCGCCTGATCGCCTACACCAGCGTGAACCACATGGGCTACGTCGTGCTCGGCGTAGCCGTGGCCGCTGCGGCGACGGATACGGGCGTCCGGGCGCTGGCCCTTGACGGCGCAGTCTTGCAGATGGTGAGCCACGGGATCGTCACCGGCGCGCTCTTCCTGCTCGTCGGGATGCTCCAGGACCGGACCCACACCCGCGAGATGGG